>NZ_JBGGKT010000012.1:0-154697 GCF_041287115.1 Mycobacterium sp. pV006 | reverse complement strand
TGCCAGCTGACTGTTCCTTCGGCATACCTGCATCCTCGTTTCCAAGGTCAGGAGCCTCCAACTTTTCCAGGGCGGTTCACAGTGCCAACATCACCGTCGGGGATTAGCGCCAGTTATGGCTTCGCCGGCGCGACTGGCGTGCGTAGCTTACGCCGTCTCCCAATCAGAAAGCGATGAAAGGATGACGGCTGGCCTCAGTCGTGGATCGTGTCGTGGCTTGCCGCAGGTGCGCCAGAAGGGCAGAGCGGATCGCGCACTAAGGCGACTATTTCGCTTGCTACTTGCGTAGGGTTCTCGTGCTCCCAGAAACGACGAACAATCCAACCCATAGCTTCTAACCGCTCATCAGTTTCGCGGTCCCGCTCGACGTTACTCGCGATCTTCGCCGACCAATACTGAGCGTTGGCCACCGGGAGGCGCAGATGGCGTGGACAGCCATGCCAGAAGCAACCGTCAAGAAATATGGCAATGCGTGGTCGCGTGAAAATAAGGTCAGCTCGACGGTTGATACTGGCCACGGGCTTGGCATCGACGCGATAGCGGAGGCCCGTCGCATGCACTAGCCGCCGGACGGCAAGTTCGTGCGTTGTGTCCCGTCGTCGGTTGCCGCGCATGGCGGCACGAGTCGCTGGGGACGAAGCCCAAGACGCGGCCATGGAGAGACTCCCTCCTGTTTTCGCGCTTCAATCAAGCATATTCCGAGACGTTGCACATCGGTCACCGCGCTCACCCGTTTGGACAGGGCTGCGCTATGTCCGAGGCACGCCGTGCGTCGCGTACATGTGTGTCGACTGTGCCAGAACGAGCTCTCAGACAGTCCTGGGTTCCAATATTCGAACCAGAATCGCAGTAGAACTCCGAGTCGTGGTCGGTTGCTCCGACGAGCCACAAGAGTCGCGCCGTCCTCGGAGGCGCTCCCTACCCCGAACAGGGACCGGCGTTCCTGTGGGCGACGGGCCCAGATGCCGCGTCAATCGATATCGAAGTACCTGTCGGCGGCGCTGGACGAGGTCCCTCCGGTCTGAATGCCGATGTCCGGCACCGGCCAGCACGCAGATAGCACGACGACAGGAATGCGAGGGAAGTATAGGTGGTGACCTGCGGTTATATAAGTGCCCCCGGCAGGATTCGAACCTGCGACACCGGCTTTAGGAGAGCCGTGCTCTATCCCCTGAGCTACGAGGGCGGGACCGGTCGGAGCTTACGTCACCGGGCCGTTTCCGAGCGAGTTGGTTCTTGGCGCTGACGCGCGCCGGCGCGCGCTCGCCGGCGACGAGCGCGCGCTCACGTCACGCAGAACCCGGCGTGTTGCGCAGCAGACACGCGAGCTCGCGCAGACGGGGTGAGGTGTTGCCGGATTGTGACCGGCGCCTCAGGTTTGAAGCGGAATCGGCAGGGACATAAACGCTCCGACTTTCATCACCCCGATCCGGCCCGTCGTCGAATTATCCGACGGGCCGGATCAATACTTCAGGAGCCATGACGAGCACGCCCACCTTCGGGGTCGAAGAGGAATTCCTGCTCGTCGACCCGTCCTCCGGCGCGCCCGTCCCGCTCAATCGGACGGTGGCCGAGCACGCCGCCCGTGACGGGGTCGATCTGCAACTGGAGCTCACCAGCTGTCAGGTGGAGACCGCCGGGCAGGTCGTCGACACCGTCTCCGACCTGCGTGCCGATCTGGTTCGACTGCGCCGGATCGCGGTGGCGGCCGCCGAGAGCGCCGGTGCGCAGGTGCTTGCCGCCGGACTGCCGCCGACCCTGCCCGAGGCGTTCCCGGTCACCGATACCCCGCGCTACCGCGACATCGGGCAGCGGTTCGGCATGATCGCCCACGAACAGGGCATCTGCGGCTGTCACGTGCACGTCGCGGTGCCCGACCGGGAGGCCGCGGTCCAGGTCGGCAATCGGCTCCGGCCCTGGCTGCCGCAGCTGCTGGCCCTCTCGGCGAACTCGGCGATCTACCGCAACGCCGACACCGGACATGCCAGCTGGCGCAGCGTCCTGTGGGCGCGGTGGCCCAGCGCCGGGCCGCCTCCCCACTTCGACTCGGCCGACGAGTACGACGCGGCCGTTGCGCTACTCGTGCGCACCGGAGCGATGCGCGACGACGGCATGGTCTATTGGGACGTGCGCCCCTCGACCAACTTCCCCACCGTGGAGGTCCGGGTCGCCGACGTTCCGGCCACCGTCGAGGACACGGTGCTGTTCGCCGCCCTGGTGCGCGCCTGTGTCATGACGGCACTCGCGGAAGCGCAGCGCGGCGAGCCGGTGTTGCCGCTGGCACCGTTTGCGCTCAAGGCCGCGTACTGGAAGGCCGCCCGCGACGGTCTCGACGGCGACGGCATCGATTTCGAGAGCCACGAAAGCGTCCCGATGCCGGAGTTGTTGCGACGGCTCGTCGAACGGGTCCGTCCTGCATTGGAGGACACCGGTGACCACGAGTTCGTCACCGCAGGACTGATCGACGTCGCCGCCCGCGGCAACGGGGCGACCCGGCAGCGCCGCGCGTGGTCACGCCGCCACGATGTCGCCGACGTCCTGGCCGAGATCGCCGCGGCCACAACCGAAGGGGTCAGGTGAGGGGCAGCTCGGCGAAGGCCGGGCTGGTCGGCTGCGTCGATCCGCCGGCCGGCTCGATCGTGAACGCCAGGGTGCGCGACGAGCCGAGGTCGGGCAGCACCGCCGTGGTCGACGGCGCCACCGCGGCAGCATCCATCGTGCCCGCCGACGACGGTCCGTCCGGCCCGACCAGCCACATCTGGTACACGGTGCCCGGCTGCGGTGGCGGCACGTTGTTCATGACCAGGACGCCGGCCTCGCGCTCCCGGGAGAACACCACGGTGGCCGTGCCGCCGCCAGGGACCTCCCCGGAGATGGTGCGAACATCGGGAGCGGCGAACACCTCTTCGGCCGTCGTCGGGTTCGCCGCCGGACGAAGCGCATATCCGACACCCAGTGCGCCCAAGCCGATCACCACGGCAGCCGCGGCTCCCAGGACGGCGCTCGACCGTCGACGGGACCGGGGCAGCGCGCGAACGTTGTCATCGGTGATCCGGCCGAGCACAGCTTCCCGTAGGTGTGCGGGCGGCTCGGTGGCGGTGACACTGGCCAACATCGCCATCGTCTCGCGCACCGCCCGCACCTCTGATGAGAAGGACTCGGCGATGTCGGGGGTGGTGTCGGCCAGCTGCCGATCGATGTCGGCGATCTCCGCATCGGTCAGCGCGTGCAACGCGTACGGCGTTGCCAGCGACAGGAGTTCGCTTCGGGGGCTGGTCATGTCACCCCCAGACATCTGCGCAGGCCGCGGATCGCGTCCCGCATCCGCGACTTCACGGTAGCGAGATTCGCTGAAAGTCGTTGGGCGACCTGCGAATATGTCAGGCCACCGTAATACGCCAACTCGATGCATTCGCGCTGCGTGTCGGTCAGCGAACCCAGGCACTCGGCCACGCGTCGGCGTTCGTCCTCGAGGATGACGTTGTCGGCGACGTGGTCGGACGGCGTTTCGACGGTGCTCGCCCCGTAGCGGGACTCCCGGGTGGTCGCGGCCTGCTCGGAACGCACCCGATCCACGGCGCGGCGATGGGCCAGCGTGAGCAGCCACGACAGCGGCGATCCGGCCGCAGGGTCGTAGTTCGCCGCGTTACGCCACACCTGCAGGTAGACATCCTGGGTGGTCTCTTCGCTGTAGCCCGGGTCGCGGAGAACCCGGGTGACCAATCCGTACACCCGAGACCGGGTCTGGTCGTAGAACGCGGCGAAAGCCTCGGCATCGCGGTGCGCAACCTGGCGCAGCAGCGCATCGAGTTCGGCGGTCACGAGCGAAAGCCTAGCGTCCGCCAACAGCAACGACGTCGTCATGGCAGTCATGTCCGCTGGCGATCTCTGGTCATGATCGTGCGAACCGGTCGAGGCGCGGCGGGCATCGGGCAGACCCGTTGCGTGCCGCCCGTCGCTCCTGCGGCCGGCACACGTCGCAGCTTGAGCAAGGTCGTCTGAATCCGGACACTCAGGCGGTTCAGCAACGGGGCCAGCGGGTTGGTCACCTGCAGAGCGAGGATCCGCGCAGGGGTGGCCGGGCAGCGCGCACCACGCACGGTCGCGACGATCGCCGGCTGGTGTTCGCGGTGCAGCGAGATCGTCACGTCCAGACGTTCGTCGGGGACGGGTGCGCGGACGAGGTAATGACCGTCGTCGCCGGTGAACGTCGACATGCGAAACGTCTTGGCCACCACAGCCGGTTGCGCACCCGGGGGAGGGAGCAGGTAGGCGTGTCGGTCACCGCGCACGGTCTGCACCTCGACGACGAGGCACCTCAGCGCACCGTGGACGTCGTGACACCAGTAGAGCGTGAGCGGGTTGAACACGTGCCCGAGAACGCGCGGCTGCATCAAGGCGGTGACCTTCCCGCCTCCGAGGTCGACCCCGCGGGTCTGCAGGAAGGCATCGACCCGGCCGCGCAAGGTGTCCTCGGCGCCCTCCCACAGATGGTCCCGGGCATCGAAGGTGGCAAACGGTCGGACCCATTGCGGCAGCCGCGGCAGCGCGTCGAGGTCCACCAACCAGCTGTAGCTGCGGTTCTCGAAGTAGTGGTGCACGGGCGCACGCCGCAGGTGGGTGATGCGGGTGCGATACAGGACCGCAGTTCCACGGCTCCGGCCTGGGGCGTCGGGTTTCACATCTGCTATTCGGAGCCGACGGCGCACCGGATCGCCCGGATCGGGCGGGGGTTTACCCGGATCGCGCGTCCCACAAACGCGCGGCCCGTGCCAACCCCTGGATCAGGGCCGACGTGGCCGGGGCCAGGCCGTCGTCTGCGGGCAGTCCGCTGCGAGGGCTGGTGCCGCGCACCCGGGCCGACAGCTCGAGCTGGACGCCGGCGCCGCGCACTCTGTTGACCGGATTGTCGGGGTGCAAACCGCGCAACTCGGTGGGGATCGCCTCCAGGTCGGTCACGATCCGATAGCCCGGGACGGCGGCGTGGTGGGCGATGTGGTCGGCGAGCAGCCGGTTACGTCCGCCGGCGAGGATGTGGGTGCTGCGTCCGATCCGGCCGTACCCGTGCAGCGACACCACGACGTCGACGTGATCGAGAAACTCCGCCAACAGAGCAGACTGGCTCGGGTCGTACCGGGCGGACGGCAGATGGTGCGGGTAGCCGGCGGGGTGACGCACCAGGTACAGCGAGGCGTCGGCGGCGTCGGCGGCGCGTTCGGCGATCACATCGGTCATCTGCTCGAGCCCGCCGCCGTGGATGGCCAGGAAACCGAACCGAGACCGCAGCCGGGACTCCTCTGCCACCCCAGGATGGGTCAGAAGCTCGGAAAGAGTCTGTGGCGCAAACGAATCCGCGGGCCCGCGACGCTGGGGCCAGTTCCCGGGATCCCATCGCTGAAGGAACTCGATCCAACGGTTCGGCAGCCTGTGCTGGTGCGCTCCCGCGATGATGCGCTCCAGATATCCGGGACGGGGTGGACCTGGTTCGACGCGGTGGTCGATGTACACCCACGCGGTGGCCTCGCCATCGCCGGTCTGCACGGTGAGGCGGTCGCGACGGTAGCGCACGGGCACCCCCTCGGCACTGTCGAGGGTGGCCAGGTCGCGCTCGGAGATCTGCCACACCACGCCGTGCACCTGACCGCCGCTGAACGGTTCGACGGTGGCGACCCCGCGCTCGTTGATCAACCAGTCGTGGTCACCCAAGGTTGCGGGCACCGGATCGGTGGCGTCGGGGCAACGCTGCGCCATCTGCTGCACATACAGGTTCGACCCGTATGCGAAGTAGCTGTGCCACCGGCTCATTCAGCCGGACAACGTCAGGTAGATCAGGACCACGTTCAGCAGCGTAATGAGTCCGGCGACCAACCACCCCAGTGCGGTGGTGACCCGGGCGTTGACGTCGGCGCCCATGAGTGCCCGGTCGGCGGTCAACCGGATCAGTGGGATCAGCGCGAACGGGATGCCGAACGACAGCACCACCTGCGAGAGCACCAGGGCACGGCTGGGATCGACGCCGACGGCGAGGATCACCAGTGCGGGAAGCAGCGTGATCAGGCGGCGGGTCATCAACGGAATCGATCGCCGCAGCAGGCCCGACATGATCATCGCGCCCGCGTAGGCGCCCACTGAGGAGGACGCCAGCCCCGAGGCCAACAGGCCGATCGCGAACAGCAGCGCGACGGTGTGTCCCAAACTGCTCTGCACCGCTGCGTGCGCACCTTCGATCGAGTCGGTGTTCTCCATTCCCTGCAGGTTGGTCGCGGCCACCAGCACCATCGAAAGATTGACCGCGCCCGCGATCAGCATGGCGACGCCCACGTCCCACCGGGTGGCGCGCAACAACCGGGCCCGGTGTGGGCCGGGTTCGGAATGCCCGTGCCGGTCACGCGCGAGGCCGGAATGCAGGTACACGGCGTGCGGCATCACCGTTGCGCCCAGCATGGCGGCGGCCAACAGGACACTCTCGGCTCCGTCGAAGCGCGGCACGAGACCCGCGGCGGCGTCACCGACGGGCGGCGGAGAGGCGAACAAGCTGGTGAGGAAGCCGATGGCGATGATCGCCAGCAATCCGGTGATGACGCGCTCGAACGCGTTCTGTCCACGCCGGTCCTTGACGAGCAGCAGCAGTAGAGACACCGCCCCGGTGATGACCCCTCCGAGCAGCAGCGGCAGATCGAACAGCAGGTACAACGCGATGGCCCCGCCGACGATCTCGGCGAGATCGGTTGCCATCGCCACCAACTCGGCCTGCAGCCAGTACCCCAACCGGGTCGGCCGGCCCATCCGGCTACCGACGACCTCGGGTAGCGACCGCCCGGTGACCAAACCCAGCTTCGCCGACAGGTACTGGACCAGGCACGCCATCACGTTGGCCGCGACGATGACCCAGACCAGCAGGAAGCCGAATTGCGCGCCGGCGCTGACGTTGGCGGCCACATTGCCGGGATCGACATAGGCGATGGCAGCCACGAATGCCGGTCCGAGCAGCATCCATCCCGGCGGTTTGCGCGTGGGCGCGTCCTGAGTCACCTAACCCCTCTATCCGGGTGATCGAATAGAAAAGTTAGGCTAGCCGAAATCTCACTCGGTGCGCTACGGCCCCAGACCGAAGGCGCCCACCAGGGGCCAGACGGATATGCCGGTCCAGCCACCGTAGTTCCACGGGGGTGGCGTAGTAGTCAGCTGGGTGCTGCCCTTGGTCTGGCAGAAGGTTACCGTCGGTCCCGCATCGGAACAGTCCGGTGCGGCCACCGACGCGGGTGCCGCCGTCATCGCGACGGCGGCACCGGCAATGAGCGCGAGGATGAAGCGCCGCACGGTGAACATGGGTCAGAGGATGAACATCCCGTAGTCCCACGGGAACATGCCGCCCATGGGACCAGGCGCGTAGACGCCGGGGCGGGAGTCGATCTCAGCGTTACCGGGGGACTGGCACACCGTGGTCGAGCCACCCGCCATTCCTCCGCCGTGGCCGGTCTCGACGCACGTCGGTTGTGCGAGCGCGGCGGGCGCCGCGGCGATGGCGACCGACGCGCCGCCGGCGATCAGGAGAGCGGCAAGTGAACTCAGACGAGCCTTCATCAGCGGGTTCCTTCCACAGGGTTTCGCGTGCAAGCGTACAAGCCTTTGCCGGTTATGGGAGGCAACTCGATGGCAGTGACGATTCCCGGCGGGGCTGCGACGACCGCCTCGATGGCATTGACGACTCGCGCGGCGGTGGCGACCAACCCGGCGTGGTTGTGGTCGCCGTTGGGGCTGCTCAGGCACAGATCCACCGCGTAGGACGGTTCACCGGTGATCTCGATGCGGTACGAACCGCCGTGCTGGGCGGGCTGCGGCCAATCGGGGCAGAGGTCGTCGCGCAGGCGGGTGACGTGTTCGAGGACGACGGCCACGTCGCCGTCCTTGATGCCGCGGACCTCGAATCGCATTGCAGCCGTAGTTCCTTCGGCGATGTGGCCGGCAGCGATGTCGAAGGCCTCGGGAGCGGGGACGCGCGTGTGGGTTTCGGTGACCTCGTCGAGTTCGATGCCGAGACCGGCTGCAAGTTGCCGTACCACCGACCCCCACGCCAGGCTGAGCACACCGGGCTGCAGCAGCATCGGCGTCTCGTCCAGGCTGCGTCCGAAGCCCATCACGTCGAACATCACGGTGGCGCTGTCGTAGGTGTCGTAGTTGATGATCTCCATGCAGCGGATCTGCTGGATGCTCTGGCAGGTGCCGGCGAGCGCCATGGGCAGGAGATCGTTGGCGAAGCCCGGATCGATGCCGTTGACGAACAGCGAGGCATTGCCTTGGGCTGCGGCCTGTTCGATCGGGCTGATCATCTCGTCGGGCAGCACCTTCCACGGGTGCTGCAGGAACACCGCGCTGCTGCCGACGACGTTGACACCCGCGGCCAGGATGCGCCGGTAGTCCTCGAGCGCGTCGGGCAGCCGGTTGTCGGCCATGGCCGTGTAGACCACGCATTCCGGGCCGGTGGCCAGAAGGGCGTCGAGGTCATTGGTGGCCCTCACCCCCGTCGACACGTCGAGTCCGGCGAGTTCACCGGCGTCCTTGCCGACCTTGGAGTCCGAGGACACCCATACCGCCGTCAGCTCGAAGCGTGGATCGTCGATCAGCTGGGTCAGGGCGTGCCGACCGACGTTTCCGGTGCCGACGGCGGCGACTTTGATTGGCATTGAGGCGGTTTCCTTACAGGTCGGGGATGGGCATGTCGAGGTTCGGGAAGGTCAGACCGCCGTCGACCTCCAACGTCTTGCCGGTCAGGTAACTGCCGGCCGGGGATGCCAGATACACCGCCGCGGCGGCGATGTCGGACGGGTCGCCCAACCGACGCAGCGGTGTCGCCTGCTCCATCGGGGTACGCAATTCGTCGTTGCTCGCGACGATGTCCAGTGCCGAGGTGAGGATCGATCCCGGCGCGATGGCATTGACGCGGATGCGCGGGGACAGATCGAGCGCGGACAGGCGTGTGTAGTGCGCCAGTGCGGCTTTGGCGGTGCCGTAGGCGGCGAAGCCGCGCCCGGCGAGGCGCCCCATCGTCGAGGTGATGTTGATGATGCTGCCGCCGCCGGCGTGTTCGAGCATCAGGGGGGCCGCGGCGGTGGTCAACGCGTGTGCGGTCGCGACGTTGAATGCGAACGCATCTCGCAGGTCCTTGACCGAGGTGCTCATCAGTGCGTTCGGCATGCTGCCGCCGACGTTGTTGACGACGATGTCTAGTCGGCCGAACGCCTCCACTGCGGCTGCCGCCAGTGCGGCCGTGTCCTCCGCGTGGGCGAGGTCCGCCGCGACGATGTGGGCGCGCCGCCCGGCGGCCGCGACCTGCGCGGCGACCTCCTCGAGTTGCGACCGCGTGCGTGCGGCAATCAGCACGTCAGCGCCCGCTTCTGCGAACGCGACGGCGATCGCCGCGCCGAGGCCGCGGCCGGCGCCGGTCACCACGGCCACCTGGTCGTCGAGTCGGAACCGGTCCAGAATCACGCTTGCCTCCCTTGGTTACCGCGCGTCACGCTAGCAAGGGAGCCGAGCCCATGTGGCCGCTTTCTGGAACACGTTCTAATTAGGTCACCGGTGTGCGAGCGGCGGCGATCACACGGCTGAGCTCAGCTCTTCTTCGCCGCGGCTTTCTTCGGGGCGGACTTCTTGGCCGGGGCTTTTTTGGCTGCAGACTTCTTCGCCGCCGACTTCTTGGCGGGTGCCTTCTTGGCGGTCTTCTTCGCCGGTTTGTCGCCGTCGGAGTCGTCGTCGCTGTCGGAGTCGTCGGAGTCGTCGGACTTGGTCGAGGAACCCCCACCTCGGCGCGCCTTCACGCTGGCTTCGAGCTTGGCCAACAGATCCGACACGTCCTCGGTCTCATCGAGTTCCTGGGGCTGTTCTTCGGTGGTGAACGCCTCGCCGCCTTCGAGTTTGGCCGAAATGAGCTCGCGCAACTGGTCCTGGTAGTCGTCGTGGTAGCGGTCCGGGTTGAAGTCGTCGGTCATCGAATCGACAACCTGGCCGGCCATCTTCAACTCGGCCGGTTTGACGTCGACCTCTTTGTCGAGCACCGGGAAATCGGGATCGCGGATCTCATCGGGCCACAGCAGCGTGTGGACCATCATGACGTCGCGCTTGCTGAAGTCCTTGACGCGTAGCGCAGCCAGTCGGGTCTTGTTACGCAGGGCGAAGTTCACGATCGCGATGCGGTCGGTGTCCTTCAGCGTCTTGGCGAGCAGTACGTAGGACTTGGACGACTTACCCTCGGGCTCAAGGAAATACGACCGGTCATACATCAACGGATCGATATCGCTGGCCGGCACGAACTCCAGCACTTCGATCTCGCGGCTGCGTTCCTCGGGCAATGTCGCGATGTCGTCGTCGGTGATGATGACCGTCTGACCGTCGTCGGACTCGTACGCCTTGGCGATGTCGCGATACTCGACCACCTCGCCGCAAACCTCACAGACCCGCTTGTAGCGGATCCGGCCGTTGTCCTTTTCGTGGACCTGGTGGAACTTGATGTCGTGGTCCTCGGTGGCGCTGTAGACCTTGACCGGGACGTTGACCAGGCCGAACGCGATGGAGCCCTTCCAGATGGACCGCATCAGCCCAGTATGTCCGATGCGGCGGCCCGATCGCGGGTGACACGGTCGGGCAGATCCGCGCCCGCACGCATCACGGTCAGCGCCGAGGTCAGGGTCGCCGCCCGCACCGCGCTGTTCAGTGCGTCCGTCCGGATCGCCGCGAGACGGTCGCGGCGCTGTCCGCCGAGCAGATCCATCGACCACAGCGCATCGATCAGGCCGGTCATGAACGCATCACCTGCTCCCACGGTGTCCACCACCTCGACATCTGGCGCAGATACCCGCACGGTGCCGTCCGCACACATCGCCAGGGCTCCGTAACGTCCGAGCGTCACCACGACGACCGAGATCCCCAGCGCCAGCCAGGTCGCCGCCATCTGTTCGGGCGTGCGTGTGGGGTCCAAGTAGTACAGGTCCTCGCTACTGACCTTGACGACATCGGAGATCTCGAGGAGTCGGTCGACGCGGGATCGCGCGACGTCCATGTCTCTGATCAGATCCGGTCGGATGTTCGGGTCGAACGTGACGGTGGCCGACATCCGGTAGGTGTCGACGAGGGCCTTGGCTGCCAGGCAGCCGGGTTCGAGCACCGCGGCGATCGATCCGGTGTGCACGACCAGTGGTGGGGGCACCTCGGGAATCCCGCTCAGTTGCCAGTCGATGTCGAAGGTGTAGGTGGCCGACCCGGACGGGTCGAGCACCGCGCGTGCGGTGGCGGTTCGCGGGGCGGTGGTGCTGCCCGGAACCAGCTGGGCGCCGGAGGATTCGACGTAGTCGGAGACGCGGCGGCCGCGCTCGTCGGTCCCGATGTGGGTCAGGAAGTCGACGTCGCGGCCCAATCGGGACAGCCCGACGGCGACGTTGAGCGGGCTGCCGCCGACGTGCTCGCGTGTCGGCCGACCGGCGCGCTCCACGATGTCGATCAGCGCCTCGCCGATGACCAGCGCCCTCCCGGTGGTCATGAGACCTCCCCGGCGACGAGTGCTTCGAGGGTGGCACGCGCGCCGACGCGGTGCAGCGAGTCCAGCGCCCACGTGTAGGCCTCGACGAAGCGCGGCTGAGAGGCGAGATCGCCGAACAGTTCGCGGTATTCGATGAACGCTGTGGGGTTGTCCCGCTGAGCTTTGGCGAGCGGGGTCAGCGCGTCGGCGCGGGAGTCCTGGACGTCGATGGGGTCGCCGTGTTCGTCGACCCCTTCGGCGTAGCGCGCCCAACTGGCCACCACGGCTGCCGACAACCGGACCGGCGCGTCGCTGTGCAGGTTCTCCCGGACCACCGGCAGGAGCCACTGGGGGATGCGGTCGGAGCTGCCGTAACAGAGCCGGGCGATGGTGTCCCGGACACCGGGGTTGGCGAACCGCTCGATCAGGGTGCGCTTGTAGTCGTCGAGATCGATGCCCGGTACGGGGCGCAGGGTGGGCGTTGCCTCGGAATCCATGTAGCGGCGCAGGAAGTCGGCGAACAGCGGGTCTCCGGCCGCGTCGTGCACGAGCCGGTACCCGGCCAGGTACGCGAAGTAGCACAGCGCTTGATGACTGGCGTTGAGCAGGCGCAGCTTCATCAGTTCGTAGGGGGTGACGTCGTCGACCAACAGGACGTCGACGTTCTCCAGCGGCGGCCGGCCGTCGGTGAACGAGTCTTCGAGCACCCACGCGGTGAACGGCTCGGCCACCACCGGCCATTGGTCGTCGACACCGAATTCGTCTGCCACCGTGCTGATCACGTCCGTGGTGGTGACCGGGGTGATGCGATCGACCATCGAGTTCGGGAAGCGGGTGTGCGTGCCGATCCACTCGGCCAGCCCGGGGTCGGTGAGCTCTGCGTAGGTGGTGAATGCGGCCTTCGCGACGTCGCCGTTGCCCTCGATGTTGTCGCAGGACACGATGGTCGGCGCCGCGATGCCGCGGTCCCGGCGTCGCGCGAGTGCCTGGGTGACCAGGGCGAAGACGCTGACCTCGGGCAGCGCGTCGAGGTGATAACCGCCCTCGGTGATCGTCAGCGAGATGACCCGGGTGGTGGGGGCTGCGAGCAACTCGATGACGCCTTCGGGATCGTCGGGGCCGTATCGGTAGTCGACGATCGAGCCGATCACCCGGGCCTCGCGCGTGCCGTCGGGTTTCTCGAGCAACAGGGTGTAGAGCCCGTCTTGGGCGCCCATCACCTCGGCCATCCGGCGGTCGCCCGGCAGGAGGCCGACACCGCAGATGCCCCATTCCGTCGCCTTGCCCTGTTCGAGAAGACGGTCGATGTACATCGCCTGATGCGCCCGGTGGAATCCGCCGACACCGAAATGCACGATGCCGACGGTGATTTCGTTGCGATCGTAGGACGGTTTGGCAACGTCGAGTTGTGCGAGCGTGCTCGTGTTGAGTCTCATGAGACCTGCACCATCGCCTTGACGCTACCCGGTGTGCGATCGGCGTTGAGGGCCTCGGCGGCTTGCTCCAGCGGGAAGCGCGCGGTCACCATCGCATCGACGTCCACGCGCTTGGACTCGATCAGGGCGATCGCCGTCGGCCACGTGTTGGCGTAGCGGAAGACGCCGGTGAGGACGAGCTCCCGATTCTGGATCACCTGCGTGGGCAGTTCCATGGTCTCCGCGCCGGAGCCGACGAGCACCACCGAGCCGGCGGGGCGGACGGTCCCGATACCGGCGGCCACCGCCGACGGTGCGCCGGAGGCGTCGATGAAGGCGTCGACACCCAGGTCGCCGGGCGGACCGGCGGTCGGGTCGAGGACCGAGGTGGCCCCGAAGCCGAGCACCTGACGACGGCGTGCCTCGTCCGGGTCACTGACGATGATCTCGGTGGCGCCGTAGGCCTGCGCGAGTTGGGTGATGACGATCCCGATCGGTCCCGCGCCGGCGATGAAGACGCGGTCACCGCCGCCGACCGCGGCCCTGCGGATCGCGGCGATGCCGACCGAGAGCGGTTCGCACAGTGCAGCGGCGTCGTCGGACACGGTGTCTGGGACGGGATGGGCGAACCCGGCGCCGATGGTGACGTAGTCGCAGAAGGCGCCGTCGATCGGTGGCGTCGCATAGAACTGCATGTGCGGGCAGAGGTTGTAGTGCCCGCGCCGCGTCTCCTCGGTGTCGGGGTCGGGTCGTTGCGGTTCGATCGACACCCGCTCGCCGATGCGTGTCGGGTCCACGCCGTCACCGACGGCCACGATGGAACCGGCGGCCTCGTGCCCGAGGATCAGCGGCGACTCGACCACGAACGATCCCACCCGGCCGTGCCGGAAGTAGTGGGTGTCGGAGCCGCAGACGCCGACCGACGACACCCGCACCAGCACGTCGCCGGTCTGCGGAACGGGTACCGGACGTTCCTGCATCTCGATGGTCTCGGGCGCGACCAGCACAGCGGCCCGCATCCGGCTCTCCGAGGAAGCTGTTGTCTGCGTCACACCGCCATGCTACCGTCATGAGCATCTGAACGGGACTGTGAGCATATGCTCACAGCCGGATGTGAGGTGGTGTGGTCATGGCGGTGTCGAGTCCCGACCTCGCCGCGACCTCCAACCGTGCCCAGCCCGAGGACCTTCGGCTCGCGCTGCGGGCTGCGACGTTGTACTACCTCGACGGGTTGACCCAGGCCCAGATCGCCACCCGGCTCGGCGTTTCCCGGCCCACCGCAGGACGATTGGTCGCCCGCGCGAAGGCACGCGGACTGGTCCGCATCGAGGTGGTCGTGCCGTCTGACCTGCGCGACGATCTGCATGCCGAGGAAGAGCGCGAACTCGAGGAACGGTTCGGCCTCACCGAGGTCGTGGTCGTCGGGCACGGCGCCGACGTCTCCGGGGCCGGCCGCCCAGCCGCGTTCGCCGGCGTGGGACGCGCCGCCGCAGCTCTGTTGATGCGCCGCCTGCTCCCCGACGACGTCCTCGGGTTCACCTGGGGCCCCGAGCAGGTTGCGGTGGCGACCGCGCTCACCCCGGGGGCGGCGACCTGTCGCGCGGTGGTCCAGCTCGACGGTTCGATGACGAGCGCGGCCTACCAGACCGGTGTCGAGCTGTTCCTCAGTCGATGTGCAGACACGTTGCGCGCCGAGACCATCCGCCTGCCTGCTCCGCTGTACGCCGACCCATCCACGGTGGCGTCGATGCGCAGCGACTCGATGATCTCGCGGACACTGGAGGCCGGGCGCCGCGCGGACATGATGCTTTTCGGTGTCGGTGCAGTGTCCACGTCGACCACGTTGTTCGAGGGCAGCTTCCTCGACACCCGCATGCTCGGCGAGCTCGTGGAACTCGGAGCGGTCGGCGAGATCGGCGGCCGTTTCTTCGACGCCGACGGCCACCCGGTGGCCAGCGAACTGCAGGACCGCGCCGTGTCGGTCCCGTTGGAGGACGTGCGTGCCTGTGAACGCACGCTGCTGATCTCCTCCGGATCTGCCAAGCATTCCGCCACTCTGGCCGCGCTGCGCGGCGGTCTGGCCCGACTACTGGTGTGCGACATCGACTGTGCGCGTTGGCTGCTGACGCAGTAGGCACCGCGGGAAGGGAAGGTCAACGGATGACTGGACACGTGTTACGCCGGATCGTGGCGTGTGTCGCCGCGGCCGGACTGGCATTCACGACGGGGTGCTCGGGAGCAGGCAGCCTGGGCGCGTCGGAGGACCAGGTGACCATCGCCCTGGTGTCGAACTCGCAGATGACCGACGCCCAACAGTTGTCCAGCGACTTCGAGGCCAAGAATCCCGGCACCAAGCTGAAGTTCATCACCCTGTCGGAGAACCAGGCACGCGCCAAGATCACCATGTCGACCGCGATGGGCGGCAGCGAGTTCGACGTCGTGATGATCAGCAACTTCGAGACACCCCAGTGGGCCCGCGACGGCTGGCTGCGCAACCTCAGCGAATACACCGCGCAGACACCGGGATACGACGAGCAGGACTTCATCCCGTCGCTGCGCCAGTCGCTGTCGCACGACGGCGACATGTACGCGGTCCCGTTCTACGGGGAGTCGTCGTTCCTGATGTACCGCAAGGACCTCTTCGAACAAGCCGGCATCACCGTCGACCAGAGCCCCGACTACCAGCCCACCTGGCCCGAGGTCGCCGAGTGGGCCGCGAAGGTGCAGACGCCCGACCGCGCCGGAATCTGCCTGCGCGGCAAGCCCGGCTGGGGTGAAGTGCTCGCACCGCTGAACACCGTGATCAACACCTTCGGCGGCCGGTGGTTCGACGAACAGTGGAACGCCCAACTCGACAGTCCCGAAGTCAAAAACGCCGTCAAGTTCTACGTCGACCTGATCAACGAGTCCGGTGAACTGGGCGCGGCCTCCACCGGTTTCCAGGAGTGCGCCAACCTGTTCGGTCAGGGGCAGACGGCGATGTGGTACGACGCCACCTCGGCGGTCTCGGTTCTCGAGGACCCGCAGTCCTACCCGGATCTCGTCGGCAAGATCGGCTACCTGCCGGCTCCGATCGTCGAGAAGCCGAACGCCGGCTGGCTCTACACCTGGGCCCTCGGCATTCCGCAGGGCGCCAAGAACCCCGACGGCGCATGGAAGTTCATCTCCTGGATGACCAGCAAGGACTACATGAAGCTGGTGGGGGAGAAGCTCGGTTGGGCCCGCGTCCCGCCGGGTAGCCGCACCTCGACCTACACCGAACTGCCCGAGTACGAGAAGATCTCGCAGGCCTATGGACCGCTGACCTTGCAGTCGATCGAGAACGCGACGCCGGACCAGCCCACCGTGGATCCGGTGCCCTACACGGGGATCCAGTTCATCGGCATCCCCGAGTTCCAAGACCTCGGCACCCGCGTCAGTCAGCAGATCAGCGCCGCGATCGCCGGGCAGAAATCGGTGGACGACGCACTGGCCCAGGCGCAGCAGTACGCCGAGGTCGTCGGCCGCACCTACCAGGAGAACTCATGACCGTCGCCTCCGACATCCCAGACACCTCAGGCGCCGCAACCGACGTCGCCGAACGGGTCCGGAAGATCAAGGAACGTCAGGACGTCGGCGTCAGCCGCGCCGAGGGATGGCGGCGGCGAGGACCGCTGCTACCGGCGTTGATCTTCATGATCGTCGTCACCCAGGTCCCGTTCGTGTTCACGCTGTACTACTCGACGCTGTCGTGGAACCTGGTCCGACCGGGGTCACGGCAGTTCGTCGGGATTCAGAACTACGTCGCCGTGGTCAGGGACAGCCAGTTCTGGTCGGTGGCGGTCAACACCGTCGTGCTGATCGTCGGGGTGGTGCTGGTCTCCGCATTCCTCGGACTGCTGCTGGCGCTGCTGCTCGACCGGGCGTTCCTGGGCCGCGGCATCGTGCGAACTCTGCTGATCACCCCGTTCCTCGTCACACCCGTTGCGGCGGCGCTGATCTGGAAGACCACCATCCTGGACCCCAACAACGGCATCCTCAACTGGCTGCTGTCGCTGGTCGGAATCGGCAAGGTCGACTGGATCGGGCAGTTCCCGCTGACGATGGTGATGGTGGTGTTGATCTGGCAGTGGACGCCGTTCATGATGTTGTTGATCCTCGCGGGCCTGCAGTCCATGCCGCGCGACATCCTGGAGGCCGGACGGGTCGACGGCGCGGGGGCATTCCAACTCTTCCGCGAACTGACGCTGCCCCACCTTCGGCGTTTCATCGAATTGGGCGTGGTGCTCGGGGCGATCTACCTGGTCAACACCTTCGACGCGATCTACATGATGACCCAGGGCGGCCCGGGCATCGCCAGCGCGAACCTGCCGTTCTACATCTACCAACGCGCGTTCCTCGGCTTCGACATGGGCCAGGCCGCGGCCATGGGTGTGGTGGTGGTCGTCTTCACGCTGATCATCGCGAGCTTCGCGCTGCGGTTGATCTTCAAATCGTTCACCGGCAAGGAAGAGGCTGCCTGAGATGAGCACCACCACTGTCGAAAAGAACGTGCAGACAACCGAATCGGTTGCCAAGCCCAAGAAGAATCGGCAGTTCAGCCCGTGGGCGCTGGTGGCGTGGCTGGTCGCACTCGGCTTCTTCTTCCCCGTCTTCTGGATGATCCTCACCGCGTTCAAACAGGAGTCCGACGCCGCGACCAGCCCACCGACACTGTTCTTCGCTCCGACGCTCGACCAGTTCCGCGAGGTGTTCGATCAGGCGATCGGGCCGGCGATGCTGAATTCGCTGTTCGCAACCGGCATCTCGACCGTGCTCGTGCTGCTGCTCGGGGTGCCCGCGGCGTTCGCGCTGTCGTTGCGCCCGGTACGCAAGACCTCCGATGCGCTGTTCTTCTTCATGAGCACCAAGATGCTGCCGATCGTCGCGGTGATCCTGCCGCTGTATGTGATCGTGTCCAACATCGGTCTGCTGGACAACATCTGGGCACTGGTCATCCTCTACACCGCGATGAACTTGCCGATCGCGGTGTGGATGATGCGGTCGTTCTTCCTCGAGGTCCCCGGCGAACTGCTCGAGGCGGCCAGCCTCGACGGCGCCAGTCTGTGGCGCACCGTGCGCGAGGTCATCCTGCCGCTGGTGTCGCCGGGTATCGCCGCGACCGCACTGATCTGCGTGATCTTCGCGTGGAACGAGTTCTTCTTCGCGGTGAACCTCACCGCGGTCAACGCGCAGACGATGCCGGTGTACCTCGTCGGCTTCATCGCCGGGGAGGGCCAGTACTGGGCGGTGCTGTCGGCGGCCGCCACCATGTCGGCGGTCCCGGTGATCCTGTGCGGCTGGTTCGCGCAGAACAAGCTGGTGCGCGGCCTGTCCTTCGGCGCAATCAAGTAGCCCCCGAACACAACGGAGTAACGATGGCAACGATCACCTACCGCAACGCCTCCTGCATCTACGAGGGGTCGGACAAGCTCGCGGTCGACTCGCTCAACCTCGACATCGCCGACGGCGAGTTCGTGGTCCTGGTGGGCCCGTCGGGGTCGGGCAAGAGCACCGCACTGCGCATGCTCGCCGGGCTCGAGGACATCGACGAGGGCTCCATCGAGATCGACGGCAAGGACATGACGGGCGTGCCGTCGAAGGACCGCGACATCGCGATGGTGTTCCAGAACTACGCCCTGTACCCGAACAAGACCGTCGCGGAGAACATGGGTTTCGCGTTGAAGCTGCGTGGGGTGCCGGCCGACGAGCGGCGCCGCAAGGTCGAGGAGGCCGCCAAGATCCTGGACCTCACCGAGTTCCTGGACCGCAAACCGGCGAAACTGTCCGGCGGACAACGGCAGCGCGTCGCGATGGGCCGCGCGATCGTGCGTGAGCCCCAGGTGTTCTGCATGGACGAGCCGCTGAGCAACCTCGACGCGAAGCTGCGCGTGCAGACCCGGACGCAGATCGCCGCGCTGCAACGGCGTTTGGGCACCACCACCGTCTACGTCACCCACGACCAGGTGGAGGCCATCACGATGGGCGACCGCGTCGCCGTACTGCGCCACGGAAAATTGCAGCAGTTCGCCTCACCCAACGAGCTCTACGACCGGCCGGCCAACGCGTTCGTCGCCGGCTTCATCGGCTCCCCGGCGATGAACTTGCTGACCGTGCCCGTCGCTGCCGACGGCGTCAAGATCGGTGACTCGACGTTCGAGCTGGAACGCGAGCACCTGAGCAAGATCAGCGAGGCTGGCCTGAGCGAAGTCACCATCGGCATCCGGCCCGAGCAACTCGAACTGTCCACCGACGGTGGGGTGGACGTGGTGGTCGACCTCGTCGAGGACCTCGGTAGCGAGGCCTACGTCTACACCCACGCGGGTTCGGGTTCCGGCGTCGAGCTGGTGGCCCGGTGCAATCCGCGCACCGCACCCAAGCTGGCCGACTCGGTCAAGCTGCGCCGCCACCCAGACGGTGTCGTGCACCTGTTCCACCCGCAGACCGGTGAACGCCTGAACTAGGGCGCGTCTTCTGTGGCGAGTTCTGCGTGAGGGTCATTGTCGGCTGTTCAGGACGACCCTCACGTAGAACTCGGCGGGGTCCACCCGCGCCGACGGAAGGCTTCGCGGACCCGATGCAGGATGAACTTCCGGCTGTGTTCGGCCACCACGCGAAGATCGATCCAGCCCTCGCGGTCGAGGAGTTCGACTCGGCCGATGTCGTGGACGTACTGGCCCCGGTTCGTCGCGTGATGAGCGCCCTCGTAGTCGAGGCCGACCTTCGGCTTGTCGTATCCCATGTCGATGAAGGCGGTGGAATGCCCGTCGGACACCCGGATCTGCGTCCTCGGCCGTGGCAGGCCGCCGTCGATGAGTGTGAGACGGAGCCGGGTTTCCTGCGGTGAGGCCGCGCCGGCGTCCATGAGATCCAACGCGGCATCTGCGGACCGGACACCTCGCGCACCGCGGTAGCGCAGGGCCAACGGGGCGGTATCGGCAGCGCTCACTCCGGTGGCGGCGGCCAAGGCATCGAGATGAACGACCGCGGCGTCGCGGGGGAGATGGCGACCGAGGTCGAACGCGGTGCGCACCGCCGAGGTCACCGGAAGGTCGCCGAGGTGGACGATCTCGTCGTCGCCCAGTCTTTCCTCCCGGACGATGACACCGTCCCTGCGGCGGCCGTGCTCGGCGATGATCTCGATCGGCGTGGTCGAGTCGACCCACTTCGCTCCGTGCAACGCCGCACCGGCGCGCCCCGCGATGACACCGCGGCGCCCTGTCCACAGCCAGGCGGCCGAGGCGTTGAGCAGCACAGTGCGTGGCGCGCCTCTCGGCACGTAAACCCCCGGATGGACAGCGACGTATCGCGCCCGCAGCTGTCCGCGGGTGAGCTTCCCGCGAGTGAGGGCTTCCCGCCCGATGAACGCCGACATGCGTCGATGTTCGCGACGACGCCCGACGGTGGACGTCCGCGAGCCGGGTCGCGAGCGTGTGGTTGTGGATGAAGCCGGCGTTGTGAACGGCCAGTTCTACGTGAGGGTCGTTGTCGGCCACACAGGACGACCCATATGTAGAACTCGGGGTAATACTTTGTCGTGGGCAATGGCGAGGATGGTTACGGGCGGGTACGGCTGACCAATCCGGACAAGGTGCTCTACCCCGCCACGGGCACCACCAAGGCGGAGGTGTTCGAGTACTACGTCGCCATCGCCGAGGCGATGCTGCCGCACATCGCCGGGCGGGCCGTCACCCGGAAGCGCTGGCCCAACGGCGTCGGAGAGCTGGAGTTCTTCGAGAAACAGCTGGCCAGCTCTGCCCCGGACTGGTTGGACCGCGGCACCGTCGTCCACAAGTCCGGTACCACGACCTATCCGGTGATCAACACCCGCGAGGGTCTGGCCTGGCTCGCGCAGCAGGCCTCGCTGGAGGTGCACGTTCCGCAGTGGCGGTTCGTCGGGTCGGGTGACGATCTGGTCCCTGGGCCCGCCACCCGCGTCGTGTTCGACCTCGACCCCGGCGACGGAGTGACGTTCCGCCAGCTGTGCGAGGTCGCCCACGAGGTCCGCGACCTGATCACCGGCATGGGGCTCACCGTGTTTCCGCTGACGAGCGGGAGCAAAGGCCTGCACCTGTACGTGCCACTCGATGAGCCGATCAGTTCGCAGGGCGCGTCGGTGCTCGCCAAGCGGGTGGCCCAGCAGCTCGAGAAGACGATGCCCAAGCAGGTCACCGCGACGATGACCAAGAGCCTGCGTGCGGGCAAGGTGTTCGTGGACTGGAGCCAGAACAACGGCAACAAGACCACCATCGCGCCGTACTCGATGCGTGGCCGCGACGAGCCGACCGTCGCCGCCCCGCGGACGTGGGAGGAGATCTCCGATCCCGATCTGCGGCATCTGCGTTTCGACGAGGTCCTCGAACGCGTCGACCAGTTCGGTGACCTACTCGCCGACCTCGACGAGAAGGTGCCCGTCGAGGACCGGCTGACCAAGTACCGCAGTATGCGTGACCCCGCGAAGACGCCGGAACCGGTTCCGCCCCGGCCTCCCGTCGCGGGCGACAACGACCGCTTCGTCATCCAGGAACACCACGCCCGCCGGCTGCACTACGATCTGCGCCTGGAACGCGACGGCGTGCTGGTCAGCTGGGCGGTGCCGAAGAACCTCCCCGACAGTCCCGCCGAGAACCGGCTGGCCGTGCATACCGAGGACCATCCGCTGGAATACCTCACCTTCCACGGCAGCATTCCCAAGGGGGAGTACGGCGGCGGGGAGATGACGATCTGGGACACCGGCACCTACGAGGCCGAGAAGTTCAACGACCACCCACCCGACGGGCCCGCCAAGGGCGGAGAGGTCATCGTCACGCTGCACGGTGAAAAAGTCCGCGGCCGTTACGCGTTGATCCAGACCGACGGCAAGAACTGGCTCGCCCACAGAATGAAGGACCAGCCGAATCCGACGTTCGAGGACTTCGCGCCGATGCTGGCCACCCACGGATCGGTCGAGAAGTACACCGCCAAACAATGGGCTTTCGAAGGCAAATGGGACGGCTACCGCCTGCTGGTCGACGCCGACCACGGCGAGCTCTGCCTCAAGTCGCGCAGCGGGCGCGACGTCACCGGCGAGTACCCCCAATTACGCGCCCTGGCAGCTGATCTCGCTGATCACCATGTGATGCTCGACGGAGAGATCGTCGCGCTCGACGAGAAGGGCGTGCCCAGCTTCGGCCAGATGCAGAACCGTGCCCGCGCCACCCGCGTCGAGTTCTGGGCGTTCGACGTGCTGCGGCTCGATGGCCGCTGGCTGTTGAAGGCCAAGTACCGCGACCGCCGCAAGATCCTCGAAACCCTCGCCGAGGGAGGCGGTCTCATCGTCCCCGACCTGCTCGACGGTGACGGACCCGAGGCGCTCGAACACGCCCGCGAACGCAAGTGGGAAGGTGTCGTCGCTAAGAAATGGGACTCGACCTACCAACCGGGCCGGCGCTCGTCGGCGTGGATCAAGGACAAGATCTGGAACACCCAGGAAGTCGTGATCGGCGGCTGGCGCCAGGGCGAGGGTGGCCGCAGCAGCGGTATCGGGGCGCTAGTCCTCGGCGTCCCCGGGACCGACGGGCTGGAATTCGTCGGCCGGGTCGGCACCGGGTTCACCGACAAGGCGCTCGCCGAGCTGAAGAAAACCCTGAAGCCGTTGCACACCGACGAGTCACCCTTTGCCGCAAGGCTTCCCACGCAGGACGCGAAGGGGGTGACGTTCGTTCGGCCGGAACTGGTCGGCGAGGTGCGCTACAGCGAACGCACCTCCGACGGGCGCCTGCGGCAGGCCAGCTGGCGCGGGCTGCGGCCGGACAAGAGCCCCGACGAGGTGGTGTGGGAATGACGGCACACGCGGTTCGCGAGGGCGGCCCATCTGCGGCGTCAGCTCTCGTACCTACTTCGGGGGCAGTAGTACCGGCTTGATGATCTCGCCCGCCAGGGCACGTTGTTCGACCGTGTTGATGTCGGTCAGGTCGAAGGTCTGGATCAGCTTGTCGAAGGGGAAGCGTCCGTCCTGCCACAACGCGATCAGTCGTGGGATGAACGTCTGCGGAACGGCGTCTCCTTCGAGGATTCCCCGCAGGGTGCGGCCCACAGCCAATGCCAGCGGGTCGATCACCAGATCACCCTGCTGCACGCCGACCAGTCCGAGCACTCCACGCTGGGTCAGCGCGTTGAGGGTCGGGCCGATGACGGCGGGCAATCCGGTGGTGTCCAGGCCGTAGTCCACCCCGGCGGGTGCGACGGCGCGTATCTGTTCGGTCAGATCCGCATCGCCGGAGACGATGATGTCAGTGGCGCCGAGTTCGCGGGCCAGTTCGAGTCGTTCGGCGTTGATGTCGACGGCGATGATCGGTCCGGCGCCGGCGACCTTGGCCGCCATGATCGCCGACAGACCGACAGCACCGGTACCCGTGACGACGATGCCCGTGCCGGGCGGTACGCGCAGCGCTTCGAGCACCGCACCCGCACCGGTCTGGATGCCACACCCCAGCGGGCCGAGCAGTTCCAACGGCAGGCTCTTGTCGTCGACGACGGCGTGGGTGGCAAACGACGACTGGCCGAACCACTGCCCGGCGACGGGTCGGCCGTCGGAGTCGGTGAGCTGCTCGGCACCGTCGACACCCGGACCGCCGAGGTTGCGCTCCATGAAGGTGTCGCAATACGCCGGCTGTGCTTGGCGGCAGTTGCGGCAGCGTCCGCAGGAGTCGAAGCTGAGCACGACATGATCGCCCACGCTGACGGAATCCACGGCGGTGCCCACCGCTTCGACCACGCCGGCGCCTTCATGGCCCACCACGATCGGTGGGGTGCCCAGACCCATGCCGGCGCGCGGTACGACGTCGGTGTGGCAGTGCCCGGCGCCGACGACGCGCACCAGGATCTGACCCGGGCCCGGATCGGGAAGCTCGAGTTCCTCGAGGGTGTACGGAGCTTGTTCGCCGCGTAGAACGGCTGCGGTGATCTTCATCGAGAGCGTCCTTACGATTCGGTGCCACTGATAGGCGAGTTGATGCGTCCCATTGTTGAGACAGGAGCCTGCGGATCGCCAGCGCCTTCGTCAGACCCGGCACTTGGTCGTGTGCGGGGACGTCGTCGCCGGCACCCACAAGCTGTGTCACCATGGAGAAATGATTCGCTGGTCTAAGTTTCTTCGGCTACCTGTCCTTCTGGCTGCCGCCGCGGTCGGCGGTGTGATTGCGCTGGTGCCGACACCGGTGGCCGCGGCGGCTTCCTGCGCCGACGTCGAAGTGGTTTTCGCCCGCGGCACCGCCGAGCCGGCAGGTCCCGGTTTCGTCGGGCAGAGTTTCGTCGACGCGTTGCGCCGTGAACTCGGAGACAGGACAGTCGGCCTGTACGCGGTGAACTATCCGGCCACCCACCGGTGGCCCACCTCCGTGATCGGCGTGAACGACGCCGGCGCACGCATCAAGCAGGTCGCCGCCGAATGCCCTGACACCAGCATCGTGCTCGGCGGCTTCTCCCAGGGTGCGGCGGTCGCGCAGATGGTGACTGCCGACGCTGCGGCCGTGCCACCGAACTCGTTCGCCTATGGCACCACGTCGCAGTTACCGGTCGCTGCCGCCGAGAAGGTGGACGCGGTAGCGCTCTTCGGTAAGCCGAATGACCGATTCCTGTTTTTGATCGGGCAGCCCAATGTTCCAGTGGGCGCATCGTTTGTGGCGAAGACGATCGACCTCTGCGCGGCCAACGATCCGATCTGCTCCAACGGGCTGGACCCTGCCGCCCACAACCTCTACCCCTCCAACGGGATGGTGGCGCAGGCGGCGGCGTTCGCGGCGGCTCGCGTTTGAGCGCCCGCTACGCCGCCGACCATGAACGCGAAGATCGCGGCAACCAACGCGCGGTGGCCTGAGTCTCACTGCTCAGCGTGTGGCCAGCAACGCTTCCTGCATGCCGCGCGTCGCGAGCACATCGGCCAGCTCGTTGTCGGCGACCCCCGAGTGGCCCTTCACCCAGAACCACTCGACTCGGTGTGGCGCACAGGCCAATTGGAGTCGCTTCCACAGGTCGACGTTCTTCACCGGTTGCTTGGCGGCCGTCATCCACCCGTTGCGTTCCCAGCCCAGCACCCATTTGGTGATGCCGTTGCGGACGTAGGTGCTGTCGGTGAACAGGTGGACCGAGACCGGCCGCGTCAACGCTTCCAGGGCCATGATCGGCGCCGTCAACTCCATGCGGTTGTTGCTCGTGTCCGCCTCGCCGCCGCACATCTCGCGCACGTGCCCGCGTCGGCGCAGCACCGCACCCCATCCGCCGGGCCCCCGGATTCGGTCGGCAGCCGCCATCGGTGTGGATGGTGACGGGCTCCTCGATGGACGCGCTCATGAGGTCCGAGGATAAGGGGCCGAGATCATCGCGGTCCGCACCGACATTCCCAACTCGAGGTTCCGCAGTGTGGTTATGCGGCGGCCCGGCTGCACCGCGTCCTTGACCGGTGCGGTGAGGTCACCGAAGAACGCGGCGGTGGCATCGATGTCGGTGACGACGTAGGTGATGCCCCAGAGCCTGGAAACGTCGGCGCCCGCGGAGTCGCGGGACCCGACGACTTCCAGGATCACGTCGCCGAGGCGGAAGAAGATCTGGCGGATGGGCCGCCCGCCCAGCTCGGCGTCGCGTTCGCGGCGCGGATGCACTCCGATGGCGGCCAGCGACGTGACTGTCCGCTGCAAATTCGGCGACATCAGGACGACGTGATCGATGGCCGTCACGCCGTTGGGGTGGGCACCGGGAGCAGCGCCCGGCGAATCGGAGCGTGTCGTCGGGATGCCGTCGAGTTCGTCGGGTGACTCGGGCGGAAGCCCACCCAAGGACCAGCCGACGATCCCGGTGCCGCGCTCGCGACCGAGCAGTCGGATGGCGACTCCGCCGACCGAGCACACACCGTCTGCGTCGACGTCGAACCCGCAGCGCGTCCACGCATCGGCGGGATCGGCGACCTGCAGCGCGAAGAGGGAGACGGTCATCGCCACAGGCTAGTTCGCGAGGTGTTGTCGGTACCCGCGCCTAGCTTCAGGGCATGGGTAGAAGTCGTGACGCCGTATCGGTGGCCATGGTGGTTCCGACGCCGGAGCTGCTCCGGCAGATGCTGCGACAACGTCCGACGTGCTGGCCGTGGGCGGCGTTCGCCTCGGCGCTCTTCCAACGCTGGGCTGCGCTGGAGGAACGCAAGATCGCGCAGGTGTGCAATGTCCCTGCGGCGCCTGCCACGCGTCTGCGCAGCGATGCGGAGGTAGCCGAGTTCGTCACCCGGCAGGTGCGTGGTACCGACGACATCGTCGCGCGGACGAATGCGTTCCTGGCTTCCCCGGACTTCACTGCGCTGTTCGGTTCCGCCGGTGACGAGAGCACCGCCGACGCCGACGGAATTCTGGCCGCCGCCGACTACCTCGGTGACTGCTACGAGTCGCTGCTCGAGCTGGCCGAGCGGGCGCGCCGGCATTCGGTCCCCGAGCCTCATATCGCGCTGCTCGCCGACTGCACGCGATTCTCGAATCAGCATCTCCAGGACTTCACCGGATTCATGAACGACGTGCTGCACCGCCTCGAAGAGATGCAGAACCGGGCGATGCTGGGCCAGAAGCCGACTCCCACAGAAACGGTGCGTCTGCGCGCCACCACCGACGATCGATTGATCTGGTCGATCCTGGATCGACTCCACGAGATCGGGTAACCCGGGCGCGGAATAGCGTCACGCCCGGCGATGTTGGCGTTCGTTGGGACGCGCAGGAGGTAGACGATGAAGTTCGGGATCTCGACGTTCGTCAACGACGACGCCATCGATACCGTCACCCTGGCGAAAGCCATCGAGGAGCGCGGTTTCGACGCGCTGGTGGTCGCCGAGCACACCCACATTCCGGCCAGCCGCGAATCCGCTTATCCCGGCGGCGGAGATCTCCCGAGCGTCTACTACCGCACGCTGGATCCCTTCGTCACCCTCGCCGCCGCGGCCGCGGTGACCTCCCGCATTCAGCTGATCACCGGCATCGCGCTGCTGATCCAGCGCGATCCCATCACCACCGCCAAGGAAGCCGCCAGCATCGACCTCATCTCGAACGGGCGGTTCGTGTTCGGTGTGGGGGCCGGCTGGAACCTCGAGGAGATGCGCCACCACGGCACCGACCCGAGAACCCGAGGAGCGCTGCTCGACGAGCGCATCGAGGCGATCAGAACGCTGTGGACCGAGGAGCCCGCCGAATACCACGGCCGCTTCGTCGATTTCGACCTGTCCTACCTACGGCCGAAGCCCGTCCAGCAGCCGCACCCGCCCATCCTCATCGGCGGCGATTCCGATGCGATGGTCAAGCGCATCGTCCGCCACGGCGCAGGGTGGATCTCCAACCCACTGCCCGTCGACCAACTGAAGCGGCGCATCGAACAGATCCGCGACGGCGCCGACGGTGACGTCTCGCTCACGACGTTCGGCACCCCGGCCAAGCCCACCTATTGGGCAGACCTGGAGGGGCTCAGTTACCGGCAGGTCAACCTGCTGCTGCCGACGTTGCCGCGCGACGAATCGCTGGGGATGCTCGACGAGCTGGCCGAGCAGGTGGCCGACTATCGCGGCTGACCGTCAGTCGTCGTCGTCGTCCTTCTTCTTGTCGTCCTCCGAGTCCTTCGACTTCTTGTCGTCATCGGAGTCGTCATCGTCATCGTCGGAGTCGTCGCTCTTGTCGGATGACGTGACCAACTCGAGCACGGCCCAGTGGCTCGGCGAGAGCAAGACCGACCACTCGCCCTTCTTCTTGCCGAGCTTGAGTACACCGTCGTCGAGGTCCCAGACGGTGTCGTCGCCGTGTTCGGATTCTTGTCCATCGGAGTAGGTGAGTTTGAATGCCATGCAGCGGAATGCCCGCAAACCAAGCCGAATTAAACCGCGCGCGTTCGGGCGATGAAAGTGTGCACGATGTTGCGCTGCCACCCCGGCACCGTCATCTGCTGCACATCGACGAAACCATTGCGGCGCAGGCGATCCTGGAACGCGCCGACGCCGTCGAACTCGTTGACGCTGCGCCGGAGGTACCGGTAGAGCCCGGCGTCGCCCGCGCGGATGCGACCGGCCGGGATTATCACCGCGGCGCAGACCGCATTCCAGAGCAGTCTCGCGGGCACCGAGTCGCGCACCGAGTACTCGTGCACGGCCAGCACGCCGCCCGGGCGCAGCAATGCGCACAGCGACCGCAACACCGGATCGGGATCGGGCAGGTTGCGGACCAGGTAGGCCGCCAGGATCCCGTCGAACGGTCCGGCCACGCCCGCCTCGGCCAGGTTCTCGGCGCGGCTGTGCACGAACCGCACCGTGTCCGGCCATGGTTTGGCGCGGGCTTCGTCGAGCATCCCTGACGATCCGTCGACCGCGACGATCTCGGCCATCGGCGCGACCTCGGTCAATGCCGACGTCGAGGCTCCGGTACCGCATCCGATGTCCAGCAGTTTCAGGCCTGCACCCCGGTTCTGCAGACCCATCCGGTGCGCCGAGAGTTTGAGGTGCTCGTGATACCCGGGGTTGGCGCCGACCAGGACGTCATAGGACTTCGCCCCCGCATCGAAGGCGCCAGGAACGTCGTAGCGACCGGCTGTCATCGCGTCCGACTCTACCGAGATCGCGCCGGTCTGCAGGCCAGTCCGCCATATCCGCGAAACTGATTGTGCAGCAACCATTTCGATTTACCGCATCCACTCACGCTACAGTCGACGAGTGTCAAGCAAGATCAGCACGAGGAGCCGGCCGGTTCCACGGACATAAGGACCAGGTTTGGCGCACTATCTTCTGGCCGCAACCCCGTTGCGGGGACATCTGATGCCGATGCTGGTGATCGGCTCAGGACTGCAGTCGCTGGGACACGATGTGACCGTGCTGACCGGCGCCGACCTCGCAGACGCGGTGCGTGACGCCGGACTGGACATGGTGGCCCTTCCCGACCGGGTGCGTATCGACCCGCCCGCCGCCGCGCCGATGCTGCTGCGCAAGCTGCCTGCGCCGCTGCGGCGCTTCTGGCTCGGCCGCGCCGAACTGCGGTCGGTGTTCGTCGAGCCCCTGGCTGCGCAGGCGCACGCGCTGCGCGCGATGCTCGACCACACGGCTGTCGACGCGATCCTGGCCGACGTCACGTTCACCGGAGCGTTGGCCGTCCTACTGGGCACGGCGCCCCGGCCCCCGATCGTGGCGTGCGGAGTCGCGCCGCTGACCCTCTCCAGCGTCGACACGCCACCGTTCGGGATGGCATGGCAGCCCCAGGAGGGCGTCGACTACAGCCGGATGACCAGCGTCGCCCACCGCGTCATCATGCGCGACAGCCAACATGCGTTCGACACCGCCTTACGTCGCGCAGGTGTCGGGGGTGGTGCACCGGTGTTCATCAGTGACTGGCCACGGCTGGCCGACGCGATGGTGCAACTGTCGGTCGCGGGCTTCGAGTACCCGCGCAGCGACCTGCCGGAGACGGTCGAGTTCGTCGGCCCGGCACTGCCGCCGGCGGACACCGCCTTCGAGAAGCCGTCGTGGTGGTCGGACCTCCAGTCCGCGCGGACCGTCGTCCTGGTCACCCAGGGCACCTTCGACAACACCGACCTCGATCAACTGATCACCCCGACCCTGCGCGGGCTCGCGGACCTCGACGATGTCCTCGTCGTCGCGACCACCGGCGGCAGGGCCGGCCAACGGCTTCCCACCCGGATCCCGGCGAACGCACGGGTAACCGACTGGGTGCCGTACTCGGCGCTGATGCCCCACGTCGACGTGATGATCACCAACGGGGGCTACGGCGGTGTGCAATACGCCCTGAGTCACGGGGTGCCGTTGGTCGTGGCCGGCGAGACCTCCGACAAGGCGGAAGTCGCTGCGCGGGTGGCGTACACCGGCGTCGGCGTCGATCTCAAGACCACGACCCCGACACCGCAGGCCGTGCGCGCGGCCGTGCTGCGGTTGCGCGACGACGACCGCCACCGCGATGCGGCGCAGCGGTTGTGCGCCGAAATCGGCCGTGCCACAACGATCGATGCGATCGCCAATGCGCTCAAGCGCTGCAGCGACGCGTGACTACACCTTGGCGATGACGTTCTCCGCGAACATTTCCAGATTGCGGATCTTGGCGTCGAGCGGTTCGGTGTCCTGCCCCGTGATGTAGGGAATCCGGAACCCGACGATCACGTCGGTGACGCCCTTGTCCTCCAGGCGCTTGATGCCGTCGGGGGTGTAGGCGTCGATCGAGATCACGTGGATCTCGTAGTCCTTGTTGTCGGCGGTGCCGGCCGCGTCGCGGAACTGGTTCAGCTTGGCCAGCAGGCCGTCGAGTTCCTCCGGATCCCCTCCGCCGTGCATCCAACCGTCGTTGCGGGCGGCGCGGCGCAGCGCGGCGTCGGCGTGCCCGCCGATGAGGATCGGCACGGGCTTCGACGGCGCCGGCGTCATCTTCGTCTTCGGGATGTCGTAGAACTCGCCGTGGAACTCGAAATAGTCACCAGAGGTCAGCCCGCGGATGATCTCGATGCACTCGTCCATCCGCTTGCCGCGACGGGCGAACGGCACATTCATCAACTCGTAGTCCTCCGGCCACGGGCTGGTGCCCACCCCGAGCCCGAGCCGGTTGTCGAACAACGCCGCCAGCGACCCGGCCTGTTTGGCCACGAGAGCCGGCGGACGAATCGGCAACTTCAACACGAAGTGGTTGAACCGCAGCGTCGTCGTCACCGCGCACAGCGCCGCGGTCAGCACGAACGACTCGATGAACGCCTTGCCGTCGAGGAACTCCCGGTTGCCGTCGGGGGTGTAGGGATACTTCGAATCCGACTCGAACGGGTAGGCGAGGCTGTCGGGGATCGTCATCGCGTGGTAGCCCGCCGCCTCCGCGGCTTTGGCCAACGGGATGTAGTACGTCGGGTCGGTCATCGCTTCGGCATAGGTGAAACGCACATCGCCTCCTGAATCGGGTGACCCGAATACTAGAACGTGTTCTAGTCCGCCGGGGCGGAATGTCGGGCGATTATGTTCTGATGACACCGTTTCTGCTGCGTGCTGCACTGACCGGACTCGCGCTGTGGGTGGTGACGCTGCTCGTGCCGGGTATAAGCTTCGTCGGCGGCGACAGCGCCGCCACCCGGGTCGGCGTCATCTTCGTCGTCGCGGTGGTCTTCGGTCTGGTCAACGCATTCATCAAACCCGTCGTGCAGGTCCTGTCGATCCCGCTCTACATCCTCACGCTCGGACTGTTCCACGTCGTCGTCAACGCGCTGATGCTGTGGCTGACCGCGTGGATCACCGAACACACCACCCGTTGGGGCCTGGCGATCGACGACTTCTGGTGGACCGCGATCTGGGCGGCCATCGTGTTGTCGATCGTGAGCTGGGCGCTGTCGCTGATCATCAGGGCACACTGAGTGGTATGCCGGAGCTGCCCGAGGTCGAAGCGCTCGCCGATCATCTGCGCCGTCATGCGGTCGGTCTGACCGTCGGTCGCGTCGACGTCGCCGCCCTGTCGGTGCTCAAGACGTTCGACCCGCCGACCACGGCGCTGCACGGAACGCAGGTCACCGGCGCCGAGCGGTGGGGCAAGTACCTGGGCCTGCGCGCCGGCGAAAGGTATCTGATCACCCACTTGTCGCGGGCGGGATGGCTGCGGTGGTCGGAGAAACTCGCGGCCGCACCACTTCGGCCGGGCAAGGGCCCGATCGCGCTGCGCGTGCACCTGGGTACGCCCGGCGAAGGACCGGGTTTCGATCTGACCGAGGCCGGCACGCAGAAGCGACTGGCGGTCTGGCTGGTCGATGATCCGATGAGCGTGCCGCAGATCGCCGCGCTCGGGCCCGACGCGTTGTCCCTGACACCGGACGCGTTGGCCGAGGTGCTGGTGACACAGACGGGCCGGATCAAGACCGTCATCACCGACCAGAAGACGATCGCCGGTATCGGCAACGCCTACAGCGACGAGATCCTGCACGTGGCGAAGCTGTCGCCGTTCGCGACGGCCAACAAGCTCTCCGACGCCCAACTCGCCGATCTGCACAACGCGATGATTTCGGTGCTCACCGACGCGGTCACGCGCCTGGTCGGACAGCAGGCCGCGACGCTGAAGGGGGAGAAGCGCTCGGGTCTGCGGGTGCACGCCCGCACCGGTCTGCCGTGCCCGGTGTGCGGGGACACCGTGCGAGAGGTGTCGTTCGCCGACAAGTCGTTCCAGTACTGCCCGACGTGTCAGACCGGTGGCAAGGTACTCGCCGACCGCCGCATGTCCCGCCTGCTCAAGTAGCGCCGCGGCTATCCTGCCGCCATGACTCGGCAGAAGATCTTGATCACCGGCGCGAGCTCCGGGCTGGGTGCGGGCATGGCCCGCGCGTTTGCGGCGAAGGGCCGCGATCTGGCGTTGTGTGCGCGGCGCACCGACCGGCTCGAGGAGCTCAAGGCCGAGCTGACGGGGCGCTATCCGGGCATCAAGGTCGCCGTCGCCGCGCTCGACGTCAACGACCATGACGAGGTGCCGAAGGTGTTCGGCGCGCTGCGCGACGAGCTCGGTGGCATCGACCGCGTCGTCGTCAACGCCGGCATCGGCAAAGGCTACCCGCTCGGCGGCGGCAAGTCGTGGGCCAACAAAGCCACCATCGAGACGAACCTGATCGCCGCACTCGTGCAGATCGAGACCGCGGTGGAGATGTTCACGGCCGCCGGTGGGGGACACCTGGTGCTCATCTCCTCGGTGCTGGGCAACGTCGGCCTGCCCGGCCACAAGGCGGCGTACTGCGCGAGCAAAGCCGGACTGAGCTCGCTGGGGCAGTCCCTGCGCGCCGAACACGCGTCGGGGCCGATCAAGGTCACGGTGATCGAACCCGGCTACATCGAGTCCGAGATGACCGCCAAGTCGAACACGACGATGCTGATGGTGGACAACGAGACCGGGGTGCGGGCGCTCGTCGCGGCCATCGAGAAGGAGAAGGGCCGAGCTGTCGTACCGGGATGGCCGTGGTGGCCGCTGGTGGAGTTGCTGAAGGTTCTGCCGCCCCGGTTCACGCATCGTTTCGCCTGACGATTCAATTGGATTCCTTGACAGATCATTGGGTTTTCCCAACACTTGGTTAGGTGAGTCCTGTCAGGCGGGGAGAGAAGCGCCCCATCCACAACCGCATCGGGGTCCTGCGCGCCGAGCGCAAGATGTCCCGGGCGCAACTCGCGGAGCTCATCGACGTCAACCCGCAGACCGTCGGGGCACTGGAACGAGGCGACCACTACCCGAGCCTCGATCTGGCGTTTCGCATCTGCGACGTCTTCGAGTTGCCGGTGGAGGCCGTGTTCTCGCGCGAACCCTTCACCCCGTTGTCGGCCGAGCTCTACCGCAAGACCACCCGAAACTGAGGAGCCCGCTCATGCCGAACGCCACCAGCATCGTCGACCGCTACCAGCAGCGCCGTGCCGAGCGCTTCCTGAAATACGAACAGGCATACGCCAATTGGCTGCCGACGTGGCGGACCCAGCGGCGCCGCCGGATGCTGGTCGTCGGCCTCGCGCTGACGTTCGCGGTCATGGCCGGAGTCAGCATCGTGTGCGCCTTCGGCCTGCGCGAGTTGGCCTTGATCTGGGTACCCGCCACCGTCGTCTTCTTCGTGCTGTGGCTGATGTTGCAGATCGTCTCGGGGCGCCAGGGTGACGCTCCGTTGGTCACTCTCGACGAATTCGAACTGGCCCAACGCAACAACGCCCGATCCATCGGTCTGACGGTCACGCAGAACCTGATGCTGCTGCCCATCTTCTATCTGATCATCGGCTCGGTCCTCACCGACTTCGGCGACGGCAACATCGCCTACGCCGGTGGCCTGATGACCATCACCGTGTTGCTCATCGGCGGATGCCTGCCCGCGATGATCCTGGGGTGGACCCGGCCGGACCCCGACGCCTGAAGGCCCGCGCCGCGTCGCCGGTAGTGTGGTCAGCCGTAGCCGTAGAAAGGAATGCGATGCTCTCCCTGACCATCTGGACCGGAGGACTGCTCGTTGCGACCGGCGTGATCGCCTACATCGTCAGCGGCGCGGCCAGCATCACCGCTCTGATCCCGGCATTCGTCGGAGTGCTGCTGCTGATCGCCGCGTTGATCGGACGTCGTTCCGACCGGACGCGTCAGCACGCGATGCACGCCGCGCTGGCGATCGCACTCTTGGCTGCGCTCGGTGCGCTGCGCAACGTGTTCGGGCTCGGCGACGTCTTCGCCGGCACCGCCGAACGGCCCGCTGCCGTGATCACCAGCACCATCATGTTCGTGCTGTTGCTGGTGTACCTGGCCTTGGGTGTGCGTTCGTTCATCCAGGCACGCGCCGCGCGCTGAGTCAGGCGCTGCGTCCGCGCTGCGCTCGGTACTTACGCACCAGGGCATCCGTCGACGAATCCGACTGCTGCGCAGGGGCTTCGGCGTCGGTGAGGACGGGCAGCAGCGCTTTCGCCTGCGTCTTGCCGAGCTCGACCCCCCACTGGTCGAACGAGTCGATGCCCCAGATGACACCTTCGACGAACACCTGGTGTTCGTAGAGCGCGATCAACTGACCCACCGTCGACGGCGTCAACTTGGTCGCCAGGATCGAGGTGCTGGGCCGGTTGCCGGGCATCACCTTGTGCGGTACGACGTCGGCCGAAGTCCCCTCGGCGGCAATCTCTTCGGCCGTCTTGCCGAACGCCAGCACCTGCGTCTGCGCGAAGAAATTGCTCATCAGCAGGTCGTGCATGCTGCCGGTGCCGTCGGCGGTGGCCAGGTCGTCGGTGGGTTCGCTGAACCCGATGAAGTCCGCGGGTACCAGCCGGGTGCCCTGGTGCAGCAGCTGGTAGAACGCATGCTGGCCGTTGGTGCCCGGCTCACCCCAGAAGATCTCGCCGGTGTCGGAGGTGACCGGCGAGCCGTCGGCGCGCACCGACTTGCCGTTGGATTCCATCGTCAGCTGCTGCAGGTACGCCGCGAAGCGTGCCAGGTCGTTCGAATACGGCAGCACCGCACGGGTTTCGGCGCCGAAGAAGTTGTTGTACCAGAGCCCGATCATCCCCAGCAGGACCGGAGCGTTGGCCTCCAGCGGCGCAGTCCGGAAATGGTCGTCGACCAGTCGGAAGCCCTCGAGGAACTCGGCGAAACGTTCCCGGCCGATGGCGGCCATCACCGACAGCCCGATGGCCGAGTCCACCGAGTACCGGCCGCCCACCCAGTCCCAGAAGCCGAACATGTTCTCGGTGTCGATACCGAACTCGGCCACCAATTTGGCGTTGGTGGACACCGCGACGAAGTGCTTCGACACCGCGTCATCACCGAGTGCGTCGGTGAGCCAGTGACGGGCCGCGGTCGCGTTGGTCAGCGTCTCCAGGGTGGAGAACGTCTTGGACGCGATCACGAAAAGCGTTGTGGCGGGGTCGAGTCCGTCGAGGGTGGCGACCAGGTCGGCCGGATCGACGTTCGACACGAACCGGGCCGAGATGCCGGCGTCGGCGTAGTGCCGCAGCGCCTGGTACACCATCACCGGACCCAGGTCCGAGCCACCGATGCCGATGTTGACCACGGTGGTGATGCGTTGGCCCGTCGCACCCTGCCATTCACCGCTACGCAACCGGTCGGTGAAATCGCCCATCCGGTCGAGCACGTCATGCACGTCGGCGACCACGTCCTGGCCATCCACCGACAACGCCGCATCCCGCGGCAAGCGCAGCGCGGTGTGCAGCACCGCCCGGTCCTCGGAGGTGTTGATATGCGCCCCGGTGAACATCGCGTCGCGCTTGGCAGCCAGATCGGCGGCCCGCGCGAGATCCGTGAGGAGCCGCAACGTCTCCCGCGTGACGCGGTGCTTGCTGTAGTCGATGTAAAGGTCGCCGACCGTGACCGCCAACTCCGTGCCGCGGCTGGGATCTTCGTCGAACAGATCGCGCAGGTGCTTGGCGCGGATGTCGTCGTGGTGGCGGGACAGCGCCTGCCATTCGGGTGTGGCGGTGATGTCAGAGCCCATGTGCAGAACACTAGTGCGATCGCGTAGGGGAAGGTGTATGACGTGGATATGGACACCGCGACGTTATTGAAGTCAGTTCCCACCGGCCTGTGGATCGGCGGTGAGGAGCGCGAAGGCAAGTCGACGTTCAACGTGCTCGACCCCAGCGACGACGAAGTGTTGACCGCCGTCGCCGATGCCACCGCCGAGGACGCCGCCGCCGCACTCGACGCGGCCTGCGCGGTGCAGGCCGAGTGGGCGGCGACGCCGGCGCGCAAGCGTGGGGAGATCCTGCGGTCGGTCTTCGAGGCGATCACCGATCGCGCCGAGGACATTGCGACGTTGATGACGCTGGAGATGGGCAAGGTGCTCGCGGAGAGCAAGGGTGAGGTGACTTACGGCGCGGAGTTCTTCCGCTGGTTCGCCGAAGAGGCGGTCCGCATCGAGGGGCGTTACACCCACAGCCCGGGCGGGACCGGCCGCATCTTGGTGACCAAGCAGCCCGTCGGCCCCTGTTACGCGATCACGCCGTGGAACTTCCCGCTGGCGATGGGCACCCGCAAGATGGGGCCCGCGTTCGCCGCCGGCTGCACGATGATCGTCAAACCCGCCCAAGAGACTCCGCTGACGATGCTGCTGCTGGCCAAGCTGATGGACGAGGCCGGGCTGCCCAAGGGTGTGCTGTCGGTGCTGCCGACCAGTAGCCCCGGACCGGTCACCGAGACGCTGGTCAACGACGGCCGGCTGCGCAAGCTCACGTTCACCGGCTCCACCGGCGTGGGTAAGGCGCTGGTCAAGCAGTCGGCCGACAAGCTGCTGCGGACGTCGATGGAGCTCGGCGGCAACGCGCCGTTCATCGTGTTCGACGACGCCGACGTCGACGCCGCCGTGGACGGTGCCGTGCTGGCCAAGATGCGCAACGGCGGCGAGGCCTGCACCGCGGCCAACCGGTTCCACGTCGCCAACGCGGTCCGCGAGGAGTTCACCGACAAGCTCGTCAAGCGGCTGAGCGACTTCACGCTCGGCAAGGGCCTCGACGAATCCTCGAAGCTCGGCCCGCTCATCAACGCCAAACAGGTCTCCACCGTCACCGAGCTGGTCTCCGACGCCGTCTCCCGCGGAGCGACCGTCGCCATCGGCGGCGTCGCACCGGCCGGACCCGGCAACTTCTACCCGGCCACCGTGCTGACCGACGTGCCCGCCGACGCCCGCATCCTCAAAGAAGAGGTCTTCGGACCCGTCGCGCCGATCACCGGCTTCGACACCGAAGACGAAGGCATCGCCGCGGCCAACGACACCGAGTACGGGTTGGCGGCCTACGTCTACACGCAGTCGCTGGACCGTGCGCTGCGCGTCGCCGAAGCACTGGAATCCGGGATCGTCGGCATCAACCGCGGCGTCATCTCGGATGCGGCCGCACCGTTCGGCGGCATCAAGGAATCCGGCTTCGGGCGCGAGGGCGGCACCGAGGGCATCGAGGAGTACCTGGAAACCAAGTACATCGCGCTGACGAACTAGTCGGCCCGCCGACGTGACGAACTAGTCGGCCCGCCGACGTGACGAACTAGTCCGGGTTCTCCCCGCGAGCAGTCCTGCAAAACCCCCACTATGTGCGCACATAGGGGGTATTGCAGGACTGCTCGCGCGGAATACCGCAGCGCGCCTCCCCGAATCGACTCTGCTGCGCCCATAGACTTCCTTGCTCGTAGTCGGAGAAGGAGGGCCCCGGGACGTGACAGCCGTGAGTGCGGCGCCGATCCGTGTGGGGCCGCGCCAGTATGTCGGTCCCGGCCAGGCCATTCCGGCGCTCGACGGGGTGCGGGCGCTGGCGGTCGGCCTGGTCCTGCTCGCCCATGGCGGAGTGGCCGGATTCTCCGGCGGCTTCCTCGGCGTCGACGTGTTCTTCGTGCTCAGCGGCTTCCTGATCACGTCGCTGCTGATCGACGAGATCGGCCGCACGGGGCGAATCGGGTTGAAGGGCTTCTGGATCCGACGCGCTCGCCGCCTGCTGCCCGCCTTGCTGGTCATGGTCCTGACCGTGGTGATGGTGCGCGACCTGTTCGCGACGGAGTCGACGGCCGGTCTGCGCACGGAGGCGGTCGCCGCGTTCTTCTGGGTGTCGAACTGGGTCTTCGTCGCCGACCGGACCGACTACTTCTCCCAGGGCGCTCCGCCGTCGCCGCTGCAGCACACCTGGTCGCTCGGTGTGGAAGAGCAGTACTACGTGCTGTGGCCGCTGCTGCTGGCTGCCGTGGTGGCCGGGCTGGCCGCACTGGCCTACCGCCGCGGGGTGCCGCTGTCGGCACGCGCGGTGCGAATCGCGGTGCTGGTGATCGCCACGGTCGGCTGCCTTGCGTCGGCGGCGGCCACGATGTGGTTCACCACCGAGGAGACCCTCAGCCGCGTCTACTTCGGCACCGACACCCGCGCGCAGGCACTGCTCATCGGTGCCGCCGCGGCGGCCCTGCTGGTGCGGGACTGGCGAGGCTTGACCGCAGGCCTGGAGATCCTGCGTAGCCGCTGGGCCCGCTGGGCGGCCCGGCTGCTGCCGGTTGTCGGGCTGATGATCCTGGTGACCGCGGCGCGCTTCGCCACCGGTAGCGCCGAGGAGTTCCGCAGCGGGCTGCTGCTCGTCGTCGCCGTCGGAGCAGTGCTGGTGATCGGCCCCGTGGCCATCGCCCAGGACGGCCCGGTCGCGAAGGTGCTCTCCCTGCCGCCACTGGTCGGCCTCGGTGCGATCTCCTACGGCGTCTATCTGTGGCACTGGCCGATCTTCCTGGTGCTCAACGGCGAACGCACCGCCAGCGAAGGGTGGCAACTGTTCGCGCTGCGCTGCGCAGCGACCATCGCCGTCGCCGCGGTCTCGTGGTGGCTGATCGAACAGCCGATCCGTGAATGGCGGCCCCGACTGGTGCCGATGCTGCCGCTGGCCGCCGCGACGGCTGCGACCGCGGCTGTCGTCACGCTGACGGTCATGCCGCCCGGAACGGCGCCGCACCGGACGCCGGATCCGCTGATCGACTCCGCCGCGCTGGTCGCCCCCGAAGTGCCGGTGGCGGTGACCAGGCCGGCCCGGGCGCGAGCCGCCGGCGATCTGCAGGTGGCGGTGTTCGGCGATTCGATCGCGTGGACGCTGATGCGCTATCTGCCCGAGACCCCCGGGATGGAGTTCGCCGACTACACCACGATCGGCTGCGGCATCGCCCGCGGCGGACCCTACGAATACGTCGGCCAGGAACTCAACCAGAAGCCCGAGTGCGACGCGTGGCCCAGCCGGTGGGCCCAACGCATCAGCCACGCCCAACCCGACGTCGTGCTTCTGGTGGTCGGCCGCTGGGAGGTCGTCGACCGGATGAACGAAGGCCGCTGGACCCACATCGGCGAGCCCGGCTACGACGCGTATCTGCGCGCCGAGCTGCGTCGCGCGCTGGACATCCTCGGGTCCACGGGCGCCCGCATCGTCGCGACCACCGAACCGTACAACCGGCGCGCCGAGAAGCCCGACGGCAGTCTGTACCCCGAGGACCAGCCCAAGCGGGTGGAGCGGTGGAATGAGTTGCTGCGCAGCGTGGTCGCCGAGCATCCGAACGCGTCGGTCCTCGACCTCAACCGCAAGCTCAGCCCGAACGGCTACTACCAGACCCGGGTCGACGGCATCCGGCTGCGCAGCGACGGCGTCCACCCGACACCGGAGGCAGTGGAGTGGCTGACGCCGTGGCTGATGGACGCGCTCAAGCCGCCCGCGGCGGGGTGATCAGTAACCGAGGCGGCCGCGGCCCAGCCGCAGCAGCAGCATCGCGAGGTCCTTGCCCTCGGGACCCAGCTCGCTGTACCGCTCGATGACCTTCATCTCCCGGCTGTGCACCAGACGGGTGCCGCCGGAGGCCATCCGGGCTTTACCGATCATCTGCGACACCTCGGTGCGGCGTTTGACCGCCGCGAGGATCTCGGCGTCGAGGCGGTCGATCTCTTTGCGCAACTCGTCGATATCGGGCACCTGCGTGGTCTCCGTCGTCATCTCGTGGTCCTCGGGATTCTCGTCGTGAAGGCCGGGTCTGATCGGAGATTCGGGCCTCACAAGAGACGAGCCCCGGATCGCCGGAGCGGACCGCGGGGCGCAAGGGAAGCAGCTACACCACGGGTACCGCTGGCCGGTACCCGCCGATAAATCGCTGCTGCGCACGAAGCACGCGTCGAGTGTGCCACTACCCGCCGTGCCAGCGCAAAGAGTGTCACCGGGCAGCGGTAGGTTGGTAACGATATGACTTCGCTCTACCCGGCCACCGGCACCGACGAGTTGCTCGAAGGTCTGAATCCGCAGCAGCGCCAAGCCGTCCTGCATGAAGGCTCACCGCTGCTGATCGTCGCCGGCGCCGGCTCCGGCAAGACCGCGGTGCTGACCCGCCGCATCGCCTACCTGCTGGCGGCGCGTGACGTCGGTGTGGGCCAGGTGCTGGCCATCACGTTCACCAACAAGGCCGCCGCCGAGATGCGTGAACGGGTCGCCGCGCTGGTCGGACCGCGCGCCCGGAACATGTGGGTGTCGACGTTCCATTCCACGTGCGTGCGGATCCTGCGCAACCAGGCCTCGCTGCTGCCCGGGTTGAACTCCAACTTCTCGATCTACGACGCCGACGACTCCCGCCGCCTGCTGCTGATGATCGGCAAGGACATGGGGCTCGACACCAAGAAGCACTCCCCGCGCCTGCTGGCCAACGGCATCTCCAACCTGAAGAACGAGCTCATCGGTCCCGAGCAGGCGGCGGCGGAAGCCTCCGAGGCTGCCGACGACCTCGCGCGGATCATCGCCGAGGTCTACGGCGAATACCAGCGCCGGTTGCGTGCGGCCAACGCGCTGGACTTCGACGACCTGATCGGCGAGACCGTCGCGGTGTTGCAGGCGTTCCCGCAGATCGCGCAGTACTACCGCCGCCGGTTCCGGCACATCCTCGTCGACGAGTACCAGGACACCAACCACGCCCAGTACGTCCTGGTGCGCGAACTCGTGGGGACGGAGGACGTCGACGCGGTGCCCCCCGCCGAGCTGTGTGTGGTCGGTGACGCCGACCAGTCCATCTACGCGTTCCGCGGCGCCACGATCCGCAACATCGAGGACTTCGAACGCGACTTCCCCAACGCCACAACGATTCTGCTCGAGCAGAACTACCGGTCCACCCAGACCATCCTCAACGCCGCCAACGCGGTGATCGCCCGCAACACCGGCCGGCGCGAGAAGCGGCTGTGGACCGACGCCGGCGAAGGTGAGCTGATCGTCGGCTACGTCGCGGAGAACGAGCACGACGAAGCCCGGTTCATCGCCCAGGAGATCGACGCTCTCGCCGACGCCGGTGACGGCTTCAGCTACAACGACGTCGCGGTGTTCTACCGCACAAACAACTCCTCCCGCGCCATCGAAGAGGTGTTCATCCGCGCCGGGATCCCGTACAAGGTCGTCGGCGGGGTGCGCTTCTACGAGCGCAGGGAGATTCGCGACATCGTCGCCTACCTGCGGGTGCTCGACAACCCCGGCGACTCGGTGAGCATGCGGCGCATCCTGAACACCCCGCGCCGCGGCATCGGTGACCGCGCCGAGGCGTGCGTGGCGGTCTATGCGGAGAACACCGGGCTCAACTTCAACGATGCCCTCCTCGCGGCTGCCGAGGGCAAGGTGCCGATGCTCAACACCCGCTCCGAGAAGGCGATCAAGGGCTTCGTCGACTTGCTCGACGAACTGCGCGGCGGCCTCGACGGAGATCTCGGTGAGCTCGTCGAGACGGTCCTCGCCCGCACCGGATACCGCGCCGAACTCGAGTCCAGCAACGACCCCCAGGATCTGGCCCGGCTCGACAACCTCAACGAATTGGTCTCGGTGGCACACGAATTCGCCACCGATCTGGCCAACGCGAGGGCGCTGGCCGAAGAGGAGCCGCAGGACGAGGACATCCCCGACACCGGCGTGCTCGCATCGTTCCTCGAGCGGGTGTCGCTGGTCGCCGACGCCGACGACATCCCCGAGCACGGTGCCGGCGTGGTCACGATGATGACGCTGCACACCGCAAAGGGCCTCGAGTTCCCGATCGTGTTCGTGACCGGCTGGGAAGACGGCATGTTCCCCCACATGCGCGCACTCGGCGACCCCGTCGAGCTGTCGGAGGAACGGCGGCTGGCCTATGTGGGCATCACCCGCGCCCGCCGGCGGCTGTACCTGAGCCGAGCGAAGGTGCGCTCGTCGTGGGGTCAGCCGATGCTCAACCCGGAGTCGCGGTTCCTGCGGGAGATCCCGCAGGAGCTTCTCGACTGGCGGCGCACCGAGGCGCCGCAGTCGCGCTTCTCCGCTCCGGTCGGCAACGCGGGACGCTACGGGACACCGCGCCCGGCGCCGACCCGGTCACCGGCCGGCAAGCGCCCGCTGCTGGTGCTCGAGCCCGGCGACCGCGTCACACACGACAAGTACGGCCTCGGCCGCGTCGAGGAGGTCTCCGGCGTCGGCGAGTCGGCGATGTCGCTGATCGACTTCGGCAGCGCCGGCCGAGTCAAGCTGATGCACAACCACGCGCCGCTGACAAAGCTGTAGCGGAGTCCGCGGCGGAGAGGTCAAGATCACCACATGCCTACTGCTGTCCGGCTCATTCGCTCGTCCACCCTGTCCGACGTCGCCGAGTACGCCTACGCCGCCACGGCCCCTGCCGACGCACGCCTGATTTTCCTGGCGGGTGCCTGCCCGCTCAACGAGGACGGGACCACCGCGGCGATCGGCGACTACGGCGGACAGGCTGCCAAGTGCATCGAGACGCTGACGCGGGCACTCGCCGATGCCGGCGCCACCCTGCAGGACGTGATCAGCACCCGGGTGCTCGTCGCCTCCACCGAGCAGCGGGACCTGGTCACAGCCTGGGAGGTGGTCCGCGATGCGTTCGGCGCACACGACGTCCCCAGCACGCTGCTCGGGGTGACGGTGCTCGGGTACGACGACCAACTGGTCGAGATCGAAGCGGTCGCCGCCGTCGTCGACACCTAGTTGCGGGCCCATCGGCCGGTCTGGGGGAGCGCTGCGAGCCCGACGGTCGCCACCGGCAGCAGCGGCAGCGCGTAGACCGCACCGGGCAGGTCGGCGCCCGCCACGAACAGTCCGGTGAACATCAGCAACGCCACCACGGCGCCGACGATCACCAGCAACCGACCCGTCCGTTGCCGGAGCAGCATCATGATCAGCCCGGTGATGTTTGCTGCCGACGAGATCGCGGTGAGAAAACCCATCGCCACGCAGAACAACGGGTCGGTGCCCCACCACCCGGTGATCAGGTCGGTCGCGATCACCGCCGTCGCCCAACCGGACAGGATGCTGACCACCGTGGTGGTGATCGCCGCCCACGGATGCGCCGGCGACGGGGGCTCGACGGTTACGGGTGGGACGAGAGTGGTGGCCGGCTCGTCGGTCCGATGCTCCTCGCGCGAGCGCTCGTCGGTCCGATGCTCCTCGCGCGAGCGCTCGTCGGCGGCTGGGACGGGAATCTCTCCCGTCGGATGACGACGGATGATGCCGGTGGCGGGTTCGGGCTCGGGACTCAGCGGGGCGCGCCGCAGGATGCGGGTTTGCGCGTCGGGTTCGCCGGGGTCGGCGGACGGGTGATCGTCGCGGGCCACTCAGCCAAAGTAGCTGCCGGGGGCCAACCCCCGCTTGGACAGCCAGCCGATCGGGTCGACCCGGGTGCCGCCGAGGTGCACCTCGAAGTGCAGGTGCGGGCCCGTCGAGTTGCCGGTGTTGCCCATCTTGGCGATCTGGTCGCCGGCCATCACACGGTCGCCCACGTTGACCAGGATCGAGCTGTTGTGCCCGTAGAGAGTGACGGTGCCGTCGGAATGACGCAGCTTCACCAGGTTGCCGTAGCCGCCCTCGGCGCCCGCAGCGATGACGACGCCGTCGGCGGCGGCGACGATCGGCGTGCCAATCGCATTGGCGATGTCGATGCCGGCGTGCAGCACACCCCAGCGGTAACCGAAGCCCGACGTCCACATGCCGCGGGTCGGCATGGCGTACTGCGGCCGGACCAGACGCGCCTCGCGCTCGGCACGCTCCTGGGCGAACGCGGCGGCCTTGGTGATCTCCTCCGCGTGCACCGACGAGGAGGCGGCCGGAGCGACGGTGACGATCTGCATGCCGTCCGTCGACCCGGAAGCGGCTCCGGCGACCGTCAGCGTTGCCTCGGAGGCCAGCACGGTGTCGGCCGGGGCCTTCTGCGCACTGTTGGTGACCGTGTACGCGCCGGCGGCGGTCGCGCCGACGGCCATGGCCGCAACCATCAGGCGGCCCTTGACCGGCACTTCCTGTTTGCGGTGTGCGCCGCGCCGTCCGCGCATGTCGATGACGTCCGTCTTGGCGAAACCGTCACTGAGGTCGGTGTGGCTGTCGCGGTAGGCGCGGCTCGACGAGCGTGCCGACGAGGCCTGGAACTCCGCGGGTACGGCCAGTTGGAGCGGGGTGAGGTCGTCGGTGTCGGTCAGGTCGTCGAGTTCGGGTGCGTGCATCACCTGCGCTTCGCGGTCGAACGCCGCGTGGGGGAGCACATCGAGGTCCGAGACTTCGTCGATCGGACCGAACTCGTTGAACGGAATGATGTCGGTGATCTCGCCCGGACCAGGCGTCGCGACGGCTTCGAAGGGCCGAGGCGAGCGATGCTGAGGCAACCTGAAAAGTCCTTGTCGTCGTGATCAGACCGTTACTTAGACCAGTGGACGTTAACCAAATTCCAATCCGAGCGGCAACCCGAACGCTGGATCACCTCACGAATGTGACTTGAATCACCACCGCGAGTGCGGTGAGATCGACCACATGAGCGGTGGGCGGTAACAAGCGTCTCCGCCCATGTCGTTACAGTTCCTCACGAGCCCGTCGGGCCGCAAGTTTCCACCCGCAGACAGACAGAATGTTTCGGAGTCCATGGACCTCTTCGAGTATCAGGCGAAAGAACTGTTCGCCAAGCACAACGTACCCACGACGCCCGGACGGGTGACCGACACCGCCGAGGACGCCAAGGCGATCGCCGAGGAGATCGGCAAGCCGGTCATGGTCAAGGCGCAGGTCAAGGTTGGTGGCCGCGGCAAGGCCGGTGGTGTGAAGTACGCCGCCACCCCCGACGACGCGTTCACCCACGCGCAGAACATCCTCGGCCTCGACATCAAGGGCCACGTCGTCAAGAAGCTGTTGGTGGCCGAGGCCAGCGACATCGCCGAGGAGTACTACATCTCCTTCCTGCTCGATCGCGCCAACCGCACCTACCTGGCCATGTGCTCGGTCGAAGGCGGCATGGAGATCGAAGAGGTCGCCGCCACCAAGCCCGACCGGCTGGCCAAGGTGCCCGTCGACGCGACCAAGGGTGTCGACGAGGCCTTCGCCCGGGAGATCGCCGAGAAGGGCCACCTGCCCGCCGAGGTCCTCGACGCGGCCGCGGTCACCATCGCCAAGCTGTGGGACGTCTTCGTCGCCGAGGACGCCACGCTGGTCGAGGTGAACCCGTTGGTGCGCACTCCCGACGATCAGATCCTGGCGCTGGACGGCAAGGTCACCCTGGACGCCAACGCCGACTTCCGTCAGGAAGGCCACGCCGAGTTCGAGGACAAGGACGCCACCGATCCGCTCGAGCTCAAGGCCAAGGAGAACGACCTCAACTACGTCAAGCTCGACGGCCAGGTCGGCATCATCGGCAACGGCGCCGGACTGGTCATGTCCACGCTGGACGTGGTCGCCTACGCCGGTGAGAAGCACGGCGGCGTCAAACCCGCCAACTTCCTCGACATCGGTGGTGGTGCCTCGGCCGAGGTGATGGCCGCGGGCCTGGACGTCATCCTCAACGACGATCAGGTCAAGAGCGTGTTCGTCAACGTCTTCGGTGGAATCACGGCGTGCGACGCGGTGGCCAACGGCATCGTCAACGCGCTGAAGATCCTGGGTGACGAGGCCAACAAGCCGCTGGTCGTGCGTCTCGACGGCAACAACGTCGACGAAGGCCGCCGGATCCTCGCCGAGGCCAACCACCCGCTGGTCATTCAGGCCGACACCATGGACTCCGGTGCCGACAAGGCCGCTGAGCTGGCGAACAAGTAAGGGACTGAAGCCAATGTCGATATTTCTGAACAAGGACAGCAAGGTCATCGTCCAGGGCATCACCGGTGGCGAGGGCACCAAGCACACCAAGCTGATGCTCAAGGCCGGCACCCAGATCGTGGGCGGCGTGAACGCGCGCAAGGCCGGCACCAAGGTCGAACACCAGGACAAGGACGGCAACGACGTCGAGATCCCGGTGTTCGGTTCGGTCGCCGAGGCGATGAAGGAGACCGGCGCCGACGTCTCGATCGCGTTCGTGCCGCCGAAGTTCGCCAAGGACGCGATCATCGAGGCCATCGACGCCGAGATCCCGCTGCTGGTCGTGATCACCGAGGGCATCCCGGTGCAAGACACCGCGTATGCGTGGGCCTATAACGTCGCCAAGGGCGAGAAGACCCGCATCATCGGCCCCAACTGCCCGGGCATCATCACCCCCGGTGAGTCGCTGGTCGGCATCACGCCGAACAACATCACCGGCAAGGGCCCGATCGGTCTGGTGTCGAAGTCGGGCACGCTGACCTACCAGATGATGTACGAGCTGCGCGACCTCGGCTTCTCGACCGCGATCGGCATCGGCGGCGACCCGGTCATCGGCACCACCCACATCGACGCCATCGAGGCGTTCGAGAAGGATCCCGAGACCAAGGTCATCGTGATGATCGGTGAGATCGGCGGCGACGCCGAGGAGCGTGCGGCCGACTACATCAAGGCCAACGTGAGCAAGCCCGTCGTCGGCTACGTCGCGGGCTTCACCGCGCCGGAGGGCAAGACCATGGGCCACGCCGGCGCCATCGTGTCGGGTTCGTCGGGCACCGCGGCGGCCAAGCAGGAAGCCCTCGAGGCGGCCGGCGTCAAGGTCGGTAAGACTCCGTCGGAGACCGCGCGGCTGGCTCGCGAGATCTTCGAGTCGCTGTAACTTTTCTTCCGCGAGCAGTCCGCGAAAACCCCCGAGATCTTCGGATTTCGGGGGTTTTTGCGTCTGCTCGCGGGACTGAGGTGCCCCCAGATCGGTAGGAACTAGAGGTGCTCGGCCAGGAAGCGCTCGACCGCCTGATACATGTCGATCTGGTTGTCCGGGTTCAGGAATCCGTGCCCCTCGTCCTGCTTGACCATGTACTCGACCTCGACGCCGCGGGCCCGCAGCGCCTCGACCATGTTGTCCGACTCGGCCTGCACCACTCGAGAATCGTTGGCGCCCTGTATGACAAGCAGCGGGGTGATGATCTTGTCGACCCGGGTGATCGGTGAACGGGCCAGCATGTCGGCTTCCTGTTCCGGGTCCGAGGGGTCGCCGACGTAACGGTGCCAGTTGTTGGCGAGGAACGGCCGCGCCACATTCGGCAGGGTGCGCATGAAGTTCGCCAGGTTCGAGATGCCGACGTAGTCGATGGCCGCGGCGAAGACGTCCGGAGTGAACGTGACGCCGACGAGTGCCGCATAACCCCCGTAGGATCCGCCGAAGATGGCGACCCGCTTCGGGTCGGCGTAACCGTGCTGCACCGCCCAGTTCACCGCGTCGACGAGATCGTCGTGCATCTTGCCCGCGAACTCCCCGATGGCGGCCTTGGTGTGGGCCTTGCCGAACCCGGTCGAGCCGCGAAAGTTGACCTGCAGCACCGCGTATCCGCGGTTGGCGAGCAGCTGCACCTCGGGCTGGTAATACCAGCAGTCGCGTGCCCACGGGCCGCCGTGTACCAGCAGCACCATGGGCAGGCCGACCGGCTCGACACCGAGGGGCAGCGTCAGGTACGACGGCAACTCCAGGCCGTCGCGCGCCGGGATGATCACCGGTGTCATCGGTGCCAGCACGTCGGGATCGAGGTGGGGATGCGGCCGGAACAACACCCGGCTCTCGCCGGTCGCATGATCGTAGAAGTAGGTGACGCCGGGATCGCGGTCGTGGGTGAAGCTGACCACCCACCGGCGGCCGCTGCTGTCGGAGGACAGCGAGCCGATGTCGCCGTCGGAGAGCCGGCCCAGGTTCTCCAGTACCGCTGCGAAATCCGGGTCGAGCGGCCGGATCACCTGCCGATCGCGGTAGTAGCGGGCACCGATCAACTCGCCGGTCCGGTCGCTGACGATCATCGGCGGCGGGAGCATCACCTGTGTGGCGAGGTCGAACTCGGGGTGGCTGTCGACCTCGGTCTCCTCGCCGGTGGCGACGTCGACGCGGACCAGTCGGGTCCGGTCACTGCCCTTGTTGGAGCCGAGCCACAGGCCGGTGCCGTCGGGACTGATCACGATCGGATAGATCCCCAGCGGGTAGTCGATGCCGTCGTAGGTCACGATGGTGCGTAACGATCCTGCACCGGCGTCCCATCGGGCGAGTTCGATATCGCCGTCGGCGGTCATCGTCGAGGTGAACAGGTCACCTGCCGCGCTGGCCTGCCAGTTGATGACGGTGCCGGGGTTCTGCACCAGCAAGGTCAGCTCGCCGGTGGCGATGTCGAGTTCGTAGGCGTCCTGCAGTAGCGGGTCGCGGTGGTTACTCTGGATCAGAGCCTTGCCGGGACGGCTTCTGAGCAGTTCGAAACTGGTTCTGGCACCCGGGAATGGCGTCAGATCCACGGCTGAGGCGACCGTACTTTCGGGGTCGACGCGGTAGACGTGCCAGTTCTCGTCGCCGCCGCTGTCTTGCATGTACAGCAGCCACTTCGAGTCTTCGGTCCACTCGTAGATGTAGACGCTGCGGCCCTCTTCGGCGGTGACGCATCGGGTCTGGGAACCGTCGAGGTCCTCCACCCACACATTGAGTCGGTTCTTCCACGGTGCCAGGTAGGCAATCCTGGTGCCGTCCGGTGAGATCTTCGCGGCCGCCCGAACGGGCGGGCGAAAGAAGTCTTCGACCGAGATACGTTGAGGTAGAGCCATTGTGGAGCCTTTCACGTGGTGATGGGACCGCCGAGGCGGCCGTTGGTGGCTTCTCTGATGGCCCGGTCGATGAGCGCCAGCGCCTCCTGCGCGGTGACGGCCTTCTCTTCGACGATCACCGCCCGGCTGACGTCTTCGTCGACGACCCGGAATGCGGCGGTGACGGCCGCCGCGCAGAGGCGGACGGTCAGATCGGAGTCGTGGAGGCGCAGTCGCCGGGCGATGACCGGGATGAAACCGCGCTCCATCTGGTCGTGCACCATCAGGTAGGCGGTGCGCAACGCCGGTTCCGAGGCCGACATCGCGGCGATACGCATGGCGCTGATCTCGTCGGCGACCTCCTGGGGCGTCAACGGATACTCAGCGCTGTCGGCGGCCAGATGCTCGGCCAGGGACAGCTCCGGTGGCCAGCGCTGCAACATCTTGATGAAGCGGTCCACCGTCTTGGCGAGCAGGGGTTCGACGCAACTCTCCTTGGTCCGGAAGTGACGCCAGATGGTGCGCTTCGAAAGCCCTGCAGCCGCAGCGATGTCGTCGCCGGTGGTCTTCGCGACGCCGCGCTCCCAGAACAAGTCCGCGGCGAGACGGGAGACGGTCAGTCTGGTCAGAGCGTTCTTCTCGTCGATCACGACCACCCCCTGTCACTTAGTGACACCAACACTGTCACTAAGTGACATGTCCGTCAAGCGGTCGACCCCGCGCATCGGCCCGCCCGTCCTTTCAATTAGCCTGCCGAAATAAACCTGCAGGAGGTTCGTCATGGTCGATCCGCGCACACCGGTCGTCGTCGGAGTCGGTCAGTTCACCGAGCGGCTCGGCGATGACGGCTACCGCGGCATGTCGGCTGTGGACCTCGCCACCGAGGCCACCCGCGCGGCGCTGGCCGACACCGGTGCCGACGTCGACGCGGTGGCACGCGCCTTCGACGTGTTCGCCGGGCTGCGGCAGTTCGAGATCTGCACGCCGTTCGAGGACCCGCCGCTGGGTGCCTCCGACAACTATCTGCGGTCGGTGGCGGCCCGGATCGGTGCGGACCCGGCTCGCGCCGTCCTCGAGCCGATCGGCGGCAACGGTCCGCAGAAGTTGGTGACGGAGTTCGCCGGGGTGATCGCGTCCGGCGACGCCGAGGTGGTGCTCGTCGTCGGTTCCGAGCCCGGGTCGACGACGAAGTACTTCTCCAAGAGAGACGACAAGCCTGACTTCACCGAGCGTGTCGGCGGTCAGCTCGAGGACCGCGGTTACGGGTTCGAGCAGTACATGAGCGACTACACCGTCGCCCACGGGCTGACCGGCGCGCCCGTGCAATACGGTCTGCTCGACAACGCGCGCCGCGCCGCCCTGGGTCTCGGAGTGGACGAGTACCGCCGCGCGATGGCCGAGCTGTTCGCACCGTTCTCGGCGGTCGCGGCGAAGAACCCCTACTCGTCGTCGCCGGTCGAGCGGTCGGTGCAGGAGATCGTCACCGTCACCGACGAGAATCGGATGATCTGCGATCCCTACCCTCGGCTGCTCGTCGCGCGTGACACGGTCAACCAGGGTGCCGCGGCGATCGTCATGTCGGTGGCCGCCGCGCGTCGCCTCGGGGTGCCCGAGGAGAAGTGGGTCTATCTGCGCGGCCACGCCGACCAGACCGAACAGGACCTGCTCGACCGCGAGCAGCTCGGCACCAGCGTGTCGGCGAAACAGGCTGTCGCAGAAGCTCTCCGCGTGGCCGGCATCGGGATCGCCGACGTGTCCACGTTCGACCTGTACAGCTGTTTCCCGTTCCCGGTGTTCGCCGTGTGCGACGAATTCGGTTTGGGCGCAGACGATCCCCGTGGTCTGACGCTCACCGGCGGTCTGCCGTACTTCGGCGGGCCGGGCAACAGTTACTCGCTGCACGCGATCGCCGAGACGGTCGCCGCGATGCGCGCAAACCCCGGTGCGTTCGGTCTGGTCGGCGCCAACGGCGGTGTGATGAGCAAGTATTCGGCCGGGGTGTACTCGACCGCGCCGGCCGACTGGAGCGCCGACCGCAGCAAGGAATTGCAGGCCGACATCGCCGCGCTGCCCAAGGTGCCGGTGACGCGGTACCCCGACGGGCCGGGCGTCATCGAAACCTATTCGGTGCGTTACGACTGGCCCGTCCGCACCGGCATCATCATCGGTCGGCTCGACGCCGACGGGTCGCGGTTCATGGCGACCACCGACGACACCGAGTTGGTGGCGCTGATGAGCGACGGTGACCCGCTGGGTGCAAAGGTCACCGTCAAGCCCGCGGGTCAGGTCAACCGCGCGACGCTGCGATAGGCCGACCTCAGAACAGTCGCACCGACGTCGACGTGATCACGAAGCCGTGCGCGCCGACCTGGCAGGCGACGGTCCCGTCGTCGGTGACGGCGCAGACCGCGTCCCCTTTCTCCGCGGTCACCTTGTCTCCCGGCGGCAGTACCGGCGGCGGGTTCTGTCGATCCGCGGCGAGGTCGGGATCGTCGCGTAGTGGTTCGACCGTCGCGGACTCGCTGTGGTGCGCGCGCACCGCCCAATCACCGGGACCCTGTCCGGGCAGCGGGCCGCGGCAGCCGACATACTCGAACTCGACGTCGGGATAGGCGTTGCTACCGCAGAGCAACCCGCCGGCGGTGGAGAAGGAAAAACCCTGCACGCGCGGCACGTTGACCTGATTGAACGTTTCGATGCGTTCGGTGAATGCGGAGAGGTCGGGGAACCCGACATCCGGCGGGGCGGTGGGTGTGGACGTAGCCGACGAAGACTGTTGCGTGAGAGTGTCACTGGGGGCCTCGGGAGGCGATGAACAACCCGCCAGGCTCGTCACCGCGACCGCCCCTGCTGCTGCCACGATACCCATGACCGTCGTCGGTCCGGTCCGCATCAGTAGGCCCCCAATCCACGTGTGTCGCTGTTCTCGATCTGGACCAGTTCCGTACCGTACGGGTTCCACAGGGATATCGACGCGTCCACCGAATTCCCGCCCGACAGCGGCGACTGGAAGACGCCGTACGCACCCGGCTGCGAGGTGACCAGCTGCGGTGGCGTCCAGTTGACCCCGTCGGCCGAGGAGCTGGTGAACACGTTTCCCTTGTCGTCGTTGAACGTCAACAGTGCCTTGTTGTCGTAGAAGTGCACGTTCGGTTCGCCCACTCCGGTGTGGCCCTGTGGCGGCGCCATGATCGGCGGACTCGTGTGCGGCGACTGCCCCGGGTCGAAGGCCGTGCCGTTCCAATACTCGTAGCGTGCGGGATTCTCGATGTCGCCGACCGGTACGCGAGCGACGTGCAGGCCGTCGTTGGCCCGCCCGTCCTGGGTTCCGTACATGTACACATAGCCGTCGTCGCTCGGCGCGAAGCTCTGGACCTGGAACGGTTGGTCGTGAGCGGAAGTGTCGTTCGTCCAGACCATCGGCTTGACGGGCTCCCAGGTCCGCCCCCCGTCGGTCGACTTGTACAGCTGGGAACTTCTCGTCTGCCACGTGCCGTCGTCCCAGTTCTTCACGTTCATCACCGACGTGTACATGGTGTCGCCGTCGTTGAACGTCGAGGTCGGGATCGTCGAGATGTCTGCCGGTTGTCCGGGCAACCGACCCGGGGTGTTCGGGAAGGGATCGTGGACGACCTCGTCGACCACCCATTTGCCGTGCTCGTCCATCTTCCAGAAGATGATGTTGTTGTGCCCGCCGGTCTCTGCGCGGGGACCGGGGCCACCGCCCTCACCCATGCCCACGCCGGTGTCGCCCTGGATCGTGAAAAGACGTCCGTCCGGGGTCATGCCCATGATCGAGAGGTCGGTGTTCGGGACGCCCACACCCCCCTCGCCGGTGGTCGCGTCCCCGGAGCCGGCCACGCTCTGCAACCACTGCAGTTGCTCGCTGTTGAGACTGTCGGGATCGATGCCGCCGGGCGGCGGGTTGTTGCCGGGCAGCCGACCCGCCTCGACGGCGCGCACGCCTGCGGCCGTGGTCTGGTCCGCGGTCAGGAAGCTCTCGATGAGCTGCTGGATGATCTTGGTGTAGGTCGCGGCGATGGCCACCCACGGCGCGGTGTCGTTCGGGGGCCGCACCGATACGACGCCGGCATCGGAGACCTCGAACATCGACGCGGCGATGTCCACCCAGATCAGCAACACCGAGCGCAGGTTGGTCATCGAGGCGCCGCCGGACTGCATCGCCGCGGCCAGGGCCACCAATTTCTCGTGCCGCAGGTGTTGACGCTGCAACGCGCGGTACGCCGACGCCGAGGCCGCGTTGGCGGCCCGACCGGACCAGTTCTCGCGCAACGTGTTCAGAGCACGCACCTGCTCGCCGATCAGGACGTCCACGGTGGCCGCCTTGTCGGACAGGGCCGATCCCGCGTCGACCACGCCCTGCGGGTTCTGCGCGCGGATCATCGAGATGGACATCAGGCTCCCCGGCTGGTGTGGCTACCAGCCTATGCGGGGATCACCGGCCCTCGATGCGCCGAATTCGCGCCGCGCGTCACACCAGGGCGGACAGCTTGCCGGCCAGCCGTTCGACGTAAGCGGCGACCTCGGACTCCGATTTGTCGGGCAGGCCGAAGAGCACCTCGGTGACGCCGAGCTCGCGCCAGTGCGCGAGCTTGTCGGCGTCGGGCTTGAAGTCCAGCGCCACGATCTGGGGCGCCCCGTCCCGACCCGCCGCCGCCCAGGTGTCCTGCAGCAGTTTGACCGGCTCGTCGATCAGGAAGTCGCGCGGTGTGGTGATCCAGCCGTCGGCGGAACGCGCGATCCACTTGAAGTTCTTCTCGTTGCCCGCAGCTCCGACGAGCACCGGAATGTGCGACTGCACCGGCTTCGGCCACGCCCACGACGGTCCGAACGAGACGAACTCGCCGTCGTACTCGGCCTCCTCTTGTGTCCACAGGGCGCGCATCGCCTCGAGGTACTCGCGCAGCATGGTCCTGCGCCGACCCGGCGGAACCTTGTGATCGGCCAATTCGTCGGTGTTCCAGCCGAATCCGACACCCACCGACACCCGGCCGCCGGACAGGTGATCCAGGGTGGCGATCGTCTTGGCCAGCGAGATGGGATCGTGCTCGACGGGCAGCGCCACCGCCGTCGACAACCGGACCCGCGACGTCACCGCTGCCGCGGTGCCCAGCGACACCCAGGGGTCCAGCGTGCGCATGTAGCGGTCGTCGGGCAGGGTCTCGTCCCCGGTGGTGGGATGGGCGGCCTGCCGCTTGATCGGGATGTGGGTGTGCTCGGGGACGTAGAACGTCGTGAAGCCGTGGTCGTCGGCCAGCTTCGCAGCCGACGCCGGAGTGATCCCGCGATCCGAGGTGAACAGCACCAACCCGTAGTCCATAGCTGAATTAGAACGTGTTTCAATCCGCGGCCGCAAGGCCCCGGCGTCCGGGAGGACCCCGGGGCGACGCCCCGACGCGTGACCGCACCCGGTGGAGGTGCGCTAGCGTGGTTCATCGAACTAGAGGCGGTTCCTCGCGGATCGCAGTCGACTACGTCGTTGAAACCGATGCGGCGCCCGCACACCACAGGAGAGGTCATGTCGTTCCCACAAGGCCCGCCCGGAAGCCCCGGCTACCCGCAGTCCCAGCAGCCCACCACCCAGTTCACCGCACCGACGCAGCAGTTCGGGAAGATCCCTGACCAGGACTTCGGCGTCCCCGGCGTCAGCAAGCTGCCCACCTACCTGACCGCCACCGTCGCGGTGCTCGGTCTGTTGGTCTACCTGTCGAACTTCGCGCCGCAGTTCACCATGTCGGCGTCGGACTTCCCGTTCCTCGGTGAGGTCAGCGGCAGCTCGACCGGGCTCGGCCTGGCCATGATCGCCTCGCTGATCGCGGCGCTGCTCGCCGGGATCAGCCTGCTCCCCAAGCAGCGCAGCCTGGTCAACATCGCCGCGGTCGCCGCGGTCATCAGCTTCCTTTTGGTGATCGCCGAGATCGTCAACAAGCCCAACGAGGCCACGGTGGATTGGGGCCTCTACCTCGTGATCGCGTTCACGCTGCTGCAGGCGGCCGTCGCGGTCGTGGCACTGCTGTTCGAGACCGGCATCGTCAAGGCTCCCGTCCCGCGCCCCAAGTACGACCAGGGCCAGCAGTACGGCCAGTACCCCGGCTCCTACTACGGCCAGCAGCCGGGCCAGCTGCAGCAGCAGCGTCCCGGCTACCCGACGCCGTACACCGGCAGCAGCGGCTACCCGAGCACGGGCCCGTCGACCGGCGGCTTCTCGCCGGCACCGTCGGGCCAGCAGTCCTCGTCGCAGGCCCAGTCCGGTCCGCCGACCCCGCCCACCGGCTTCCCGACCTACGGCCAGCCGCCGTCGGGTAGCAGCCCGGGCACGCAGCAACCGTCGACGGGCAACGGCCCCGGCGCGCAACACCCGCCGTCGTCATCCTCGCAGTCGGGTCAGTCCTCGTCGTAGTCTGAGCCGCGCGTGCGCGAACGTCGCGCCGGCGAGCGTGTGCGAGGAGCGGCTCCACCTGTGAACAGTCCACCAGTCGGGACGCGTCAGGCGCGTGACCTGCTGCGGGTGGCGTTCGGACCGTCGGTGGTGGCGTTGGTCGTCATCGCCGCGGTGGTGCTGTTGCAGCTGTTGATCGCCAACAGCGACATGACCGGTGCGCTCGGTGCGATCGCGAGCATGTGGCTGGGCGTGCACCAGGTGCCGGTGTCGATCGCCGGCAGCGCCCTGGGCGTGATGCCTCTGCTGCCGGTACTGGCGATGATCTACGGCACCGCCCGCACCACTGCATCGGCGACGATCAGCTCATCGTGGTTCGTGACCCGCTGGGTGGTGGCCTCGGCGCTGGGCGGTCCGTTGCTGATCGCGGCCCTGTGCCTGGCGGTGATCCACGACGCCGCGTCGGTGCTGACCGACCTGCAGACCCCCGACGCGTTGCGCGCGTTCGGCGGGGTGCTCGTGGTGCACGCGCTCGGCGCCGCGGTCGGGGTGGGCGCTCGGCACGGTCGCCGTCTGCTGGCGGTCGGACCGCTGCCGGCCTGGCTGCCCGACGCGCTACGCGCCGCGGCCGCCGGAGTGATGACACTGCTGGGACTGTCGGGTGTGATCGTCGCAGGCTCGTTGATCGTGCACTGGTCGACCATGCACGAGCTGTTCTCGATCACCGACTCGGCGTTCGGCCAGTTCAGCCTGATGGTGCTCAGCGTGCTCTACATCCCGAACGTGATCGTCGGCGCCTCGGCGATCGCCGTGGGCTCCAGCGCGCACGTCGGGTTGGCGACGTTCAGTTCGTTCACCGTCTTCGGTGGGGAGGTGCCGGCGCTACCCGTGCTGGCCGCCGCGCCGACGCCGCCGCTGGGGCCGGTGTGGGTCGCCCTGCTCATCGTGGCGGCCGTCGCCGGCGTGGCGCTGGGCCAGCAATGCGCACGCCACCCGCTGCCGCCGCTGCAGGCCACGATGAAACTCGTGGCCGCCGCCGGCATCGCCGCCGCCACCATGGCGCTGCTCGGTTTCGCCGCCGGCGGCGAGCTGGGCAACTTCGGCGACGTCGGCGTCGACCAGGCCACCTTCGGTCCGGCGGTGTTCCTGTGGTTCGCCGGGATCGGCGGACTGACGGTGGCGATGTCGGGCGGACTGCAGCCGAGGGTGCGTCGACCACGTCCGGCCGGTCCCGAGGAGACCGTCGACGACGTCTCTGATGTCTCCGACGAGGAGGCGGATACCGAGATCATCGACGTCGACCCGGCCGCCGCGCCCGTCGACCCCGAACCCGACCCCCGCGGGACGGAGCCGGTGCCCGACGCGCCGGAACCCGGCCCGGCCGAACCGGTCGCGTTCGACCCGGAGGAGCACTTCGTCGTCGACGGGGGCGACGACGATCCTGCGGGCAACCGCACACGCGGCGGCGAGTGAGCACACATTAGGCTTCTCGCGTGCAACCCGACGTGAGAGTCCCCCCGAGCGCGCCGGCCCGGTTGGTCGTCCTGGCGTCGGGGACCGGGTCGCTTCTGAAGTCTCTGCTCGAGTCCGCGGTCGGGGACTACCCCGCGCGGGTCGTCGCCGTCGGATCCGACCGGGTGTGCCCCGCCCTCGACATCGCCGCAGCGGCGTCGATCCCCACCTTCACCGTGCGCGTCGGGGACTACCCCGACCGCGCCGCCTGGGACACCGCGATCACCGAGGCCACCGCCGCGCACCAGCCCGACCTGGTGGTGTCGGCCGGGTTCATGAAAATACTTGGCGCGGCCTTTCTTTCCCGGTTCCCGGGTCGCGTCGTCAACACCCACCCGGCGCTGCTGCCCTCGTTTCCCGGTGCGCACGCCGTGGCCGATGCACTGGCCTACGGCGTCCGCGTCACCGGCTGCACCGTGCACCTGGTCGACGGCGGCACCGACACCGGCCCCATCATCGCCCAGCGGGCCGTCCCGGTGCTCGACGGTGACGACGAGGCCACCCTGCACGAACGGATCAAGGTGATCGAGCGAGAGCTCCTCGTGGATGTCCTGGCCACGCTGGCCACCCGCGGCGTGACCTGGACAGGAAGAAAGGCGACCATAGGATGACCGCGACAGAAGGGCGCCGGCAGATTCGTCGGGCGTTGATCAGCGTCTACGACAAGACCGGCCTGGAGGCGCTCGCGCAAGGGCTGCACGACGCCGGCGTCGCCATCGTCTCCACCGGGTCCACCGCGAAAACCATTGCTGCAGCCGGTGTTCCGGTGACCCCCGTGGAGGAGGTCACCGGATTCCCCGAGGTGCTCGACGGACGGGTCAAGACGCTGCACCCGCGCGTACACGCCGGGCTGCTGGCCGATCAGCGCAAACCCGAACACGTCTCGGCGTTGAGCGAACTCGGTGTCGAGGCGTTCGAACTGGTTGTGGTGAACCTGTATCCGTTCACGCAGACCGTCAACTCCGGCGCCGACGCCGACGAATGCGTCGAGCAGATCGACATCGGCGGACCGTCGATGGTGCGCGCAGCGGCCAAGAACCACCCCAGCGTCGCCGTGGTGGTCGACCCACTGGGCTACGACGGTGTGTTGGCCGCGGTCCGGGCCGGCGGCTTCACGCTCGCTGAGCGAAAGAAGCTGGCGGCGTTGGCTTTCCGGCACACCGCCGAGTACGACGTGGCGGTCGCGTCCTGGATGGGGACGGTGCTGGCTCCCGAGGAGTCCGCCGACCCGCAGCTGCCGCCGTGGTACGGAGCGACGTTCCGCCGCGCGGCGGTCCTCCGGTACGGCGAGAACCCGCACCAGGGTGCGGCGCTCTACCGCGACGACAGCGGCTGGCCGGGGCTGGCGCATGCAGAACAGCTGCACGGCAAGGAGATGTCCTACAACAACTACACCGACGCCGACGCCGCGTGGCGTGCGGCGTTCGACCAGGACGACATCTGCGTGGCGATCATCAAGCACGCGAATCCGTGCGGCATCGCGGTGTCCTCGGTGTCGGTGGCCGATGCGCACCGCAAGGCCCACGAGTGCGACCCGCTGTCGGCGTTCGGCGGGGTGATCGCGACCAACACCGCCGTGTCCGTCGAGATGGCCGAGACCGTCGCCGACATCTTCACCGAGGTGATCGTGGCGCCGGCCTACGAACCCGGCGCCGTGGAGATCCTCACCCGAAAGAAGAACATCCGGGTGCTGGTGGCCTCCGAACCGCCGCGCGCCGGTACCGAGTTCCGTCAGGTCAGCGGCGGCCTGCTGGTGCAGCAGCGCGACGCCCTGGACGCAGCCGGCGACGACCCGAACAACTGGACGTTGGCCACGGGCAGCCCTGCCGATCCGCAGACGCTGGCCGACCTCGCGTTCGCGTGGCGCTCGTGCCGCGCGGTCAAGTCCAACGCGATCGTCGTCGTCAAGGACGGGGCAACCGTCGGCGTCGGCATGGGGCAGGTCAACCGGGTCGACGCCGCACGACTGGCCGTGGAGCGGGCCGGCGACCGCACCCGCGACGCCGTCGCGGCCTCCGATGCGTTCTTCCCGTTCCCGGACGGTCTGGAGACCCTGACCCGGGCCGGTGTCCGGGCCGTCGTGCACCCCGGTGGGTCGGTGCGCGACGACGAAGTCACCGCCGCGGCCGAGGCCGCCGGGATCACGCTGTACCTGACCGGGGCGCGCCACTTCGCGCACTGAAACGCGCTCCGGGGTGCAGGATTGACCGCATCGGTCTGTCCTGGCGAACGGAGCCCCCAACGTGGCCGTATTCATCAGTTACTCGAGCCGCGACGCAGAGATCGTCGGCCAACTGGCCGGTGCGTTGCGCCGCGGTCGCCACGATCTGTGGATGGACGACGAGCTCAGCGGCGGCGATGCGTGGTGGCGCGCCATCCTGAGCCGGATCCGGACCTGCGACGTGTTCCTGGCCGCGCTGTCGCAGAACATGCTGGCGTCGAAGGCGTGCCAGGCCGAGATGCGTTATGCGCTGGCGCTGGGCAAACCGATCCTGCCGGTGCTGGTCGGACCGCTCGACAGCATGAGGACCAACCCGCTGGCCGGGATGCAGGTGATCGACTTCCGCGACCGCAGCATCGAGGCCTGGATGGAGCTCGACGAAGCGGTGCGTGCCACGCAGGCCTCCGCGCCGCCGCTGCCCGATCCGCTGCCCGCCGAGCCGCCCATGCCGTTCGGCTACCTGATGCGACTGGGCGGCCAGATCAGTGGCGGGGCGCTGACCCCTCAGGAACAGACGGTGATCCTCGCGGAACTGCACGCGGCGCTGCGCGACGACGGCGACGACGCGGGCGCCCGTCGAGACATCTGCGCGCTGCTGACCCAACTGCGCGACCGACCCGACGTCACCTACCGGACCCGCACCGAAGTCGACGAGCTGCTGGCGCAGACGGACCCCGTCCCGTCGGCGATACCGGCGGCGCAGGCCGGCCCGCCGCGCCGGCCCCGACGAACGGTCATCGTCGGGGCAGTGGCGGCCGCGGTCGTCGTCGCCGTGGTCGCGGTCGTTGCGGCGGTGACGCTTTCGGGCTCGCCGGGCGATACCGACGTGGCCGCTGCCGGCGGGCAGCCCCCGGCGGCCGTACCGGCACCGGGTGCGCCGGCCGGCCAGACGGCCCCGCAGACGGTGACCGTCGGCGCCGCGTGCGCGGCCACCGACGTGCCACCGGTGGTCGTGCCGACCGACGCCCACGAGCCGATCCTGCAGATGCCCCAGCCAGCCGGCTGGGAGCGCAACACCTGGATGGAGTCCGACGGCATCTTCCGGTTCGCGCTCTACAACAACGCGCTGATGGTCGACGGCGTCGCCGCCAGCGCGCTGGTGACGCTCGACGAGGAGCGCGGACGCACCGACGCCGACAGCATCTTCCTGCTCAAGCGAGGTGCCCTGTCGGCGATCGGCGCCACCGACGTGACCGCCGAGAAACACACCGTGTGCGGGTTGCCGGCCGAGACGGTCCGCTACACCACCGGAGAGATCGCGGGCCTGGCACCGCATCCGGCGACCCTGCTGCTCGTCGTGCTGCAGACCGCCGACCGGACGTACACCGCGTCGCTGACCGTCGAGTCGGCCGACCCGCAGAACCCGCAGTTCCGCAGCGACATGGACGCGATGATCGGCGGCTTCCAGTTGTTGCCGCGCAGTGACAGTTGATGCTTCCTCGACCCCTTCCCGGTGCGGCGTCGTAGCGTGGAGTCGTGACTTCACCTAACGACCTGCCTCGGACCGTCGGCGAACTGAGGGCTTCGGGACATCAGGAACGCAGCGTCAAGGCCGAGATCCGGGAGAACCTGCTCGCCGGTCTGCGCTCGGGTGCCGGCGCCGAGCAGCTGTGGCCCGGAATCCTCGGCTTCGAGGAGACCGTCATCCCCCAACTCGAACGCGCGCTGATCGCCGGACACGACATCGTGCTGCTCGGAGAGCGCGGACAGGGCAAGACCCGGCTGCTGCGCGCCCTCAGCGGACTGCTCGACGAGTGGACCCCGGTGATCGCCGGCGCCGAACTGGCCGAGCACCCGTACAGTCCCATCACCCCCGAATCCATCCGCCGGGCCGCGGACTCCGGCGACGACCTGCCGATCACGTGGCGCCACCGCAGCGACCGCTACACCGAGAAGCTGGCCACCCCCGACACCAGCGTCGCGGACCTGGTCGGCGACATCGACCCGATCAAGGTCGCGGAGGGCCGCAGCCTCGGCGATCCCGAGACCATCGCCTACGGGCTCATCCCGCGGGCGCACCGCGGCATCGTCGCGGTCAACGAGCTGCCCGACCTCGCCGAGCGCATCCAGGTCGCGATGCTCAACGTGATGGAGGAACGCGACATCCAGGTCCGCGGCTACACGCTGCGCCTGCCCCTAGACGTGCTGGTGGTGGCCAGCGCCAACCCGGAGGACTACACCAACCGCGGACGGATCATCACCCCGTTGAAGGACCGCTTCGGCGCCGAGATCCGCACCCACTATCCGCTCGAACTCGACGCCGAGGTCGGTGTCATCCAGCAGGAAGCGCACCTGGCCGCCGAGGTCCCGGTCTACCTGCTGCAGGTGCTCGCCCGGTTCGCGCGCAGCCTGCGCGAATCCACCTCGATCGACCAGCGGTCGGGGGTGTCGGCGCGCTTCGCGATCGCAGCCGCCGAGACCGTCGCCGCATCCGCGCGGCACCGCGCGGCGATCCTCGGTGAGGACGAGCCGGTGGCCCGCGTCGTTGACCTGGCCACCGTGATCGACGTGCTGCGCGGCAAGCTGGAGTTCGAATCCGGCGAGGAAGGCCGCGAACAGGCGGTGCTCGAGCATCTGCTGCGGCGTGCGACCGCCGAGACCGCGCAGCGTCTGCTCGGGGGTATCGACGTCGGCCCGATCGTCACCGCGGTCGAGAACGGGTCGCCGGTGACCACCGGCGAGCGGGTGTCGGCACGCGAGGTGCTCGCCGCGCTGCCCGAGGTGCCGGCCGTCGCCGAGATCCAGCGCCGCCTCGAGGCGACCTCGGAGGGGCAACGCGCCGCGGCTGTCGAGTTGGCCCTGGAGGCGTTGTACCTGGCCAAGCGCATCGACAAGGTGACGGGGGAGGGCGAGACGGTCTATGGCTAAACAAGCGCGGTACTCGCGCTATACCGGGGGACCCGATCCGTTGGCCCCGCCGGTGGACCTGCGCGAGGCGCTGGAGGCCATCGGCCAGGACGTCATGGAGGGCACTTCGCCGCGCCGTGCGCTTTCCGAACTGCTGCGCCGCGGATCGAAGAACATGCGCGGCGCCGACAAGCTGGCCGCCGAGGCGAACCGCCGCCGTCGGGAGTTGTTGCAGCGCAACAACCTCGACGGCACCCTCGCCGACATCAAGAAGTTGCTCGACGAGGCCGTCCTCGCCGAGCGCAAGGAACTGGCCCGCGCGCTCGACGACGACGCCCGGTTCGGTGAACTGCAGCTCGATTCGTTGTCCCCGTCGCCGGCCAAAGCCGTCCAGGAGCTCTCCGAATACCAGTGGCGCTCGCCCGAAGCCCGCCAGAAGTACGAGCAGATCAAGGACCTGATGGGCCGCGAGATGCTCGACCAGCGCTTCGCCGGGATGAAGGAGGCGTTGGAGAACGCCACCGACGAGGACCGGCAGCGCGTCAACGACATGCTCGACGACCTCAACGACCTGCTGGACAAGCACGCCCAGGGCCAGGACACCCAGCAGGACTTCGAGAACTTCATGGCCAAACACGGCGAGTTCTTCCCGGAGAATCCGCGCGACATCGACGAGCTGCTCGATTCGCTGGCCAAGCGCGCCGCCGCGGCGCAGCGCTTCCGCAACAGCCTGACCGAGCAACAGCGTGCCGAGCTGGATGCGCTGGCGCAGCAGGCATTCGGCTCGCCGTCGCTGATGAACGCGCTCAACCGGCTCGACTCGCATCTGCAGGCGGCGCGGCCGGGGGAGGACTGGGACGGCTCGCAACGGTTCTCCGGTGACGATCCGCTGGGCATGGGCGAGGGTGCGCAGGCGCTGTCGGACATCGCCGAACTCGAAGAGCTCGCCGAACAGCTGTCGCAGAGCTACGCCGGCGCCAGCATGGACGACGTCGACCTGGACATGCTGGCCCGCCAGCTCGGCGAGGAGGCGGCCATCGACGCGCGCACGCTGTCCGAGCTGGAGCGGGCGTTGATGAACGAGGGCTTCCTGGACCGCGGCGCCGACGGGCAGTGGCGGTTGTCACCCAAAGCGATGCGCCAACTCGGCCAGGCCGTGTTACGGGATGTGGCGCAACAGCTTTCGGGCCGCCACGGGGAACGCGACACCCGTCGCGCCGGTGCGGCCGGCGAGTTGACCGGAGCGACGCGGCCCTGGCAGTTCGGCGACACCGAACCGTGGAGCGTCACCCGCACCTTGACGAACGCGGTGCTGCGCGAAGCCGGCACCGGTCAGGCGACGCCGCCGCTGAAGATCACCGTCGACGACGTCGAGATCGCCGAGACCGAGACGCGCACCCAGGCGGCGGTGGCGCTGCTGGTGGACACGTCGTTCTCGATGGTGATGGAGAACCGGTGGTTGCCGATGAAGCGGACGGCCCTGGCGCTGAGCCACCTGGTCAGCACCCGCTTCCGATCCGACGATCTGCAGATCGTCGCGTTCGGGCGCTACGCGCGCACCGTGACCCCCGCCGAGCTGACGGGCCTGGAGGGGGTCTACGAGCAGGGCACCAACCTGCACCATGCGCTGGCGTTGGCGGCCCGCCACCTGCGTCGTCACCCGAATGCGCAGCCGGTGGTGCTGATCGTCACCGACGGCGAGCCGACGGCGCATCTGGAGGACTTCGACCGCAACGGCAGTCCTGCGGTCTTCTTCGACTACCCGCCGCATCCGCGGACCATCGCCCACACCGTGCGGGGGTTCGACGAGATCGCCCGGATGGGGGCGCAGGTCACCATCTTCCGGCTGGGCAGCGACCCGGGCCTGGCGCGGTTCATCGACCAGGTGGCGCGGCGGGTCGGGGGCCGGGTGGTCGTGCCCGATCTCGATGGGCTGGGTGCGGCGGTCGTCGGCGACTACCTCGGCGCCAAGCGGCGCCGTCGCTGACGGCGCCGGCGTCGCTCAGGAGCCCTTGCGCTTCTTGCGTTTGACCTTGACGCTGCCCCACAGGGAGAAGCCCGAGATCCGCACACACGGTGCGCCGGGCGATCCGTCTTCGTCGACGTCGTGATCGAAGGTGCCCATGACGGCTTTGCCGTGCACGTCGAGGTTGACTTCCGGCGGCACCAGGATGGTCTGCCCGCCCATGATCGAGTAGGAGCGGATCTCGACGTCGTGTGCGGTGAAGTCGGCGTAGCGCAGGTCGACGACCCCGCCGCCCCACAGCGCGAACGTGGTGAGCTTCTTCGGGATGTTCCAGCGGCCGCGGCGCTCGAACCCGCTGAAGATCGCCAGCAGCAGACTCGACGGGGCGGGCCGGCAGGGTCCGCTGCGACCGCGTGTCACCGCGCCGGGCAGGTCGGCCGACAGCCGGTCCAGCTCGTCGTGGGTTTCGGCGGCGTAGGCCCTGGTCAGGCGTTGCTCGTACTCGGTGACGCCGAGTTTTCCGGACGCTGCTGCGTCGGTGAGCAACTGTGCCACCTGGATCCGATCGGTGTCGGCAGCACGCATCGACCCGTTCCTCGAGGCGGGCGTGCTCATGATGACCCTCTCCTCATCAACAGCTCCTCGCCGGGTACACACGCGCACACATCGACTACGAGCCTACGACCTACGGCAATTCGTGCAAGAGGGTTCACCAAACTGTAAGCGCTCAGACGGCCCAGCGCGGCGGCCTTTTCTCGAGGAACGAAAGCATGCCCTCGCGGGCCTCGTCGGAGCCGAACAGCTCTGCCGACTCGCGCGTCAATTTCTCTGCACTGCGGTCGAACTCGGCGAGGATGGCTGCGGTGGTCAGCGCCTTCGACGCGGCCAGGCCCTGCGGCGATCCCTTCCGGATGTTCGCGACCAGATCGCCGACGGTGGCGCTCACATCATCGGCGGCCACGGTGACCAGGCCGATCTCGGCGGCGACGGCCGCGCCGAACTTCTCCCCGGTCAGGAAGAACCGGGCCGCGGCGCGCGCGGTCAGCTTCGGGAGCAACGTCAGCGAAATGATGGACGGGGCCACCCCGATGCGCGCCTCGGTCAGGGCGAAGGTGCTCGCCGGGCCTGCGACGGCGAGGTCGCACGCTCCGACCAGACCCAGGCCGCCCGCCCGCACGTGCCCGTCGACCGCGGCGATCACGGGCAGCGGTGACTCCAGGATGCGGCGTAGCAGGCGGGTCATCTCGCGCGCCCGCATCACGGCGGTGTCGCCGACGTCCGCACCGGCGGTCTCGCCGAGATCGGCGCCCGCGCAGAACGTCGACCCGGTGTGCCCGAGCACCACGACCCGCACATCCGGGTCGGCCCCGGCCTGGCTCAGGCCGTCGTGCAATTGCTCGACCAGCACCGTGGACAGGGCATTGCGGTTGGCCGGGGAGTCCAGCGTCAACCAGGCGGCGCCGTCGGCGGCCCGGTAGTCGACCAGAGACGTCGTCATCAGTACGACCGCGGCAGGCCCAGCGACGTCTGGGCGACGAAGTTCAGGATCATCTCCCGGCTCACCGGCGCGATCCGGGCCAGGCGCGAGGCTGTGAGCACCGAGGCGATGCCGTACTCCTTGGTCAGCCCGTTGCCGCCGAGGCACTGCACGGCCTGGTCGACCGCGCGCACCGACGCCTCGCCGGCGGCGTACTTGGCCATGTTCGCGGCCTCGGCGGCACCGGCGTCGTCGCCGCCGTCGTACAGCGCGGCGGCCTTCTGCATCATCAGCTTGGCCAGCTCGATCTCGATGTGGTTCTGCGCCAACGGGTGTGACAGACCCTGGTGTGCGCCGATGGGGGTCTTCCACACCTGGCGGGTCTTGACGTAGTCGACGGCCTTGCCGATGGCGAAGCGGCCCATGCCGACCGCGCTGGCCGCCCCCATGATGCGCTCGGGGTTCAGGCCGGCGAACAACTGGGCGATGGCGGCGTCCTCCGAACCGACCAGCGCGTCTCCCGGCAGCCGCACCTCGTCGAGGAACAGTTGGAACTGGAACTCCGGGCTGAGGATCTCCATGTCGATCTTCGTCCAGCTCAGCCCGGGGGTGTCGGTCGGCACGATGAACAACGCCGGTTTGAGGTTGCCGGTCTTGTGGTCTTCCGTCCGGCCCACCACGAGCACCGCCTGCGCCTGGTCCACTCCGGAGATGTAGACCTTCTGGCCGGACAGGATCCAGTCGCCGCCGTCGCGGCGCGCGGTGGTGGTGATCCGATGGGAGTTGGACCCGGCGTCGGGTTCGGTGATCGCGAAGGCCATGGTGACCGAACCGTCGGCGATGCCGGGCAGCCAGCGCTGCTTCTGCTCCTCGGTGCCGAACTTGGTGATGATGGTGCCGTTGATCGCGGGGGAGACCACCATCATCAGCAGGGCCGACCCGGCTGCGGCCATCTCCTCCATCACCAGGCTGAGCTCGTACATGCCGGCGCCGCCGCCACCGTACTGCTCCGGGATGTTGACGCCGATGAATCCGAGTTTGCCTGCCGCCGACCACAGTTCGTCGGTGTGCCGGCCGGCGCGCGCCTTCTCCAGGTAGTAGTCCTGGCCGAAGTCGGCGGCCATGGCGGCCACCGCCGCGCGCAGCGCCTGCTGTTCCTCGGTTTCGACGAAACCGCTCATGCCTGCTCTCCTTCGGGTTGTTCGACGAGTGCCAGCACCGCGCCGAGTTCGACCTGGTGGCCCGCTTCGACGTTGAGTTCGGTCAGCACTCCGTCGCTCGGCGCGGCGATCGTGTGTTCCATCTTCATCGCCTCCAGCCAGACCAGCGGTTGTCCGGCCCGGACGCGGTCTCCGACCGCGGCGCCGACCCGCAGCACCGTGCCGGGCATCGGTGCGAGCAGGGAACCATGGGCGAGCGCGTCGGCGGGATCGTCGAACCGCGGCAACGCGACGAAGTGCACACCGCCGCAGGACGAGTCGACGAAGACGTCCTCGTCGTATCGGGCGACGTCGTAGGTCCGGTCCACCCCGTCGACGCTGAGCACGACCCGGTCCGGTGTCGCGGCCATCACCGTGACGTCTTCGCGGTCGGCGAACGAGACACCGTCTCGGCCGGCCCGGTACCGCACCTCGTGGGTGGTGCCGGCCGCATCGCGATAACGCTTGTGCTGGTAGCCCGACGGCAGGTTGCGCCATCCGCCGGGGAGTCCGGCCAGAACGGTTGCGGTGGCCCGGTTGTGCGCGGCATCGGCCATCGCCGCGGCGACCGCGGACAGTGCGACGGCGGTGGAATCCGCTGTGGGAGCGGATAACACGGACAGATCGTGGCGGTCCAGGAATGCGGTGTCGGTGGCACCGTCGAGGAAGGCCGGATGCCGCAACACGTTGACCAGGAGGTCGCGGTTGGTGCGCACACCGTGAATCTTGGATCGGGTCAGCGCGTCGGCCAGCAGCATCGCTGCCTGTGCGCGCGTGGGCGCCACCGAGATCACCTTCGCGATCATCGGGTCGTAGAAGATCGAGATCTGCGAACCGTCGCCCACCCCGGCGTCGAGTCGTAGCCCCGATCGGTCGACGAGTCCGAACTGCGCCGTCACACCGGGCACGGCGAGGCGGTGCAGCAGGCCCGGCTGCGGCTGCCACTGCCGGGCCGGGTCCTCGGCGTAGAGGCGGGCCTCGATCGAATGGCCCAGCGATGGAGGCGGTTCGGGATCCAGCCGGGCGCCGTCGGCGACGGCGATCTGCCACTCGACCAGGTCGAGGCCGGTGGTCAATTCAGTGACCGGGTGTTCGACCTGCAGACGCGTGTTCATCTCGAGGAAATAGAAGGAGCCGTCGTCGGCGGCCAGGAACTCCACCGTGCCCGCACCGGTGTAGCCGATGGCCGAAGCGGCCTGCCGGGCGGCGTCGAACAGCCGCTCGCGCATGCCCGGATGTCGCTGCACCAGAGGCGACGGCGCCTCTTCGATGATCTTCTGATGGCGGCGCTGGATCGAGCATTCGCGTTCACCGACCGCCCACACGGTGCCGTGCCCGTCGGCGAGCACCTGCACCTCGACGTGGTGCCCGGTCTCCAGATAGCGCTCGCAGAACACCGTCGGGTCCCCGAACGCCGACTGCGCTTCCCGGCCCGCCGCGGCCACCTGCCCCGACAGGTCGGCGAGGTCGCGCACCACCCGCATACCGCGTCCACCGCCCCCGGCCGACGCCTTGACCAGCACCGGCAACTCGGCGGCGGTCACGGTCTCGGGATCCAGTTCGTCGAGGACCGGGACGCCGGCGGCGCCCATCAACTTCTTGGCTTCGATCTTGGATCCCATCGCCTGCACAGCCGTGGGCGGCGGACCGATCCACGTCAACCCCGCCGCTGTCACCGCGGCGGCGAAATCGGCGTTCTCCGAGAGGAATCCGTAGCCCGGATGAACCGCGTCAGCCCCGGCGGCCCGCGCGGCGGCCAGCAGCTGGTCGACGTCGAGGTACCCGCGGGTGCCCTGCAGCCGGACGCGGGCATCGGCCTCGGCGACGTGCGGGGCCTCGGCGTCGGGATCGGTGTACACCGCGACCGTCCCGATACCGAGGCGCCGGCAGGTGGCGAACACCCGCCGTGCGATCTCGCCGCGGTTGGCTACCAGCACCCGGGTGATCATCGCGCTCACATCCGGAAGACGCCGAAGTTCGACGTCCCCTCGATCGGGCCGTTGGCGATGGCCGACAGGCACATCCCCAGCACGGTGCGGGTGTCGCGTGGGTCGATCACGCCGTCGTCGTAGAGCCGCCCGGACAGGAACATCGGTAGCGACTCCGCCTCGATCTGCGCTTCGACCGCGGCGCGCAGCGCGGCGTCGGCGTCCTCGTCGATCTGCTGGCCGCGGGCCTCGGCTGCTGCGCGGCTGACGATCGACAACACACCGGCCAGCTGTGGACCGCCCATCACCGCCGACTTCGCGCTGGGCCAGGCGAACAGGAATCGCGGGTCGAATGCCCGGCCGCACATGCCGTAATGCCCTGCGCCGTAGGACGCGCCGATCAGCAGGCTCAGGTGCGGCACCGTGGAGTTCGACACCGCATTGATCATCGTCGAGCCGTGTTTGACCATCCCGCCGGCCTCGTAGTCGCGGCCCACCATGTAGCCGGTGGTGTTGTGCAGGAACAACAGCGGGGTGTCCGAGCGGTTGGCCAACTGAATGAACTGCGTGGCCTTCTGCGACTCCTCGCTGAAGAGCACACCGCGGGCGTTGGCCAGTATGCCGAGCGGATAACCGTGCAGCGTCGCCCAGCCGGTCACCAGCGATCCGCCGTAGAGCGGCTTGAACTCGTCGAACTCCGACCCGTCGACGATCCGGGCGATCACTTCGCGCGGGTCGAACGGGATACGCAGATCGGCGGGGACGATGCCGATCAGTTCGTTCTCGTCGAACACCGGCGGTCGCGCCGGCTTCGGTGCCGGGCCGTGCTTGCGCCAGTTCAACCGCGCGACGATACGCCGCCCGATCCGCAGCGCGTCGAGTTCGTCGACGGCGAAGTAGTCGGCCAGACCCGAGGTGCGGGCGTGCATCTCGGCGCCGCCCAGCGACTCGTCGTCGGACTCCTCCCCGGTGGCCATCTTGACCAGCGGAGGACCGGCCAGGAACACCTTGGAGCGCTGCCGGATCATCACCACGTGGTCGGACATGCCGGGGATGTACGCGCCGCCGGCAGTGGAATTGCCGAAGACGATGGCCACCGTCGGGATCCCGGCTGCCGACAGCCGGGTGAGGTCCCGGAACATCTGTCCGCCCGGGATGAAGATCTCCTTCTGCGTCGGCAGGTCGGCGCCGCCGGACTCCACCAGGGACACCAACGGAATCCGGTTCTGCAGCGCGATCTGGTTGGCGCGCAGGATCTTGCGCAACGTCCACGGATTGCTCGTGCCGCCCTTGACGGTGGGGTCGTTGGCCACCAGGACGCACTCCACGTCGTTGACGACGCCGATGCCGGTCACCACGCTCGCGCCGACGGTGAAGTCGGTGCCCCAGGCGGCCAGCGGGCTGAGCTCCAGGAACGGCGAGTCCGGATCGACCAGGGCCTCGATGCGTTCGCGGGCGGTCATCTTCCCGCGGTCGTGATGGCGGGCCACGTACTTCGCGCCGCCGCCGGCGAGCGCCTTGCGGTGCTCACCGTCGAGTTCGGCGAGCTTGGCCGTCATCGCCTCCGCGGCGTCCCGGTAGGCGGCCGAGCGCACATCGAGCGTCGAGGTCAGTGTCATGATTGATACCCCAGGGTCTTGGCGGCAAGGGACGTCAGGATCTCCGTGGTGCCCCCACCGATACCGAGGATGCGCATGTCGCGGTACTGGCGTTCGACCTCGGTGCCGGTCATGTAGCCCATCCCGCCGAACAGTTGCACGGCGCGATCGGCAACCCACTCACCGGCTTCCACGGCGGTGTTCTTGGCGAAGCACACCGCGGTGATCAGGTCCTTCTCCTTGGCGAGCTGACGTTCGACCACGCTGCGGGTGTACACCCGGGCGACGTCGACCCGGCGGGCCATCTCGGCCAGACTGTGCTGTACCGACTGGCGCGCGATCAGCGGCCGGCCGAACGTCTCGCGCTGCCGGCACCATTCCGCGGTCAGGTCCAGGCAGCGTTGCGCACTCGAATACGCCTGTGCGGCAAGGCCGACGCGTTCACTGACGAACGCCGCCGCGATCTGGGCGAAGCCGGTGTTCTCGGCGCCGACAAGGTTGGTGGCCGGCACGCGAACGTCGTCGTAGGACAGTTCGGCGGTGTCGGAGCTGCGCCAACCCATCTTGTCGAGCACCCGGGTGACCTCGAATCCCGCGCTGTCCTTGTCGACGACCAGAAGCGAGATGCCCGCCGCGCCCGGCCCGCCGGTGCGCACCGCGGTGACGACGTAGTCGGCCCGTACGCCGGAAGTGATGTAGGTCTTGGCGCCGTTGACGACGAAATCCCCCGTGGCGGGGTCGCGGTGGGCCCGGGTGCGCAGATGCCCGACGTCGGAACCCCCGCCGGGTTCGGTGATCGCCAGGGCGCCGATCTTCTCGCCGCGCAGCGTGGGACGCACGTAGGTGTCGATCAGGTGCCGATCACCGGAGGCGATCATGTGCGGCACCGCGATGCCGCACGTGAACAGTGAGGCGTATACCCCGGCGGGACAACCGCTCTGGTGGATCTCCTCACAGACGATCAGTGCATCGGCTGCGTCTCCGCCGTCACCACCCACCGATTCGGCGAACCCGACGCCGAGCAGACCCACGTCGGCGGCCTTGCGGTGCAGGTCGCGGGGAAGCTGTCCGGTGCGCTCCCACTCGTCGGCGTAGGGCAGCACCTCGCGCTCGACGAACGCGCGGACCGTCTTGCGCAGCGCGTCGCGTTCCGGTGTCGTCCAGATGTTCACGGCAACAGTTCCTCCGGCACGTCGACGTAGCGGCTGCGCAACCACTCGGCCAAGCCTTTGGCCTGCGGATCGAATCGTGCCTGATAGGCCACACCCGCGCCGAGGATTTCGTCGATGACGAAGTTGACCGCCCGTAGCTCCGGCAACAGGTGGCGGGTCACCGGTAGATCCCGGGTCTCGGGCAGCAGCTCGCGCAACAGGTCGATCGTGAGAGTGGTTGCCAGCCAATGCCACTGCGGCTCGGTGCGCACCCAGACGCCGACGTTGGCGCTGCCGCCCTTGTCGCCGCTGCGAGCACCGGCGACCAACCCCAGCGGGACGCGACGCGTGGGCGACGCGGACCGGAATGGAACCACCGGCGGCGTGGTGACCGCCTCGAGGGCGGCGGTGCGGGAGGCCGGTGTGACATCGCGACGCGTGCCGTCGGGCAGCACCGCCACGTGCGGGACCTGTTCGTTCGGAACGTGCGCCGCCGAGAACACCCCGTAGACCTGCCCGTCGCCGGGTGGTGCGGTCGTGGTGAAACCCGGATAACTGGCCAACGCCAGTTCGACCGCCGTCGAGGAGAACTGACGCCCCACCACGGCGGCATCCTGGTCGCGGACCACGCACCGCAACAGTGCGCTGGCGGTCTGTTCGGTGTCGGCGTCGGGACGGTCGGTGCGGGCCAGCGTCCACTGCAGTTCCTGCGGACGGCGGGTCAACCCGGCCTCGAGCTGTTCGCGAACCAGCGCGGCCTTGGCGTCGATGTCCAACCCGGTCAGCACGAACGTCATCTCGTTGCGGAAGCCACCCAAGCTGTTCAGGCCGACCTTCAGCGTCGGAGGTGGGGGCTCGCCGCGCACACCGTGCAGGCGGACGCGGTCGGGGCCGTCGGCGGACAACCGGATCGAGTCGAGCCGCAGCGTGGCGTCCGGGTTGGCGTAGCGGGCGCCGCCGATCTCGTACAGCAGTTGCGCGGTGACGGTGTCGACGGTGACCGCGCCACCGGTTCCGGGGTGCTTGGTGATCACCGACGACCCGTCGGCGTGGATCTCCGCGATCGGGAACCCCGGCCGCAGCATGTCGGCGATCTCGGTGAAGAACGCGTAGTTGCCGCCGGTGGCCTGGGCCCCGCACTCGATGACATGGCCCGCCGCGATGGCGCCGGCGGTCCGGTCGTGGTCGGTGCGCTGCCAGCCGAAGTGCGCGGCCGCGGCCCCGACGGCCAGCGAGGCGTCGGTCACCCGCCCGGTCACCACGATGTCGGCGCCGGCGTCGAGGCACTCGACGATGCCCCACGCCCCCAGATAGGCGTTGGCGGTCAGCGGGGTCCCGAACCCGAACTCGGCCGCACGGGGGAGCAGGTCGTCGCCCTCGACGTGCGCCACGGTGACCGGTACGCCCAGTTGCCCGGCCAGGCTCCGGACCGCGGCGGCCAGACCGGCCGGGTTGAGACCGCCGGCGTTGGTCACGATGCGCACGCCGGCGTCGGCGGCCAGTCCGAGACACTCCTCGAGCTGACGCAGGAATGTGCGCGCGAAGCCGCGCTCGGGATCCCTGGCCCGATCGCGGCCCAGGATCAGCATCGTCAGCTCGGCGAGGTAGTCGCCGGTCAGATAATCGAGTTCGCCCCCGGTCAGCATCTCCCGCATCGCCGCCGGTCGATCCCCGTAGAACCCCGAACAATTACCGACCCGAACCGGGGCGCCGGCTTCGGTCACCCAATCACCCCGTCCTAGCTCGCCCAACCAGTCGGTAGGTTAGTGGGGACCGGCGGTCCCAGGCGGCGATTTGGCCAGATCGGCCTGATCCAGCCCGGCGGCGGCCCGGGCCGGAGTTTGGAGCACGCCGCCCGCAGCCGCTATTCTGATCAACAATTGCCGGCGCCCGGTAGGTCCAGGCTCGCGGGCAGTGCCCCTGCCGGATAACCCCCGAACGATGGAGAGCTCGATCATGGCTGTGCCCAAGCGCAGGATGTCGCGCGCGAACACCCGTAGCCGGCGCGCGCAGTGGAAAGCCACCAAGACCGACCTCGTCGGCGTCACCGTCGCAGGTCAGCAGCACAAGGTGCCGCGTCGCCTGCTCAAGGCCGCCCGCCTGGGTCTGATCGATCTCGATCGCCGCTGACGCCCTGAATCGCGTCGCTCGCGCGGCGCGCCTCTCAGGTCAATCTCAGTCGCGGGGACAAGACTGTGCCGGTGCGCATACTTGTCGTTGACGATGACCGCGCGGTTCGTGAGTCGCTGCGGCGTTCCCTGACCTTCAACGGATACTCGGTCGAACTCGCCCAGGACGGGCGCGAGGCGCTCGAGGCGATCGCCAGCAACCGCCCCGACGCCGTCGTCCTGGATGTGATGATGCCCCGGCTCGACGGGCTGGAGGTGTGTCGGCAGCTCCGCTCCACCGGGGACGACCTCCCGATCCTGGTGCTGACGGCCCGCGACTCGGTGTCCGAGCGGGTCGCCGGTCTGGACGCCGGGGCCGACGACTACCTGCCCAAGCCGTTCGCACTGGAAGAGCTGCTCGCTCGCATGCGGGCGCTGCTGCGCCGTACCACCCCCGACGACGGTTCGGCCGAGTCGGCGGCCATGACGTTCTCGGATCTGTCGCTGGACCCGGTCACCCGGGAGGTGACCCGCGGCGATCGGCAGATCAGCCTGACCCGCACCGAGTTCGCGCTGTTGGAGATGCTGATCGCCAACCCGCGCCGCGTGCTCACGCGCAGCCGCATCCTCGAGGAGGTGTGGGGGTTCGACTTCCCCACCTCGGGCAACGCGCTCGAGGTGTACGTCGGCTATCTGCGCCGCAAGACCGAAGCCGAAGGGGAACCGCGGCTGATCCACACCGTGCGCGGCGTGGGTTACGTGCTGCGTGAAACCCCGCCCTGATGACGTACGGCAACGCCCAACCGTGGCCGCTGCGACCGGTCCCACCACCGGCGGCCAGCTCGCTGTCGGTCCGGTGGCGGGTGATGTTGCTGGCGATGTCGATGGTGGTCATCTCCGTGGTGCTGATGGCCGTGGCCGTGTACGCGGTGGTGTCCCGTGCGCTCTACGACGACATCGACGATCAGCTGCGCGGCCGCGCCCAACTGCTCATCGAGAGCGGTTCGCTGTTCGCCGATCCGGCCAAGGCCATCGAAGGCACCGCGTTCTCCGACGTCAACGCCATCTACTACGTGCCCGGCCGGGTCAAGTACACCTACCAGCAGGCCGGGCAGACGCTGCCTGTCGCCGGCCCGGAACGCGACGTCATGGAAGGCAAGCTCCTGATGTCGCTGCGCACCGTCGGCGGGCAGCGCGTACTGGCCGTGCACATCCCCGAGACCGGGTCCTCGCTGCTGCTGTCCAAGAGCCTGGGGCCCACCGGGCTGATCCTGCGCCGGCTGGGCAGCGTGCTGCTGATCGTCGCCGGGCTGGGCGTCGCGGTGGCCGCCATCGCCGGCGGCATGGTCGCCCGCGCGGCCCTGCGGCCGGTGGCACGGCTGACCGAGGCAGCCGAACGCGTGGCGCGCACCAGCGACCTGCGGCCGATCCCGGTGTTCGGCAGCGACGAACTGGCCCGGATGACCGAGACCTTCAACCGGATGCTGGGGGCGCTGGCCGAGTCCCGGGAACGACAGTCCCGCCTGGTCGCCGACGTCGGACACGAACTGCGCACCCCGTTGACCTCGTTGCGTACCAACGTCGAACTGCTGATGGCCTCGACGAAGCCGGGAGCGCCCCGCATCCCGGAAGAAGAGATGGCCGATCTGGAGGCCGACGTGATCGCCCAGATCGAGGAATTGTCCACGCTGGTCGGCGACCTGGTCGACCTCACCCGCGATGACGCCGGCGGCGTGGTCCATGAAACCGTCGAGATGGCCGACGTGATCGAGCGCTCGTTGGAGCGAGTTCGCCGCCGCCGCAACGACATCGAATTCGACGTCTCGACGGTGCCGTGGCAGGTCTACGGCGACGCCGCCGGATTGGCGCGCGCGGTACTCAATCTTCTCGACAACGCGGCCAAATGGAGTCCGCCGGACGGCCGGGTGGAGGTGCGACTGACGCAGGTCGACCCCCTGCGCGCGGAACTCGTGGTCTCCGATTTCGGGCCCGGCATCCCGCCGCAGGAGCGACATCTGGTGTTCGAGCGGTTCTACCGAGCGACCGCGGCTCGGGCGATGCCGGGCTCAGGTCTCGGGCTGGCCATCGTCAAACAGGTCGTCACCCGGCACGGCGGCACCATCTACGTCACCGACACCGTGCTCGGCGGTCAGCCCCCCGGTACGTCCATGCACGTGCTGCTGCCCGGTAGGCCGTCGGCGCCCAAACCGGAGTCCGGGCCGGGCGACACGCGGTAGCTGGTTGCCGCACCAGCGCGCGATACCAGCGACGATGGGGGCGCGCAGTTTGCGGGTATCCCGATCTTGCTCTAAGCGGATTCTCAGTCCTACTGGGCACTCTGAAGCGGAACCGATCGTTGAACCGACCGACAGCAACCCCATTCCAGGAGAGCAGCGCAGCAACATGACCAACCACCCGAGGTACTCGCCGATCCCGCCGCAGGGTCGCCAATCCGGTATGCCCGGGGGTCAGGTCGACCCGCAACGGTCAGGTGCTTACGACTACCAGGGCTACGACTGGCGCTACGCGACCGAGCAGCAGCGGCAGGCGTATCGGAGCGCATACGACCCGTATCCGGGTGCGCCGATGCCCCCCGTCCCCGGCCAGTACCCCGGTGCTCCGGGAGCACCCGCGCCTGCGCCCGCCGGAAAGCGTTCGCGCGCAGGCGTACTCACGATCGGCGCCACGGTGTTGGCGCTGCTGTCGGCGGGCGTGGGCGGCGGGGTCGCGATGCTGGTGCATCCCGACCACAACGGCGGTGGCGGCATCAGCGCGCTCGGCGCCGCGCCGAGTCGGCTCGCGGCGTCGGTGCCGGGCGGCACGGTGGAGCAGGTCGCTGCGAAGGTGGTGCCCAGTGTGGTCAAGCTCGAGGTGCGGCAAGGACGCTCGGCCGAGGAAGGTTCCGGCGTCATCCTCTCGGAGGACGGACTGATCCTCACCAACAGCCACGTCGTCGCCGCCGCCGCGGACACGTCGGGCTCCGGCGGACGCGCCACGACCAAAGTGACCTTCGCCGACGGGAAAAGCGCCGAGTTCACCGTGGTCGGAGCCGATCCGGGCAGCGACATCGCCGTGGTGCGGGCGCGCGGCGTGTCCGGCCTGACCCCCATCACGGTCGGGTCCTCCGCGGACCTGCGAGTGGGCCAGGACGTCGTGGCAATCGGATCCCCGCTGGGACTGGAAGGCACCGTGACCACCGGCATCATCAGCGCCCTGAACCGTCCCGTCGCCGCCGGCGGCGACGCGCGCAACCAGAACACGGTGCTCGACGCGATCCAGACCGATGCGGCGATCAACCCCGGCAACTCCGGTGGCGCGCTGGTCAACATGAACGGCGAGCTGGTCGGCATCAACTCGGCGATCGCCACGCTCGGCGCCAATGCCGGCGGCAGCCCGCAGGGCGGCTCGATCGGTCTGGGCTTCGCGATACCGGTGGACCAGGCCAAGCGCATCGCCGACGAACTGATCCAGACCGGCAAGGCGTCCCGCGCCTCGTTGGGCGTTCAGGTCGGCAACGACCCGGAGGTGGACGGAGCGAAGATCGTCGAGGTGGACAGCGGCGGGGCGGCCGCTGCCGCCGGGCTTCCCGGTGACGTCGTGGTGACCCGCCTCGACGACCGCGTCATCAGCAGCGCCGACGCGCTGGTGGCCGCTGTCCGGTCCAAGGCCCCCGGCGACAAGGTCACGCTGACCTTCGTCGACGGCAGCGGGCGCGAGCAGAGCGTGCAGGTCACCCTCGGTAGGGCGGCCCAGTGAGGGTGACGCGCGACCAACCGCGGATCACGGAGCGTCGGGTTGTGGTGACGTCGGTCCCGACCTATACGGTTGAAGTCATGGAACAGCCACATGCCTTGGTGGGCCGCGCTCTGGTCGTGGTCGTCGACGACCGGACCGCGCACGGTGACGAAGCGGACCACAGCGGTCCCGTGGTCACCGAGTTGCTCGGTGAGGCCGGCTTCGTCGTCGACGGTGTCGTCGTGGTCTCCTCCGACGAGGTGGAGATCCGCAACGCACTCAACACCGCGGTCATCGGCGGTGTGGACCTGGTGGTGTCGGTGGGTGGCACCGGTGTCACGCCGCGGGATGTGACGCCGGAGGCGACCCGCGACCTGCTCGACCGTGAGCTGCTCGGAATCGCCGAGGCGCTGAGGGCCTCGGCGTTGTCGGCCGGCATCGGCGATGCCAGTGTCTCGCGCGGTCTGGCCGGGATCTCGGGCAGCACCCTGGTGGTGAACCTGGCGGGCTCGCGCGCGGCCGTACGCGACGGAATGGCCACTCTCGGACCGCTCGCGGCTTCGGTGATCGGGCAACTTTCCAGCCTGGAAATCTGACACCCTCTGCCGTACGGAAACAGTCCTGAGCTGCAAAGTTAAAACCAGGTGAACTTTTAATCCGATCAGCTCGTGACCTTGCTCACAAGGGGGCAGGCGGTGACGCAACGACGGAAGCCGTCCAAGCAGGAGCTGGACGAGGTCTTCGGTACCGCGCTGCCCGATACCACCCGAGACGAACGTGATCTTGATGCGTCTGCCGAGGGGCCGGCGCACGAACGCTGGCTGCGGGACAACGTCCCGCCGCACCACGATTGACCTGTGCTTTCTTTCGTTCTTTCGTCACTTTCGACCCTCTTGTAACGCAGCTCACATCAGCGGCGATCAATCCACTGCGGCCGGAGAATCGCGGCGGAACCCGTTCGTGGTCCCGCCGCCGCAGCGAAGGAGGGTTCATGGTGATCGACACCGGATAGCGGTGCGCCGGCCATTTCGAAGCTGCGCTGTTCGCGTTGCCGGTCGGAAGCCCCGCCGTTATGTTCCTCGTGTCAAACGATGAGCGGGTCGTAAGACGCGGATGTGGAATCTCTCATTCAATTCACATCTAACTCTTGCGGGCCGCGCGGGGAAGCGATATGCCAACCACACACAACCACCGGTGCCCCCACAGGAGCCCTCGGATCACTTAGGGAGAGCAGTGAAAGCAATCAGTCGGGTGCTGGTCGCGTTGGTGGCGTCCATCGCGGCATTGTTCGCTACCGCCGGCACCGCGCATGCCGGTTTGGACAATGAGTTGAGCCTGGTCGACGGTCAGGGCCGCACGTTGACGATCCAGCAGTGGGACACCTTCCTCAACGGTGTGTTTCCGTTGGATCGCAACCGCTTGACACGTGAGTGGTTCCACTCGGGCAAGGCGAGCTACATCGTTGCTGGTGAGGGTGCCGACGACTTTGAGGGCACCTTGGAGCTGGGATACCAGGTCGGGTTCCCGTGGTCGCTGGGCGTGGGCATCAACTTCAGCTACACCACCCCCAACATCGCCTTCGACGGGCTCAACACCATTCTCATCGAGGACGGAGCCTTCAGTCCCTATGAGGGAATCGTCACTCCGCCGTTGTTCCCCGGTGTCTCGATCAGTGCGGACCTGGGCAACGGCCCCGGGATCCAGGAGGTCGCGACGTTCTCGGTCGACGTCGCTGGCCCGAGCGGTTCGGTGGTGGTGTCCAACGCGCACGGCACCGTGACCGGTGCCGCCGGTGGTGTGCTGCTGCGTCCGTTCGCCCGGCTGGTGTCGTCGACAGGTGACAGCGTCACCACCTACGGCCAGCCCTGGAACATGAACTGACCTTGTACCAACTCGTGAGCCTCGAGCACTGTCAAGGATCACGACACAACTGAACAACCGATGACTCGAAGAAGTTCGAGGGGTGGTATCCGCGGGGGTCCCCGCACCCCCACGGCTACCACCCCGATATGTTGCTCGTGTTTATAGAGTCTTCGGTGAAGCCGTAAGCCAGGCACGAACGAACCGGCGCTCCACCCCCAGGACGTCGTCTGAAGCTAGGGAGAAAATGAAGTCAATCGGTCGGGTATTGGTCGCGATGATGGCGTCGATCGCGGCGATGTTCGTGAGCACTGGCACCGCGCACGCCGGTTTGGACAACGAGTTGAGCCTGGTCGACGGCCAGGGTCGGACGTTGACCGTTCAGCAGTGGGACACCTTCCTCAATGGTGTGTTTCCGTTGGACCGCAACCGCTTGACTCGTGAGTGGTTTCACTCGGGCAAGGCGAGCTACATCGTTGCCGGTGAGGGTGCCGATGACTTCGAGGGCACCTTGGAGCTGGGCTACCAGGTCGGGTTCCCATGGTCGTTGGGTGTGGGCATCAACTTCAGCTACACCACCCCGAACATCGCGTTCGACGGTCTGGGCAGCGCCAACTTTTTCGACACCACATTCGGTAACGAGTTTGTCGGCATCGTGACCCCGCCGTTGTTCCCGGGTGTCTCGATCAGTGCGGACCTGGGCAACGGCCCGGGCATCCAGGAGGTCGCGACATTCTCGGTCGACGTCGAGGGTCCGACCGGTTCGGTGGCGGTGTCCAACGCCCACGGCACGGTCACCGGTGCGGCCGGTGGCGTGCTGCTGCGTCCGTTCGCCCGGCTGGTCTCGTCGACCGGTGACAGCGTCACCACCTACGGCGAGCCCTGGAACATGAACTGACACTGGCTTCACACGGCAACGGCCCCCGGCATCAGCCGGGGGCCGTTGCCGTCGATGTCGCTACTGCCCCTTGTAGTTCTGCGTGTCCGTGGCGCCGTGCCGGCCGCCCGTGGTGTCGGCCTCGGCCTTGAGGAGGTCGCGGATCTCGGTCAGCAGGGTCAGTTCGGTCTCTTCGCTGGCCACCTTCTTGTCGCGTTCTTTCAACTTCTTGAACGGCACCACGATCACGAAGTAGATGACCGCGGCCACGATCAGGAAATTGATCGCCGCGGACAGCACGGCGTTGAGATCGACGAATTGGTCGCCGCCCAGCGGAATGCGGAGAATTCCGTATTCGGCCTCGGGGCCGGCGCCGATACGATCGACCAGCGGCTGGATCACGTTCTCGGTGAATGCCGTGACGAGCCCGGTGAAGGCGGCGCCGATGACGACCGCGACTGCGAGGTCGATGACGTTCCCTCGGGAGATGAAGTCCTTGAATCCCTTCAGCATTGGGGTGTCCCTTCTGGCTTTGAACGCTGCGGAGTGGTCCGGTGACCAGCCCAAACCGTATCCTCAGCCGGCCACGCGGCGGCGCCTATCCGGGATAAGGCGTGGCCCCGGTGTGAACGCTGCTGTGGCGAGAGGACCCGGTGAGCGGTCCGGGACGGCCACGGGCCCACGAATGTCATTGTCATGAATTCTGACCGGACTTCGGGTGAAATTGCGGTGACATTCGTTGTTCGGATAGAAGGTGCCGGGAGTCCCGGCAAGCACAACCCTGCGAGGTGTCGTTGCTGCTGGTAACCTTTTTCCAGCTTGACCACCCTAATCAACCGCCGGACCACGTCCGTCACAGAAAGAAGCAGGCGCATGGCCGCAGATGCCCGCACCTCCACTCGCTCAACGAGACTCGGTGTTCTCGGAGTGGGTGCTCTCGCTCTCACCACGTTCGCTCTGACGTTCGGTGCAGGCACCGCAGGGGCGGACCCCAACGATCCCGGGCACCAGGAATTCTCTGCTGACGGTCAAGTCCGGTCGTCGCAGGCTTCCGGTGTCTCCAGCGGGTCGCTGTGCACGGCCAGAACCTCCCAGGGCACCGTGCACACCTCCGACATAGGTACGCCGAAGCAGCTTGCGAAGGAAGCTGGTCCGAGTTGGGTGGGCTCGGATGGCTGGCAGGCGCAGGGCCTGAACCGGCAAAACCCGTGGGGTGGCGCGTTCGACCCACGCAAGACACGCACGGGGCCGCAGTGCCGGCCGGTCACTGCCAAAGGCTTTTCCTGAGTTCGATTCTGGTGGCTTAGTGGCTGGGTGAGATCGAGGTTCCGCGAGAATCTGACGTTGAGCGTCGGCAGCCACTCAGCTAAGTCGATCCACGGCGCGGCGACTGGAGGCTCACGATTTTGTAGGTCATACCCGAAGTGGACGACCGGCGTTCGGGCCGGGGACTGTTTTCGTTTCAGTGCAACGTGACCGTGACGGCCGAAACCAGCGCGGCGCCGGCGACCGTCCGAGCCGCGGCCGCGGGCAGCGCGACCAGGACGACCCGGTCGCCACCGGGTGCCCCGAGCCCGCTGCCCTGTTCGGAAACCAGCACCACCACCGCATCTGTGGCGATCAGCCGGGCGTCGGAGTCCGCGTCGGCCGAAACGGGAGCCGCGACGATGTCGACGACGTCACCGACCCGGATCAAGTCGAGCACCGCCGGGTCGGCCAGTGGCACCGGAACGATGCGGGCTCCCGGTCCGGCCGACGACTCGGCCAGCCGCGGCCCGAGCAACCTGATGTCGGTGACGATCTCGCCCCGGCGGGACGGACCGGCCAGCGTCGCGCCGACCACTGCGTCGATGTCGGTCTGCGCGCCGTCGGGAACCTCGGTCTCCCTTCGGGATTCGAGGCGAACGTCGTCGCGGGTCAGCGCCGTGCCCGGGGACAGGTCGCCCGAGGCGACCACCACCTCGGTGTGGTCGGCACGGGGATCGTCGCGCCATGCCGCCGCAGCCGCCAGCAGCACCAGCGCCGCGGCCAGCGTCTGTCGCGCCGCGCGCGTACGCGACCAGTCGGGCCGCAGCGCGGTCAAGCGACCCAGCACGGTCGGGTTCAGAGAGTCCCCCATACCGCCACGCTAGATGCGCGTTGCCCGCTCGACGGCGGTCAACGCAGCGGCTGTGGATAACTCAGCTGGCCGCGGCGGTGGGAGTCGAGGCGCTACTCGTGGAGGCCGACGACGAGCTCGACGAGGAATCAGACGAGGACGAACTCGACGAAGACGACGAGTCCGAGGAGGACGACGAGGCCGAGCTGCCGTTGGAACTGCTCGTGCTCTTGGTGGATTCCCGGCTGTCGGTGCGATAGAAACCGCTGCCCTTGAACACGACTCCCACCTTGCCGAACACCTTGCGCAACCGGCCTTGGCACTGCGGGCACTCGGTCAGCGAATCGTCGGTGAACGCCTGCACCACATCGAACTTGTTGCTGCATTCGGTGCACGCATACGAATAGGTAGGCACAGTTACCTCCGAGGTGGTCAAAAGTGATTAGCACTCTACCGGCTCAAGTGCCAGAACCGCCAGTTGCGCCCAGTCATTCCCGGTCATTGCCGGCTACGTCGGTCGGTCGGACCGCAACTCGATCAGTCCGCGGCCCGGGGTCAGCGCATGCGTCATCGGCACATCGTGGTCCTCGACGGGTAAGGCGTCGACCACCTCGTCGTCCCGGACCACTGCCACCAGCCGCGCGGCCGGATCGGCGAGCCGGAGCGTCCGGTCGTAGAAGCCGGCGCCCCGCCCCAGGCGGGTGCCGCGCCGGTCCACGGCCAGCGCGGGAACGAACACGGTCTGCGCCGAGGCGACCGCCTCGGCCGGCAACCACGGGGGCGCCGGTTCGCGCAGCCCGAACGGCGCCTCGACCAGCGCGTCAGGACGATAACGTCCCCACTGGAGAGGCAGCCCGGTCCCGTCGGCGTCGTTGCGCGCCACCGGGAGCAGAACCGTGACCCCGCGTTCACAGAGGGTGTCCAGCGCCTGCGCCGAACCCGGTTCCGTGCCCACCGGCACGTAGGCGCACATGGTCGACCCGGCGGGTGCCAGCGCCACCAGATGGGCGGCCAGCGCCGCCGCCTCCGCGGCGTGTTGTTGCCCCGTCAACGACCTCCGGACGGCCAGGATTGTGGCCCGCACCTGTGTTTTCGTGGCTCGCACCGGGAAAGCCTCCCCAGGGTGGGTAAGCAGAGAACAACGGACGCCGAAAGGTTAATGTGTGAACGATGAGCCGGTCTGATGTCCCCACTCCATACACCGCTGTCGTGCCCGCAGCGGGTCTGGGAACGCGGTTCCTGCCTGCCACCAAGACGGTGCCCAAAGAGCTGCTGCCGGTCGTGGACACCCCCGGGATCGAACTCGTGGCGGCCGAAGCGGCGGAGGCCGGCGCGGAACGGCTGATCATCATCACCTCCGAGGGCAAGGACGGTGTGGTCGCGCACTTCGTCGAGGACCTGGTGCTCGAGGGCACGCTCGAGGCGCGCGGCAAGAAGTCGATGCTGGAGAAGGTGCGTCGGGCACCCGCGCTGATCAAGGTGGAGTCCGTCGTGCAGGCCGAACCGCTCGGACTGGGGCACGCCGTCAGTTGCGTCGAGGACAGTCTCTCGCCCGACGAGGACGCCATCTCGGTGCTGCTGCCCGACGACCTCGTGCTGCCCACCGGCGTCCTGGAGACCATGGCCAAGGTGCGCGCCAAGCGCGGCGGCTCGGTGCTGTGCGCCATCGAGGTGGAGCCCGACAAGATCAGTGCCTACGGCGTGTTCGACGTGGAATCGGTACCCGATGCCGCCAACCCGAACGTGTTGAAGGTCAAGGGGATGGTGGAGAAGCCCAAGGCCGAGGACGCGCCGTCGCCATACGCCGCCGCCGGTCGCTATGTGCTCGACCGCGCGATCTTCGATGCGCTCAAGCGCATCCCGCGCGGCGCGGGCGGCGAATTGCAGCTCACCGACGCGATCGCATTGCTCATCGACGAGGGCCACCCGGTGCACGTGGTCGTGCACCGCGGTTCTCGACACGACCTGGGAAATCCCGGGGGCTACCTGAAGGCTGCGGTTGACTTTGCGTTGGAGCGGGACGATTACGGCCCCGAACTGCGCCAATGGCTGGTGGAGAGGTTGGGACTCGCGTCCGAGACGGCCGCACACTAGCCGGCGCTGTCGCATCAGCCGGTCGTCACCGACGGGTCTGACGGGAGAAAGGCATGTCTTGCGTTCGGTGGAGGAGCAGCAGGCGCGGGTGGTAGCGGCCGCGGTCGCCCCGCGACCGGTGCGCGTGGCGATCGCCGAGGCACAGGGGCTGATGTGCGCCGAGGAGGTGGTCACCGAGCGTCCGATGCCGGGTTTCGATCAGGCGGCGATCGACGGATACGCGGTGCGCAGCGTCGACGTGCTCGGAACCGCGGGCGGCGATGACGACGAGGACCGCGAAGACGGCGAGGACACCGCCGACCGGGACATCAGCCTGCCGGTCATGGGGTTGATCGAGGCCGGCGCGCGCACGCCCAGTCGCCTGCAACCCCGGCAGGCCGCCCGGGTGCAGACCGGCGCCCCGATGCCCACCCTGGCCGACGCGGTACTACCGCTGCGCTGGACCGACGGCGGGGAGTCCCGGGTGCGGGTGTTGCGCGGCGTCCGCTCGGGCGCCTATGTGCGGCGCACCGGCGACGACGTCCAACCGGGCGATGTCGCCGTCCGCGCCGGCACCGTCATCGGCGCCGCCCAGGTCGGGCTCCTGGCCGCGGTCGGGCGGGAGCGCGTGTTGGTGCATCCGCGGCCGCGGCTGTCGGTGATGTCGGTCGGTGGCGAACTGGTCGACATCTCCCGCACGCCGGGCAACGGGCAGGTCTACGACGTCAACTCCTATGCGTTGGCCGCGGCGGGTCGCGACGCGGGCGCGGAGGTCAACCGGGTGGGCATCGTCCCGACCGATCCGAAACTGTTGCGCGAAGTCGTCGAAGGGCAGCTCAACCGCGCCGAGGTGGTGGTGATCGCCGGCGCGGTCGGGGGAGCGGCGGCCGAGGGGGTGCGGGCCGTGCTGTCCGAACTCGGCGACATGGAGGTCGCGCGGATCGCGATGCACCCGGGCTCGGTGCAGGGTTTCGGGCAGCTGGGGCCCGACCGGGTGCCGGTCTTCCTGCTGCCGGCCAACCCGGTCAGCGCCCTGGTGGTGTTCGAGGTGATGGTCCGGCCGTTGATCCGGCTGTCCCTGGGCAAACGGCAACCGATGCGCCGGATCGTCCGAGCGCGGGCACTGTCGCCGATCGGCTCGGTGACGGGACGCAAGGGATACCTGCGTGGACAGCTGATGCGCGACCAGGACACCGGCGAGTACCTGGTGCAGGCGCTGGGCAGCGCACCGGGTGCCTCGCACCTGCTGGCGACGCTGGCCGAGGCGAACTGCCTGGTGATCGTGCCCAGCGAGGTCGAGCAGATTCGCACCGGTGAGCTGGTCGACGTCGCATTCCTGGCCCAGCGCGGCTAGGGCCGTGAACTTCCTGACCCCACGCATCCAGCACCCCGGCTGGCCGACGGCCGTCGGGCCGCTGCGGGTCCCCGGCGGTGTGGTGCGGCTGCGTCCGGTGCGGTTGCGCGACGCCGCGCAGTGGAGCCGCATCAGACTGGCCGACCGTCGGCATCTCGAGCCCTGGGAGCCCTCGGCCGATCTGGACTGGGAGGTGCGCCACTCCGTGTCGGGGTGGCCCTCGGTCTGTTCCGGGCTGCGGACCGAAGCGCGCAAAGGGCGCATGCTGCCGTACGCGATCGAGGTCGACGGTCAGTTCGCCGGCCAGTTGACCATCGGCAACATCACCCACGGCGCGCTCCGGTCGGCCTGGATCGGTTACTGGGTAGCCAGCGCGAACACCGGCGGCGGAGTGGCGACCGCGGCGCTGGCACTGGGCCTGGACCACTGCTTCGGTCCCGTCAGGCTGCACCGGGTGGAGGCCACCGTCCGTCCGGAGAACGCTGCGAGCCGAGCCGTGCTGGCCAAGGCCGGGTTCCGCGAGGAAGGTCTGCTCAAGCGCTATCTCGACGTCGACGGAGCGTGGCGGGACCACCTGCTGGTGGCGCTCACGGTCGAGGAAGTGGAGGGTTCGGTGACCTCGTCACTGGTGCGAGCCGGTCGCGCGTCCTGGACCTGACGGACGGCGGCTGCCGGTATCCCTGTTGCAGATGTGACACAAGTGACGTTTGGTGCTTGTCTCCAGCGAATTACAGGTGTGTAATTGTCTCGGCGCGCCGCCCACGGATGCGCTGGTCACACGACCTAGCCTGATGGGGAAAGGAGCAGGCGCCATGCCAAGCATCCCCCAATCTCTTCTGTGGATCTCTCTTGTCGTGCTCTGGCTGTTCGTGCTGGTGCCGATGCTGATCAACAAGCGCGACTCGGTGCGCCGAACCAGCGACGTGGCCCTGGCCACCCGGGTGCTGAACAGTGCCGCGGGCACACGGCTGCGCCGGCGTGGCCCCGCGGCCGGTCACCGCAGTGACCCCGACTGGCAGCCGAGCGAAAGTCCCGACGACGACGTCGAACACGACGAGCCCGGCCGTGCGGTGGTCATGGTCGCCGCCGAACGTGGCGCGGCCGACGAACCCGACTACCTCGACGTCGACGTCGTCGAGGAGCCCGACGCCCTCCCGGTCGGTGCGTCCGCGGGCGCCGACCAGGCGCGCGAAGACGACGAGGCGTCCGACCCCGTCGAGCCCGAACTGCCCCTCGAAACCGTCGCCGAGACCGAGGACGCCGCCGACGACGAGTACGAGGGCGAGGACGACGCGGACGCGGACGACGAGCCCGCCGCCCAGAGCGATCGCCGCATCCCGGATGCGGTCGGTGCCGCCCGCCGGCGCCGCCGCGAATCGGACACCGCGGCCGCCGTGGCGGCCCGCAAGTACCGCTTCCGCACCCGCACCCTGACGGTGATGGCAGTCCTGCTGCTGACCAGCGCGGTCGCGGCGCTGACGTGGTCGTCGTCGATGTGGTGGGTCACCACCATCGTCGGCGTGGTCGCGGTCCTGTATCTGGCGTATCTGCGCCGTCAGACCCGCATCGAGGAGCAGGTGCGGCGCCGGCGCGCGCAGCGGATGGCGCGGTCACGACTGGGGGTGGAGAACACCAGCGACCGCGAGTTCGATGTCGTACCGTCGCGTCTGCGTAGGCCGGGCGCTGCGGTCCTGGAGATCGACGACGAGGACCCCGAGTTCGAGCATCTCGAGTACGTCGCGTTCGCCCGCCACTACGACCTGCCGCGGGCGGCCGGTCAGTAGGACCTCGCGATTTCTGCCGGTGCGCGCAGGCTGCTAACCTGTACCGGCATCAGGGGCTATGGCGCAGTTGGTAGCGCGACTCGTTCGCATCGAGTAGGTCAGGGGTTCGATTCCCCTTAGCTCCACAGAGTTTCAGATCTGTCGTCCACCTGGTACGCCGGGCCGAAGAATCGGCGCACCGCAATCTCCTCGGCGTTCGCGTCGGCGAGTGGCCAGTGCCAGAGCGCCAGGAACACGCGGATCAGCCATTCCGCGGCCAGAGGGTCCGGATTGTCCGGACCCACCATTTCGGTGGCGAAAGCGACGATCGCGGGTGACTCCGCCAGCCACCCGGTTCCGGGTGGCCCCGGCGTCGAGCGCATGACTTGCGCCAACGGGTCGGTGCGCATGCGTCGCAGGGCGACAACGGTTGCGGTGACGACACGTTCGGAGCCGCTCAGATCCGCGATCGCTTCGCGGACCGACTCGAGAATGCGTTCTGCGTGCCTGCTCAGCACCGCATCGCGGATCGCTTTCTTCCCTCCGGCGTGGCGGTAGATCGTTGCCGGCGAGCAGTGCACCATCGCCGCCAGGGCATCGATGCTGAAGGCGTCGTAGCCATCGCGGGAGATGAGTTCCGCCGCTGCCGCGTAGATCCGTTCCACGCCGGCGCTGTGTCTGTCGCGCCCGATCAGCCAGTCATCGGTCGGCACCGCCGACTCCTTAAGAGGTCATGGGAAATTTTCTCACTATGAGAAAAATAGCGGAGTTCTCATCACGAAAGGGCCTTGTCTGCGCAGTCGTATGAGAACGGTTGCCCGCGGACTCCGCGGGCCGGTTCCGCGACTTCACCGTGAGCCGTTGACCCAGTTCATCGTCCGACGCGAGTCTTGTGTGATGACAGCTGTGGTGGATCCGGACGAGTTCTTCGGCAGCGCGGCGATACAGGACCCCGGCCGGCTGTACGACGCGATGCGCAGTCGCGCACCTGTGAACCGGATCGGAGACTCCGGGTTCTATGCAGTGTGCGGCTGGGACGCGGTCATCGAAGCGCTCGGCCGTGTCGAGGACTTCTCGTCGAACCTGACCGCGACGATGGTCTACCACGAGGACGGGACCGTCACGCCGTTCGAAATGGGAAGCCTCGGGGGACCGATGCATGCCCTGGCCACCGCCGACGATCCGGTGCACGCGACGCATCGGAAGCTCTTGCTGCCCCATCTGTCGGCGCGCCGCGTACGTGTCATCGAAGAATTCGCCGAAGGGGCTGCCAAGACTCTCCTGTCCGACGCGCTGGCCGACGGCCAGGTCGAATGGATGGGCGCTCTGGCCAACCGGCTGCCCATGATGGTGGTCGCACGTCTGCTCGGCCTACCCGACGACGACGTGGACAGCCTGATACGACTCGGATACGCCACCACCACGCTCCTCGACGGAATCGTCAGCGCGTCCCAACTCGAAGCCGCCGGGATGGCTGCGATGGAACTGTCGGCATACGTCCTCGAGCACTTCGAGAAGGCGGCCGAGAGCGCTGCGCCCGGACTGATAGGCGACCTGGCGCAGCGCACCAGATCCGGTGAGCTGGAACAGCTTCCGGCGCTGGCGATCATGCTCACATTGTTCAGCGCGGCCGGCGAGTCCACCGCTTCACTGCTCGGTAGCGCGGCCTGGGTCTTGGCCGGGCACCCCCACATCCAAGAACAGCTTCGTGCCGCACCTGATCTGCTGGGAGTCTTCATCGAGGAAACGCTGCGCTACGAGGCGCCGTTTCGCGGCCACTACCGGCACGTGGTCTCCGACACCACACTTGCCGGCGTGGAGTTGCCCGCGGGATCGCGGCTGCTGCTGATGTGGGGAGCCGCCAACCGCGATCCCGGACAGTTCGACAGGCCTGATGAGTTCCGGTTGGACCGCGGTTCAGCGAAAACGCATCTCACGTTCGGCAGGGGCGCGCACTTCTGCGTCGGGGCCGCATTGGCCCGACTGGAAGCGCACATCGTGTTGGCGTCGCTGCTCGAGGCAACGGCATGGATCGACGCGACCGACGTCGGCCGATGGTTGCCCAGCATTCTGGTACGCCGCCTCGAACGGCTGCAGCTGAGGCTCGAGGCGCGCTGACCGGCGGAACCTCAGAACGGACTGCTGTTCGACTGATAGCGCGACTCCTCGGGCCGCGGACCGTACTTGCGGATGTAGTCCTCGTGCATGCGGGCCTGCTTCTTGCGCTTGATCACGTCCACCAGATTGGGATCGAGGCCGTGCTGGGCCAGGCGGTGGCGGCGCCACACCTTGTTCAGCGCGATGGCCATCAGGATCGCCCAGACGTAGATGGGTGCGGTCATCTCCAGGCGCATGTAGATCGGGACCGGGATCAGCCAGAACGGAGCCAGGATCAACGCCGGCGGAATCGAGTACCGGATCATGTGCCGCCGGATCGCGCCGTGACCCGCGAGGTCCTCGGCGACCCACCGGTTCATCGACTTCGGCAGTCGGCGTCCGTAACAGTAGGTGAGGTACTGCCACAGGTTCGGCTTGGTGGCGGTGGTCATCACGACTCCTTCGTTGTCTGGGTCTGCTGGAGCGCTCCGGTGGCCAGCGCTGCCTGGTTGACGCGGGTGAGCACCCGGTGGAGGTCTTCGAGTTCGGCGGGATCGGCCCCCAGGCGCGCGGTCACCGCATCCGGTATGCCGACCGCACGCTCACGCAGTGACACTCCCGCCTCGGTCAGTCGCACTTCCGTCGCCCGCTCGTCGGTGGCGCTGCGGGACCGCGTGATCAGCCCTGAGGCGTCGAGGCGCTTGAGCATCGGCGACAGGGTCGCCGAGTCCAGTTGCAGCAGACCCGCGATCTGCTTGACCGACAACGCGGAATCCGGGGACTTCTTGTGGTGGTCCCACAGTGCCAGCATCACCAGGTACTGCGGATGGGTCAGGCCGAGCGGTTCGAGCAGCGGCCGGTAGACCGCCAGCACGGCGCGGTTGGTGACCGCGAGGGCGAAGCACACCTGGCGTTCGAGGGAGAGCGGATCGGCCTGGGCCGTGGGAACCACAGACATGGTTCCATCGTGCCCGATTAGTTAGTGTCCTAACAATATCGATTCGCTCACACGCTCACTCCGGCGACGGCGTACCGATCAGCACGGCGCTCAGGCGGCAACCGGCGGGGCCGGCCCGCCAGGCGTGGTCCACACCGGTGAGAACGACCAGGTCGCCCTGCTCCAGGGCGTGAGCGCCGTCGTCGAGGATCAGCTCCACGCTGCCCGACAACACCGTCTCCAGGTCGACGGTGTCGGTGTGGTGCATCGGCGTCACCGACTCCGGTCCGAGCTCGACCACCATCCATCGCGCCAGACCGGGCGCGATGCCCTGGTCGATCAACGGCGCCGAACCGGCGGGCCGGGCGGGCGGCGGCGCGCTCGTCGTCGCGTAGGGCACAGCCATCGCGAATCCGGGTGCCAGTTCGTCGAGCGTCAGCTCACTGTCGCTGACGACGCACGACCTGCCCTCGGCGTCGGTTCCGGTGATCAACGTGCGCACGGCGTTCCTTCCGCAGGGTTTCGGGGCCGTCTGTGATCATCCGGCACGTCGTGCCGGCCATGGGTGTCGGGTGGGTGGCTACGACGCACGTCGACGATGAGGAACTCTTCGCCACCGATGAAGGCGTGTGCTCCCGTCGCTGAGTCGTTCCTACCGTCGCATCGGATACCCCGACCGCCGGATCAGAACCAGCACCGGATCCGGTGCGCGCGAATCCTTGCCGGACTTCGGCAACCGACCGTAGCCTCGTGAAATGTCGGGCCCCACCGCGGCGTGCGCCGAGGACCTCGCGACCCTCGCGGTGTTCGACGGCGTCCCGGTCGAGGCGCTGACGTCGCTGGCCACCCAACTGCGGCCGCTGACCGCGGCGCCCGGACAGGTACTGATGCAGCAGGGCGAGCTCGCGGTGTCGTTCCTGCTGGTGGCCACCGGTCATGCCGAGGTCACCCATGTCGGCGCCGACGGGCACGACGTCGTCGTCGACCTCGGTCCGGGGCTGATCGTCGGTGAGATCGCGCTGCTGCGCGACGCGCCGCGCACCGCCACCGTGGTGGCGACCGAACCGCTTCGCGGGTGGGTCGGTGGGCGAGAGGCGTTCTCGACGATGCTGGAGGTCCCCGGCCTCGTCGACCGGCTGGTGCGGACCGCCCGCCAGCGCGTCGCGGCGTTCATCACGCCGGTTCCGGTACGCGTGCGCGACGGCACCGAGTTGTTCCTGCGTCCGGTGCTGCCGGGCGACGTCGAGCGCACCGCCGCCGGCCGCGTCGAGTTCTCCACCGACACGATCTACCGGCGGTTCCAGTCGGTCCGGAAACCGACGAGATCGTTGATGACCTACCTGTTCGAGGTGGACTACCTCGAACACTTCGTGTTCGTGCTCACCGACGGCGCCGACGGACCCGTGGTCGCCGACGCGCGCTTCATCCGCGACCACGACGACCCCTCCGAAGCCGAGGTGGCCTTCATCGTCGGAGACGACTTCCAAGGCCGCGGCATCGGCACGCTCCTGATGTGGGCGCTCGTGGTGGCCGCCCGCGATGACGGCGTGCGGCGCTTCACCGCCCGGGTGCTGGCCGACAACGCCCCGATGCGCGCCATTTTCGACCGGTTCGGTGCGGTGTGGCGGCGCGACGATCTCGGCGTCGTGACGACCACCGTCGACGTCCCCGAAGTCGACGACGTGCCGTTGCCGGCGACGCTGATCAGGCAGATCCGCGACATGGCGCGGCAGGCGATCCGCGCCGTCGGCTGACCGGCAGGGTCAGGGAACGATGCGGGTCTGCTCGTCGATCGCGCTGGTGGCCTCCATCAGCGGTACGGCCTGTTCCTCGGGGCCCTCGACATCGATCTGCAGCACGTAGAGCCCGTCGGAACCGGGGATGGTGACGGTCTTCTGGGCGACCATGTGCGGTACGCCCTCTCGGACGTAGAGCCCGCCGATCGTCACCGCCTCGAAGCCGCTGAGCTGCCCGGCCTGTCCGGTCTCGGGACCCTCGAACTCCGGCAGCGTCTTGAGGCCCTGCGGTGCGTACTCCAACACCTTCGCGGGATCGACGTTGCCGGTCAGCCGGAAGACACGGGAGATCAGGGTGGCCGGCGGCGTGGTCAGTGCCGGGTCGCCGCCGAACGACAGGGCGCTGAAGGCGTCCTGGGGGGCGTCGGGACCCATCTCCGTCCAGCCCTCGAGGGCCGGCAGCTCGATGGTCGGAGCGCCCGCGGCGCCGCGTGACACCGGCGTGCGCACCAGGTTGTTCTCGGCGATGTATTCGTCGAGTGTCATGGCAGCGGCGGGTGCGTCCGGGCCGGTGGGGGGATCCGCGGGAGCTTCGGAGGTGGTTTCCGACGTGGTGGCCGCGACCGACGACGTCTCCGCCGATTCGCCCTCCGATCCGCACGCGGCCAACCCGATCGCGAGCGCGACCGCGGCGATGCTGACGGCGCCGGCTCGCATGAGGTCTGTCATGTGGTCTCCTGTTCGTCAGCCCGCGGCGGGTCGGTCCACCACGAACGCCGGATCGAACCGCAGCATATCGGTCGCCGTGGTATCAAGGCCGACGTGAGGTGGTTCGCGATGGGCGTGCTGGCTTCGCTGTGCGCGGCCTGTGCTACCCCTGCACCCCCGGATGCCGCACCCACGACGGCGCAGTCGGTCGGCCCGGTCGACCCCGTCCGTATCGACCGCGTCCGCAGCCAGGTTCCCGACGGCTACGAGGTCACGTCCTACACCGGCCCGCCGTCGCCGATCACGTTGTGGGGCATGGGGGATGGCCCGGTCGCCGATCCGCCCGAATGTCTGGCGCTGGCCGTCCCGCCGGTCGATCCGACGACCACCAGAGGGTGGTCGGCGTCAGGGCCGGGCGGGATCATCTACGCGGTCGTGGCAGCCACGACCGGGCCGACCGACGTCGATTGCCCGCGCTGGGAGCTGACTTCGACGCGCAGCAGCGCCACCGTCACCGCCATTCCTGCGCCCGCGCTCACCGCGGCGCGCAGCGACGGCATGAAGACCGAGGCGCGCACGGTCGTCGAAGGCGGGACCGAAACACACACGCACGCCGACACATTCGTCGCCCATTTGGACGGCCACCTGGGTCTGGTGACGGTGGTGACCGACCCGGGCGCGACGCACCCTCCGCTGACCACCGACTTCGCCGCCGATCTGTTCGCCGAAACGGTGGCGGCGTTGCGCAGTTGAGGCGTGCGGCGCGGGTACATTGGCGCCGATGTTCATCCGGCGCAAGATCGTCGCGGCGCTGACCGCGTGCGTGTGTGTAGTGGCCTGTCAATCCGATCAGGGCGACGACCTGTCCCGAGCCGACATCGCCAAGGTCGCCGAGCTGCAGGCCGGCTTCGGTCCGTCGTTCACCACGAACGCGGTGGGGCCCGCGGCGGTCGACCCCCGACTGCTGGCGCCCTCGACGCTGCCCGCCGGGTTGACGTTCGACCCCGCCGACTGTGCGGCCAGTGCGGATCGGCGGTCGGTGCCCGAAGGCACCAAGGGCAACATGGCCGCCGTCACCGCCGAGGGCGACGGTGTGCGTTACATCGTGATCGCGGTGGAGACCTCCGAGCCCGTGCCGGTCGATGCGCCCGGCGAGCAGTGCCGCAAGGTCGCGTTCAGCGGCTCGGGGGTGCGCGGTCTGGTCGAGGTCGTCGAGGCGCCGCAGATCGCGCACACCGAGACCGTCGGCACCCACCGCATCCTGCAGACCACGACGGCGCAGGGGCCCCGGACCGGCGAGTTGTACAACTACGTCGCCAAATTCGGGAACTTCGTCGTGATCGTCACCGCGAATCCGTTGGTGGTGGCCGACAAACCGGTCGCCGACGTCGACACCGCGCGCGCCCGCGACCTGGTGACTCAGGCCGTGCGTCTGGTCAGGAACTGACGGTCACCGCACGTCGTGCGGGCGGAACTGGATGCTGATGCGCGGACCGGTGGGCCGGCTGGTCTTGGGCACGGCGTGTTCCCAGGTGCGCTGGCACGAACCGCCCATGACCAGCAGATCGCCGTGGTGATGGCGTAACCGCAGCGACGGCCCGCCGCCGCGAGGACGTAACGCGAAAACCCGTGTGGCGCCGAGCCCGACGATCGCCACCATGGTGTCCTCGGTGCTGCTGCGGCCGATGTTGTCGCCGTGCCAGGCCACCGAGTCGTCGCCGTCGCGGTAGAGGTTGAGTCCCGCGGTGACGAACGGTTCGCCGAGTTCGCCGGCGTAGATGTCGTTGAGGCGGCGGCGCAGCTGCTTCAGGCGGGGATGGGGCGCCGGCTCGTCGACCAGATGGTGATAGCTGACCGGGCGGGGCACGTCGAGCATCCGGTCGTACATCTGGCGCCGCTCGGCACGCCACGGAATGGTGTCGAGCAACTCGTCGAACAGGGTGTCGTCGCGCACCCCGTCCTGCGACAGCCAGCCGGATCGCACCTCCAGCCAGGCGCCGCTGCCGAGGTCGCGGCGGTCGGCCTGGTCGAACAGAGAGCTCTGCAACGCCTGCTCCATGCGACCCAGGTTATCGCACAATTGTTCGATGTCTACAGGCCTGGCGCGCCCGGCCCCTGACCTGCCAGCACATCGTCGGGGTTGACCAGCGCGCACACTTTCAGGCTCAGACACCCACAGCCGATACAGCCGGACAGGTTGTCGCGCAGCCGCTCGAGGTGCGCGATGCGCTCGTCGAGTTCGGCGCGCCAACCCGCCGACAGCCGCGCCCAGTCCTTGCTGGTCGGCACCCGGTCGCCGGGCAGGGTGGCCAGCGCTTCGCGGATCCGGGAGAGCGGGATGCCGAGGCGCTGCGACATCCGGATGAACGCGACGCGGCGCAGGGTGTCGCGGGTATAGCGGCGCTGGTTTCCCCCGGTACGGGTGCTGGTGATCAGGCCCTGGCGTTCGTAGAAGTGCAGGGCGGAGACCGCGACCCCGCTGCGCGCCGACATCTCACCGGGCGTCAGCTCGGCGGGCCTGTCCATGACCTCAACCATAGTTGAGGCGGTGGTTGGCATTACGGTGCTAGATGTGGCGGTGCTCGGATGCGATTCGGAGGTCGGGACGCTGCGCGTGGTCATCCTGCATCGGCCGGGACCGGAACTGCAGCGCCTGACGCCGCGCAACAACGACACGCTGCTGTTCGACGGTCTGCCCTGGGTGGCGCGGGCCCAGGAGGAGCATGACGCGTTCGCCGCGCTGCTGCGGTCGCGCGGCGTCGAGGTCCTGTTGCTCGGCGACCTGCTGACCGAAGCGCTGGCCAACAGCGGCGCGGCACGCATGCACGGGATCTCCGCGGCGGTCAACCCGCGGCGGCTGGGTTCGCCGCTGGCGCAGGAACTCTCGGCGTATCTGCGGACACTCGCCGCGCCGGATCTGGCGCGGGTGCTGATGGCGGGCATGACATTCGACGAGCTGCCCTTCGGTGAGAATGAACTGTCCCTGGTGCGCCGTATGCACCACGGTGCGGACTTCGTCATCGACCCCCTGCCCAACCTGCTCTTCGCGCGGGACTCGTCGTTCTGGATCGGGCCGCGGGTGGCCATCACGTCACTGGCGCTGCCCGCGCGGGTGCGCGAAACGTCGCTGACCGACGTGATCTACGCCCACCACCCGCGTTTCCTGGGCGTGCGCCGCGCCTACGAGTCGCGGTCGGCGCCCGTCGAGGGTGGGGACGTGCTGCTGCTGGGGCCCGGTGTGGTGGCGGTCGGCGTCGGGCAACGCACCACCCCGGCAGGTGCAGAAGCGTTGGCGCGCAGTCTCTTCGATGATGGCCTCGCCCACACTGTGCTCGCGGTGCCGATCGAGCAGGGCCGCGCGCAGATGCATCTGGACACTGTCTGCACGATGGTCGACACCGACGCGGTGGTGATGTATCCGAACATCGTCGACTCACTCACCGCGTTCCCGATCCGTCGCGCCGCCGACGGGGTGACCATCGGCCGCGCAGCGCCGTTCGTGGACGTCGCCGCCGACGCGATGGGCATCGGCAAGCTGCGCGTGATCGACACCGGCCTGGACCCGGTGACCGCCGAGCGTGAACAGTGGGACGACGGCAACAACACCCTGGCCCTGGCCCCGGGCGTGGTGGTGGCCTACGAACGCAACACCGAAACCAATGCCCGCCTTGCCGATTCGGGGATCGAGGTGCTGCCGATCGCGGCCTCGGAGCTGGGGACCGGCCGAGGCGGTCCGCGCTGCATGTCCTGCCCGGCGGCCCGCGACCCGCTCTAGCTGCCGCGTCTGCGCCGCCGATGTAGCGCCTCGCGGCACTCGCTCAGGAGGTGTGACCACTGTTGGTCCGGTAGCGCCTCGATCAGTTGCCAGTCTTCTTGCCTCAACAGATCCCGGAAGCGCACGTCACGGTCGAGGCTGCGGCGATGTCCGCCCCACTCGACGCCGACCCTGTAGCGCGGCCAGCCCATACCGAGCCGGTCATCCCACCAATTCTCAGTCAGCGGGATCGAGGTTCGCGGCCGCGGTAGTCCAGCCTCGATCAGCCGCAGTCGGATCAGCGACTCCTGCGGTGAGCGGGCACCGCCATCCATGAATCTGATGGCCCTGAACGCGGTCGCCATGCCGCGTGCACCCCGATAGCGCAGGCGAAGGGCCATCACATCCCTTGCCGTCAGTTCGGTTGCGGCGCAGAGTTGGTCGAGGTGGATGATGGCTTCGTCGGTGGGAAGCTGACGTGCCAGGTCCAGCGCCGTCCGCGCCGGGGACGTCAGACGCATCCGTCCGTACGGCGTGATCTCGTCGTCCTCTATCCGCTCGTTGCGGATGACCACACCGGGGCGAGCCCGCTTGGGCTTCCCGATCAGTTCGATGTCGGGGGCGGCCTGTGCTCTTTCGGCGCCGTGAAGTGCGGCGGCGGTATGTCCGGCGAGGATCCCTGTGCCGTCGGTCCACAACCACGCTGCCATGGCTCGCGTGTAAATGCTGAGACGGCGGCTCTTGTGGACGTAGACATCCGGGTAGATCCGGCGATAGTTCCAGCGCAGGTCACCTCGAGTCAGTTCCCCTGCGGCGATGGCTTGGCTGCCGATGATCGGTTCGTACATGTACGCGAGCGTCTCGCCGCGCTCCGACATCTTCGGGCCGAATGCGGCCGGACATGGTGGCAGCTGTGGAACAACTGCCGGTTGGGGACTGCCTGCCGGTTGCGGACTGCCTGCCGGTGGGGGACTGCCTGTCGGTTGGGGACGGTCGTGGGGGTGCCGTGACGTTCGTCGGCAGGTGCTAGGGCCGAGATGAACCTGAGGGCTGTGGAAAGCGGTGGGCTTGACGAATCGAACAGCCATGGTGTCGATCTGGCCAGAACAACGGCAAGCCAAAAGTCGGCAGGAGGCTGGCTACCGCCAGGACGGCAGCCAGATCTGCATGTTCCAGGTGTGCTGCGAGATCGGCAGGCCGGTCAGCACCGGATACAGCCACGCGAAGTTCGTGATCACCAGCGCCACATAGAAACACACCACCAGCAGCCCGAGCGTGCGACGCTCGGTACCCATCCTGCTCCCCACGTCCGCGGTACCCATTCTGCTCCTCACGTCCGCGGTGGCCATTCTGCTCCTCACGTCCGCGGTGCTCTGCCCGCGCTGATAGAGGATGTCGCCGAGGATCATCGCGATGATCATCACCAGGAACGGCGCCATGGTGGCGGCGTAGAAGAAGTACATCTGCCGGTCGATGCCGACGAACCACGGCAGGAATCCCGCGCTGTAGCCCACGAGCAGCGCCGCGTACCGCCAGTCGCGTTTGACGAACGCGCGCCACACCGCCCACGCCAGCACCGGGACCGCGATGAACCACATCGCCGGCGTACCGACCAGCAGCACCGCCTTTACACACGACTGTGCCCCGCATCCCGACACGTTCTCGTTGTCGATCGCATACAGCACCGGACGCAACGACATCGGCCACGCCCACGGTTTGGACTCCCACGGGTGGTGGTTGCCGTCGGCGTTGGTCAAACCGGAATGAAAGCTGTAGGCGGCGTAGGTGTAGTGCCACAGGGAACGCAGCGCGTCCGGTATGGGCAGCACGCTGTCGGGGCCGATGGCGCGACCCACCTGATGCCGGTTGATCGCCGTCTCCGAAGCGAACCACGGCGTGTAGGTCGCCAGGTACACCGCGAGCGGGACCACCACCAGCGCGTAGAGCGCGGGACCGACATCGCGCCCGAGAGTCCCGAGCCAGGGCCGCGGCACCCGGTACTGCTTGCGCGCGGCGACGTCGAAGGCCACCGACATCACCCCGAAGAAGGCCACGAAGTACAGCCCCGACCACTTCGTCGCGCACGCCATACCGAGCAGCACGCCGGCGCCGAACCGCCACCACCGCACACCCAGTCGAGGACCCCACGTGGTCGCGGCGATCCGGCCCTCCAGGAACGCGGTGTGCAGTCGCTCGCGCACCTGGTCCCGATCGACGATCAGGCAGCCGAACGCGGCGACGACGAACATGGTGAGAAAGCCGTCGAGCAGTGCGGTGCGGGACGTGACGAACGTGACGCCGTCGGCGATGATCAGCAACCCTGCGATCCCGCCCACCAGCGTCGACCGGCTGATCCGGCGCGCGATGCGCACCACCAGGACCACCAGCACCACCCCGCAGACGGCGCCGGAGAAGCGCCAGCCCAGCGCGGTGTAGCCGAAGATCGCCTCGCCCAGCGCGATCAGCTGCTTGCCGAGCGGCGGATGAACCACCAGCCCGTATCCGGGGTTGTCCTCGACACCGCTGTTGTGCAGCATCTGCCAGGCCTGCGGCGCGTAGTGCTTCTCGTCGAAGATCGGCGTGCCGGCGTCGGTGGGGGAGCCCAGGTTCAGGAAGCGGGTGATCGCGGCCAGCGCGCCCAGGACCGCCGTCATCGCCCAGCCCTGCAGCCGGTCCAGCGGGCCGAAGTCGGCGACCGGCACCAACGGCGCGGGACTGGCCACCGGTGCCCCGCGCGGGGCTTCGGTGGCGGCGACGGTCACGCAAGCGATCGTAGGCTGTCAGTCATGGCCATCGGACGACTGCTCATCGGTGCCACGCCGCTGGGACAGCCGCTCGACGCTTCGGTGCGGCTGGTGCGGGCGCTGGGTGGCGCGGACGTGGTCGCCGCCGAGGACACCCGCCGCGTGCGGGCGCTGGCGGCCGCTCTCGAGGTGCGGATCGTCGGGCGGGTCGTGAGCCTGTTCGACAACAACGAGGCGACGCGCGTGCCGGCCCTGGTCGACGACATCCGCGCCGGCGCGACGGTGCTGCTGGTCAGTGACGCCGGTATGCCACTGATCAGCGACCCCGGGTATCGCCTCGTGTCGGCGTGCATCGACGCCGACGTACCCGTGCAGTGTCTGCCGGGGCCGTCGGCGGTGACCACCGCGTTGGCGGTGGCCGGGCTGCCCGCCGAGCGGTTCTGCTTCGAGGGCTTCGCGCCCCGCAAACAGTCCGCGCGCAGGACGTGGCTGCAGTCGCTGACGCTGGAGGAGCGCACGTGCGTGTTCTTCGAGTCGCCGCGCCGGCTCGGCGACTGCCTGCGCGACGCCGTGGAGGTGCTCGGCCCGCAGCGGCGTGCGGCGGTGTGCCGGGAACTGACCAAGACCCACGAGGAGATCGTGCGCGCGACGCTGGGGGAGTTGGCCGAGTGGGCTGCCGAGGGCGTCCTCGGCGAGGTGACGGTGGTGCTGGCCGGTGCGACGCCGGTGGCCGACATCGATGCGCTGGTCGAGCAGGTGAACCGTCTGGTCGACGACGGGATGCGGGTCAAGGACGCGTGCGCGCAGGTGGTGGCGTCCACGCCGGGTGCGCCGTCGCGCCGGGAGCTCTACGACGCGGTGCTGCGGGCCCGCGCCTGAGCGGCCGCTCCGAGGATCGGCGCCGCCTTGTGCAGGCACTCCTGCCACTCGGCGACGGGGTCGGAGTCGGCGGTGATGCCTCCTCCGACGCCGAGCACCGCGCCGCCGTCGGAGGTGAACTCGACGGTGCGGATCGCCACGTTCAGCTCGCAGCCGGCCACCGGGGACGCGAACCCGACGGTTCCGCAGTACACCCCGCGGCGGTGCGGCTCCCAGCGGGAAAGAAGTTGCCGCGCCCGGCTTTTCGGTGTCCCGGTGACCGACGCCGGCGGGAAGGTCGCGTCCAGCAGAGCACCCATCGGGAGGTCGGCGGGCACCTCGGCGGCCACCGTCGACACCAGGTGCCACACCCCCGGCGCGGGGCGGACGGCCAGCAGGTCCGGCACCGTCACCGTCCCGGTGCGGGCGACGCGGCCGAGATCGTTGCGGACCAGGTCGACGATCATGATGTTCTCGGCGACGTCCTTGGCTGACGCGCGCAGGGCGCCCGGATGGGCCGTGCGTGGCAATGTGCCCTTGATGGGGCTGGAGGTCACCGATTCGCCACGGCGACACAGGAACAGCTCCGGCGACAATGACGCGACGGCGCCCCAGTCGCCGGCGAGGTAGGCCGCGCGGGCCGGATCGGTGCGGGCCACCGCGTCGGCGAAGAAATCCAGGGTGTCGCCGTCGAGGGTGCCGGTGAACTGCGTGCACACGCAGGCCTGGTACACCTCGCCGGCGGTGATCGCCTCCAGGCAGGCCGCCACACCGCGCTGGTGCGCGTCGTGGTCGGCGGCGTTCCAGGTGATGACCGCATCACCGGTCGGGACGGTGTCGGTCAGCGCATCGGTCGCCCACCCGGGAGGGGCGGCGCCGCTGAGGCTTTCGTGCCACCACACGCCGTCGCGGTCGCAGCGCAGGACGTGGTCGGACCAGCCGCCGGCAGCCGACGGCACCCGGGGGCCGGCACCGTCCGCGCCGGCGTCGGGGTAGGCGAGATAACCGAACCATCCGCCGCCCACCGGGCCGTCGTCGCGTGCGCCGGGCGGGACGTCGAAGACGTCGCCGGCGGGTACCGGGGCGGCGTCCAGCGACGGTGCGATGACCGCGCGCGAGGAGAACCAGTCGCCGGTCACCGCCGCCGGCGGCGGCAACCGGAGCCGACGCGTCGCCGCGCCCAAGGCGCGCAGCACCGCCGGGGCGTCGCCCAGGTCGCCGAGTCGGTCGATGCGCACGCGCTCAGCTTGTCAGATGTCGCGGTCAGCGGCCGATCCGGCGCGGCACGGTCACCGCGACCAGCTTCTCGGGGTTGCGCATCGCGTAGAAGTTGGTGATCCGGCCGTCGATCACCTCGAAGGTCACCACTCCTTCCAAGCGGTCGCCCAGGTACAACACCAGCGCAGGTGCGCTGTTGTAGACGGCGGGCTCGACCCGGCCCTCGTCGCCGGCGAGGCGCACGAAGCCCAGGATCAGGCGCGCGACCCGCTCGGCACCGGCCACGGGGCGACGGGCCGCGGAGACCTTGCCGTCGCTGTCGGCGGTCCACACCACATCGGGCGCCAGCATCGCCATCAGTCCGTCGAGGTCACCGGTGGCCGCGGCGGCGAAGAACCGCGTCGTGATCTCGGCACCCAGCTTGGCGTCGACGGGCTCGAACCGTTTGCGTCGCGACTGCACGTGCTCGCGGGCCCGGTGGGCCATCTGCCGCACCGCAGCCGTCGACTTGCCCAGGGTGGCCGCGATCTCGTCGTGCCCGAAGCCGAACACCTCCCGCAGCACGAACACTGCGCGTTCGTCGGGACTCAATGTCTCGAGCACCACGAGCATCGCCATCGACACCGACTCGGCGAGCACCACGTCGGCCGACGGATCCTCTTCGGTCAGCAGCGGTTCGGGCAGCCACGGACCGACGTAGTCCTCCCGGCGGCGGGACTGTGCGCGCAGCGCGTTGAGGGCCTGGCGGGTGACCAGCTGGGCCAGGTAGGCCTTGGTGTCGGTGACCGTGTCCAGGTCCACCTCGGCCCAGCGTAGGTAGCTGTCCTGCAGGACGTCATCGGATTCCGTTGCGCTGCCCAGGATCTCGTAGGCGATGGTGAACAGCAGCGGGCGTAGGTGGGTGAACCGTTCGGCGTGTTCGTCGTCGCCGGCGCGGTTCATGAGACCGGCACCGTCGCGGTCACCGAGCGCTCGGGGCCCCGGCGCAGGGCGTAGGACCCGGGCCGTTCGGCCTCGCCGCCCATCCATTTCACCGTCCACCGGCACACCTGCTCCTTGATGAACGCCCCGGCCCGGCCACCGACGTACAGCGGGAGAGGGGTGTCGTCGGCGCGTTGGATCTGCAGCGTGCCCGCGCGGCGGCCCAGGCTGATGCATTGAGCCGACATCGGGATGGTCACCCGGGCGGGTGCGGTGCCGGCGATGCGCGCCAGCACCGTCTCGGCGGCGTGCGCCCCCATCGGCATGCTCGCCTGGCAGCTCATCCGGTACGGCCGGCCCGACGGGGTGGCGGCGTCGCCGGCGGCGACGATGCGGTCGTCGTCGACGCTGGTCAGGGTCTCGTCGGTGACGACGCGGCCGAGCTCGTCGGTGGTCAGGCCGCTGGCGGCGGCCAGTCCGGGCACACCGAAGCCGGCGGTCCAGACCGTCACCGCGCTGGGGATGCGGCGGCCGTCGGCGAGCACGACGCTCTCGGCGGTCACCTCGACGACGGGCGCCTCGATCATGGTGACTCCGAGCTTGCGCAACTGCTTGGTCACCGAGCGGCGTCCCGGTGCGCTGAGCGACGGTGCGATGGCGTCGGCCACCAGCGTGACGGGCCGGCCCGCCTCGGCGAACTCCGAGGCCGCTTCGATGCCGGTCAGCCCGGCGCCCACGACGACGATGGGGGCGGTCTCGGCGGTGTCGTCGAGCTTTGTCCGCAGCCGCTGGGCCTGCTCGAATTCGCTGACCGGATACACGAATTCGCTGCCGGGAACGGCTGCGGCGACCGTACCGGTGCTGCCGACGGCATACACCAGATAGTCGTAACCGAGCGTCTGGCCGGAGGCCAACTCGACGCGGCGTCCGGCGACGTCGATGGCGCAGACGGTGTCGACGACCAGGTCGACGCCTCGGTGCAGGAGGGTCCCGAACTCGGCGACGGCATCGTCGTTTCCGGCGGCCAACTGGTGCAGCCGGATCCGCTCCACGAACTGTGGCCGGGGGTTGACCAGCGTGACGTCGGCGTGCGGGGCCAACCGGTTGGCCGCCATCACGCCGGCGTACCCGCCACCGATGACGACGATCTTCGGGTTCTCGGTCATGACGTTCTCCTCAGGTCGATCCGGCTCGATCAGCCGGTCTGCCCTCGAGACACCACGCACCCCGAAAGTGTGACACCGCCGCGACGGAAAGTGACCTAGATCACTACACCAGGCCGAGGGCGAGCATCGCGTCGGCCACCCGGATGAACCCGGCGATGTTCGCGCCCGCGACGTAGTTGCCCGGCTGGCCGTACTCGTCGGCGGTGACCAGGCAGCGGTTGTGGATGCGCCGCATGATCTGCTCGAGGCGCAGCTCGGTGTCGGCGAACGTCCACGAGTCGCGGGAGGCGTTCTGCTGCATCTCCAGGGCGCTGGTCGCCACACCGCCGGCGTTGGCGGCCTTGCCCGGCGCGAACGTCACCCCGGCGTCGGCGAACTGCTTGATCGCGTTCGGCGAGCACGGCATGTTGGCGCCCTCGGCGACCACGCGGCACCCGTTCTTGATCAGCGCGGCCGCCTCGTCGCCGTTGATCTCGTTCTGGGTCGCGCACGGGATCGCGATGTCGCACGGAACTTCCCAGACATTGCGGTGCTCGACGGAGGCGGCGCCGTTGCCGCGCAGCTCGGCGTAGTCCGACATGCGGCCGCGACGGACCTCCTTGACCTCTTTGAGAATCGAGAGGTCGATGCCCTTCTCGTCGACGACGTAGCCACTGGAGTCCGAACAGGCCACCACGTTGCCGCCGAGCTCGTGAATCTTCTCGATCGCGTAGATCGCGACGTTGCCGGAACCGGAGACCACCACGTTCTTGCCTTCGAAGGTGTCCCCCGAGGCCTTCAGGATCTCGTTGATGAAGAACACCGTGCCGTAGCCCGTGGCCTCGGTGCGCACCTGCGAACCGCCCCAGGTCATGCCCTTGCCGGTGAAGACGCCGGACTCGTAGCGGTTGGTGATCCGCTTGTACTGGCCGAACATGTAACCGATCTCGCGCATGCCGACGCCGGTGTCGCCGGCGGGCACGTCGGTGTACTCGCCGAGGTGGCGGTACAGCTCGGTCATGAACGACTGACAGAACCGCATGACCTCACCGTCGCTGCGGCCCTTCGGGTCGAAGTCCGATCCACCCTTGCCGCCGCCGATGGGCATACCGGTCAGCGAGTTCTTGAAGATCTGCTCGAAGCCCAGGAACTTCACGATGCCCAGATACACCGACGGGTGGAACCGCAGCCCGCCCTTGAACGGCCCGAGCGCAGAGTTGAACTCGACGCGGAAGCCGCGGTTGATCTGCACCACGCCGTTGTCGTCGATCCACGGCACCCGGAAGATGATCTGGCGCTCTGGTTCGCACAGGCGTCGGATCACCGCCGAATCGACGTAGTCGGGATGCTTCTCGACGACCGGCCCGAGGCTGTTGAGCACCTCGAGGACGGCCTGGTGGAACTCGGCCTCACCCGGATTGCGGTGAGCCACCTCGTCGTAGATGTCTTGCAGTTTTTCGTGTAGGTCAGTCATCTCATGTCGTCTGGTAGCGGGGAAACACGCCCGTGGGCGCGGGTAATGCGATGCCCGGGGTGAGCCGGTTGCCCACCGCGGTGAAGGTGCGCTGGCCCTCGGTCTGGCCCAGCAGCTCAAGCATTTTCGTCATCGAGTCCGGCATCACGGGTTGGCTCAGCAGCGCGGCGATGCGCACCACCTCCAGCGTGGTGTACAGCACCGTGGCGAAGCGTTGCGGGTCGCTCTTGCGCAGCACCCAGGGCTCCTGCGCCGAGAAGTAACGGTTCGCCGACGCCAGCACCGACCAGATCGCCTCCAGCCCGAGATGCATCGCGGTGGCGCAGTAGTGCGCGCGGACCCGCTCCAGGAGGGCGTCGGCCTCGTCGAGAAGTGCCTTGTCCTCGGTGGTGAAATCGCCCGGGGTGGGCACCGTGCCCTCGAGGTTCTTGGCCACCATCGACAGCGACCGTTGGGCCAGGTTGCCGAATTCGTTGGCCAGGTCGGCGTTGATCCGGCCGATGATGGCTTCCTCGCTGTAGCTGCCGTCCTGGCCGAACGGCACTTCGCGCAGCAGGAAGTAGCGCACCTGGTCGACGCCGAAGGTGTCCACCAGATCGTGCGGGTCGACGACGTTGCCCACCGACTTGCTCATCTTCTCGCCGCGGTTGAACAGGAACCCGTGGGCGAACACCTTTTTCGGCAGCTCGATGCCGGCCGACATCAGAAACGCCGGCCAGTAGACGGTGTGGAAGCGGATGATGTCCTTGCCGATCATGTGCAGATCGGCGGGCCAATACCGTTGGAAGACATCGGAATCGGTGTCGGGGAAGCCGACACCGGTCAGGTAGTTGGTCAACGCGTCGACCCACACGTACATGACGTGGTCGGGATGGCCGGGCACCGGCACGCCCCAGTCGAAGGTGGTCCGTGAGATCGACAGGTCGCGCAGCCCGCCCGAGACGAAGCTGACGACCTCGTTGCGGCGCACCGCGGGTTCGATGAAGTCGGGGTGGGCGTCGTAGTGGGCGAGCAGCCGATCGGTGTAGGCCGAGAGCCGGAAGAAGTAGGTCTCCTCCTCGGTCCAGGTGACCGGAGTCCCGGTTTCGGTGGCCACCCGGATCCCGTCGGCGCCGACGGTGGTCTCGGCGTCGGTGAAGAAGCGTTCGTCGCGCACCGAGTACCAGCCGGAGTACTTGTCCAGGTAGACGTCTCCCGCGTCGACCATGCGGGTCCAGATGGCCGCCGACGCCTCGAAGTGGTCGGCGTCGCTGGTGCGGATGAAGCGGTCGAACGAGATGTTGAGCTTCTCCTGGAGCCGCTGGAAGACATCGGAGTTGGCGCGCGCCAGCTCAGCGGTGGGAACACCCAGCTTGGCCGCGGTTTCGGCCATCTTCAGACCGTGCACGTCGGTGCCGGTGAGAAACCGCACGTCGTAGCCGTCGAGTCGCTTGAACCGCGCGATGGCGTCGGTGGCGATGTACTCGTAGGCATGCCCGACGTGCGGATCGCCGTTGGGGTAGGCGATCGCGGTGGTGACGTAGTAGGGCTCGCTCATGACCACCTCACCCTAGAGTGTGGGCCGTGAGCTCCACGAAACAGCGGCGGGAGGCGCCGCCGGCACCGGACCCACTCACACCGCTCATCGACGCACACACCCACCTCGACGCCTGCGGTGCGCGCGACGCCGACGACGTACGCGCCATCCTCGACCGGGCCTCCGCCGCCGGCGTGCAGGCGGTGGTCACCATCGCCGACGACCTGGACTCGGCGCACTGGGCCGCCGCGGCCACCGAGTGGGACGACCGCGTCTACGCCGCCGTCGGGTTGCATCCGACCCGGGCCAACGCGCTGACCGACCGGGCCCGCGCCGACATCGAGCAACTGGCCACCCACCCGCGGGTGGTGGCCATCGGCGAGACCGGTATGGACCTCTACTGGCCGGGCCGCCTCGACGGGTGCGCCGAGCCCGCCGAGCAACGTGAGGCGTTCGCCTGGCACATCGACCTGGCCAAACGCATCGGCAAGCCGTTGATGATCCACAACCGTGACGCGGATGCCGACGTGCTCGACGTGCTGCGCGCCGAGGGTGCCCCCGAGAATGTGATCTTCCACTGCTTTTCCTCGGGCCCGGAGATGGCCCGCGCCTGCGTCGACGCCGGCTGGGTGTTGAGCCTGTCGGGCACCGTCAGCTTCAAGAACGCGCGTGAGCTGCGCGAAGCCGCGCCGCTGATCCCCGCCGGGCAGCTGCTCGTGGAGACCGACGCCCCGTTTCTGACGCCGCACCCGTACCGCGGCGCGAAAAACGAGCCGTACTGCCTGCCATACACTGTGCGGGCGCTGGCCGACCTGCTGGACCGCCCGGCGCAGACCATCGCCGAAGAGAGTTCGGCAACAGCCGTACGGGTCTACGGCCTGGCGAGTTGCCGGACGGAGACCTGACCGTTACGGTCCTGTGATCGAGAGAAGAAGGCCGCCGCTCCCGCTGCGCTGGTCGGGGATAAGACGACACTTTGACTGCTCTGAACAAGCTGCACCAAACGCGCTCGCCGTTGCTACGAGTGCTGATTGCTGCACTCTTACTTACTTTGATATTTGCCGGAGCCACGGCGGTAGCCGCTCACAAGACGGTGACGCTCACCGTGGACGGCACGTCGATGACCGTCGCCACGATGAAGTCGCGCGTCATCGACGTCGTCACGGAGAACGGGTTCACCCTCGGCGAGCGTGACGATCTCTACCCCGCTGCCGACACCCCGGTCGGCCAGGCCGACACCATCGTGCTGCGCCGCAGCCGACCGCTGGAGATCTCCACCGACGGCGGCGGCACCGAGCAGGTGTGGACCACCGCGGCGACCGTCGACGAGGCTCTCGCGCAGCTCCGGATGACCGACAAGGCGCCGGTGGCGGCCTCGCGAGGCAGCCGCGTTCCGTTGGCGGGAATGGCGTTGCCCGTGGTCAGCGCAAAGACCGTACACCTCGACGATGGCGGGGCGATCCGTACCGTGCGGCTGGCCGCACCGAACGTCGCGGCCTTGCTGGAAGCCGCGGGGGTGCCGCTCCAGCAAAACGACGCCGTTGTCCCCGCACCGTCGGCACCGGTGGTCGAGGGCATGCATATCGCCGTCACGCGGGTCCGGATCGCCAAGGTCACCGAGCGTCTGCCGCTCGAACCCGGCCACCGCCGCATCGAGGACGAGACGCTCAACATGAGCCGGCAGATCGTCGAGGAGCCCGGTGCTGCGGGAGTGCAGGATGTGACGTTTTCCGTGGCCACGGTCAACGGCGTCGAGACGGGGAGGTTGCCAGTAGCCAATGTCGTTGTCACGCCCGCGCGCGAAGGTGTGCTGAGAGTCGGCGCCAAACCTGGCACCGAGGTCCCGCCGGTGCTCAACGGAGCCACCTGGGATGCGCTGGCCCGCTGCGAAGCGGGAGGTAACTGGGCCATCAACACTGGCAACGGATATTTCGGTGGCGTGCAATTTGATCAAAACACCTGGGAGCGCAACGGTGGTCTGAGGTATGCTCGGCGAGCAGATTTGGCAACTCGCGAGGAACAGATTGCGATTGCTGAGATAACCAGGGCACGCCAGGGCTGGGGGGCGTGGCCGACTTGTAGCGGGAGGATCGGTGCGTCGTGACCATACGGCTGCTCGGGCGAACTGAAATACGGCACTTGGCGAAGTCCATCGACTTCCGTCCTCGGAAGTCGTTCGGTCAGAATTTCGTCCACGATGCGAACACCGTCCGCCGGATCGTCTCGGCGTCCGGCGTCAACCGCAACGACCATGTCCTCGAGGTGGGGCCGGGTCTGGGTTCGCTGACGCTGGCCCTGCTGGACCGGGGCGCCAAGGTCACCGCCGTGGAGATCGACCCGGTGCTGGCCCGTCAGCTGCCGGTCACCGTCGGTGACCACTCGCACAGCGAGATCAACCGCCTGACCGTCCTCAACCGCGACATCCTCACCTTCGAGCGGTCCGAGATGACCGAGGAGCCCACCGCGCTGGTGGCCAACCTCCCCTACAACGTGGCGGTCCCGGCGCTGCTGCACCTGCTCGCCGAGTTCCCGTCCATCCGCACCGTCATGGTGATGGTGCAGGCCGAGGTCGCCGAGCGGCTGGCCGCCGAACCCGGCGGCAAGGACTACGGCGTGCCCAGCGCCAAGGTGCGGTTCTACGGCAACGTGCGCCGCTACGGCATGGTGTCGCCCACGGTGTTCTGGCCCATCCCGCGGGTCTACTCCGGACTGGTGCGCATCGACCGCTTCGAGACGTCGCCGTGGCCGACCGACGCCGAGTTCCGCGATCAGGTCTTCGAGCTGATCGACATGGGCTTCGCGCAGCGACGCAAGACCGCCCGCAACGCGTTCGCCGAGTGGGCCGGTTCGGGCAACGAGTCCGCGAGCCGTCTGCTGGCCGCCAGCATCGATCCTGCCCGTCGCCCGGAGACGTTGAGCATCAACGACTTCGTGCGTCTCCTGCAGCGCTCCGAGGACTGGCACGTCGTCCCGAAGCCGGCGCGCGAGGAGAAGGCCGAGACGGTCGCCGAGGACAAGGACTCCCAGGTCTCCTCACGCTGACCCGCGGTGTGCTGGTACCCGACCATGCGGCCACCGTCGGTGACCGCGCGTTAGTGTCGTGCGGTGTCTGTGGGTGAGGGCAGTACCGCCACCGATTGGGTGACCACGGGTTCGGTCACCGTCCGCGTCCCCGGCAAGGTCAACCTCTATCTGGAGGTCGGCGATCGCCGCGACGACGGTTACCACGAACTGGCCACGGTCTTCCACGCGGTGTCGCTCTTCGACGAGGTCACCGTCGCGACCGACGACGTGTTGTCGCTGGCGTTCACCGGCGAGGGTGCCGCCGACCTGCCCGTCGACGAGAACAACCTCGCGTGGCAGGCCGCGGTGCTGATGGCCGAACACGTCGGCCGTGCCCCCGACGTCTGCATCACGATCGACAAATCCATCCCCGTCGCCGGTGGAATGGCCGGCGGCAGCGCCGACGCCGCTGCCGTCCTGGTCGCGATGAACGAGCTCTGGGAGCTCGGGGTACCGCGCCGCGACCTGCACACCCTGGCCGCGCGCCTGGGCAGCGACGTGCCGTTCGCGTTGCACGGCGGTACGGCGCTGGGAACCGGGCGCGGCGAGAAGCTGGCAACCGTCCTGGCCCGGGACACGTTCCATTGGGTGCTCGCGTTCGCGCCGGGCGGGTTGTCGACGGCCGAGGTGTTCGGCGAGATCGACCGGCTGCGTGCCGAGGAGCAGGACCGCCTGCCCCCGAGGCTGGAGTCCCCGGAGCCGGTGCTGGCGGCGTTGGCCTCCGGTGACCCCGCCCGACTGGCCGCCCTCCTGGGCAACGATCTGCAGCCGGCGGCGCTGAACCTCGACTCGTCGCTGCGGCGGACCCTGCGGGGCGGTGTGGCTGCCGGCGCGCTGGCCGGCGTGGTGTCGGGATCGGGGCCGACGTGCGCCTTCCTCTGTGCGTCGGCGGAGTCCGCGGTGCAGGTCGGTGCGGAGCTGGCCGGCATGGGGGTGTGCCGCACCGTGCGGGTGGCCAGCGGTCCCGTTCCCGGTGCGCGGGTCGTGCCCGGTACCTCGCCGTCGGCCTGACCGCTGTGACACGCACCTCAATTGTCGCGAGCGTTTGGCAGCTACTTAAGAGTTGCTTAAGATGAGCGACGGTGAGTGCTAGCGGTCGAGCAGTGGACGCGGTCAGCTCTCCCGCCGACAGCTTCGGCGGGTGGCGACTGGTCGCTGGCTATGACCCGGCCTTCGGGACATCACCGATTCGAGACACAACCGCTCCCCAATCGTGTGCGCGCCTGCGTGAAAAGGCCGCTAAGCAGGCGGAGCATGGCAAATGGGCATGTGCACCGGAGCAGATGTCGACGAGGAGGTCGTCGTGAGCAGGTTCACCGAGAAGATGTACGAGAGTGCCCGTACCAGCTCCCGTGGCATGGTGACCGGCGAGCCGCACGAGCCGGTCCGCCACACCTGGGCCGAGGTCCACGAGCGCGCCCGCCGCATCGCCGGCGGACTGGCCGCCGCCGGTGTCGGCCTCGGTGACGCGGTCGGCGTGCTGGCGGGCTTCCCGGTCGAGATCGCGCCCACCGCCCAGGGGCTGTGGATGCGCGGTGCCAGCCTGACCATGTTGCACCAGCCCACCCCGCGCACCGACCTGGCGCTGTGGGCCGAGGACACCCTGACGGTCATCGGGATGATCGAGGCCAAGGCCGTCATCGTCTCCGAGCCCTTCACCGTCGCCATCCCGGTGCTCGAGGAGAAGGGCATCAAGGTCCTCACGGTGGCCGACCTGCTGAACTCCGAGCCGATCGATCCCATCGACGTCGGCGAGGACGATCTCGCGCTGATGCAGCTGACCTCCGGCTCCACCGGCTCGCCCAAAGCCGTCCAGATCACCCACCGCAACATACGCTCGAACGCCGAGGCCATGTTCATCGGCGCCGAGTACGACGTCGACACCGACGTCATGGTCAGCTGGCTGCCCTGTTTCCACGACATGGGCATGGTGGGCTTCTTGACCATCCCGATGTACTTCGGCGCGGAGCTGGTCAAGGTCACCCCCGTCGACTTCCTTCGGGACACCCTGCTGTGGGCCCGGCTGATCGACAAGTACAAGGGCACCATGACCGCGGCGCCGAACTTCGCGTACGCGCTGTTCGCCAAGCGGCTGCGCCGCCAGGCCAAGCCCGGCGAGTTCGATCTGTCCACACTGCGCTTCGCGCTGTCGGGCGCCGAACCGGTGGAGCCGGCCGACGTCGACGACCTCATCGATGCCGGCAAGCCGTTCGGGCTGCGCCCCGAGGCCATCCTGCCGGCCTACGGCATGGCGGAGACGACGCTGGCCGTGTCGTTCTCGCCGTGCGGCGCGGGCCTGGTGGTCGACGAGGTCGACGCCGACCTGCTGGCCGCGCTGCGCCGCGCGGTCCCCGCGACCAAAGGACACACCAAGCGCCTGGCCACGCTGGGCCCGCTGCTCAAAGACCTCGAGGCCCGGGTCATCGACGACCACGGCAACGTCATGCAGCCGCGCGGCGTCGGGGTGATCGAGCTGCGCGGGGAATGCGTGTCCCCGGGTTACATGACCATGGGCGGCTTCATCCCGGCCCAGGACGAGCACGGCTGGTATGACACCGGTGATCTCGGCTACCTGACCGAAGAAGGCCACGTGGTGGTGTGCGGCCGCGTCAAGGACGTCATCATCATGGCCGGCCGCAACATCTATCCCACCGACATCGAACGCGCCGCCGGCCGCGTCGACGGTGTGCGTCCCGGTTGCGCCGTAGCCGTCCGGTTGGACGCCGGCCATTCCCGGGAGACCTTCGCCGTCGCGGTCGAGTCCAACGCCTGGCAGGATCCGGTCGAGGTGCGCCGCATCGAGCACCAGGTCGCCCACGAGGTCGTCGCCGAGGTCGACGTGCGGCCCCGCAACGTCGTGGTGCTCGGTCCGGGCAGCATCCCGAAGACCTCCTCGGGCAAGCTGCGCCGGTCGACCTCGGTCTCTCTGGTCACGTAGAACGCCGAATCCCGGCGGGCCCAGATGTACTGGGCCGCACCGGGATCCGATGATCGCGCCTCAGGCGGCGGCCATGAGCTCGGCCGCTGCCGACTCCTTGGCCCGGACCGTGATCAGCTCGTAGTCGGCCACCTGCCACCCGGCCATGAAGACACCGATCGGCAGGGCCTTGCCCTGTCCCACGGACTTGCCGTCGTCGGTCATCGAGCTGTCGTTGACGTAGATCACGCCTCGCTTCAGATCGACCTGGGTCACGACGGCGGCGTGGTCGGCCACGGTGTAGGAGGTGTCGGCGTCCGGCACGAAGTCGGTCACCGCGCTCCAGATGATCGCCACCGGATAGGCGATCAACGCGGCCTCCCCGCGCGCGAGCGCGGCCTGCAGGTCGGCGAGCGCCCGCTGACCGTCCGCCAACGTGGAGCCGATGCGGTTGCCGTCGTCGTCGTAAGAGATGTACTTCTGATACGTCGTGGTCACACCGAAGTACATCTCCATCAGCGCTGCGGCGTCGGCTTCGTCGACGCCTTCGCTGATCCGCTCGTCGAGGTACATCTTGCGGCCCGGTGACGCGACGCTGTCGGTGGTCTTGGCCAGACGGACCATCTCCTCTTCGCTCGGCGGGGTGCTGCGGGTGGCCTGCCCGATCGCCGCCGCACTGGCCTGCAGGACACAGTTGTCGAAACTCTGTGACACCCAGTACTGCTTGGCGTCTTCGGCGTCGCCGTACTGGCCGTCGCCGAGTACCTCGACCTCGATCAACTGATCGATGGTGTCCGGCTTCGCGAATCCCATCCGCACGGCGAAGTTGTGCAGCAGGGCCTGCAGCAGGCCGCCCAAGCCGGGCATCCGCGCCGCGGCCCCGTTGTCCAGGGTGATGACGAAGCTGTCCTTGACCCCGGGCCGGATCAGGGCCGGATCGGCGTAGTAGGTGTAGGAACCGGGCGTGTCGCCTGCCTCCAACCGGCCGTAGCGTGGTCCTTCCTTGATCGTGTAGGTGAGGTCGAAACCGTTGTTGCTCTCGCCGTTCAGGTCGACGGTGATCGCGTGGTCCTCCCCTTCCGGAGGGGCGGTGGAAACCGACGCGCTCGGCTCCCGGTTGAAGAAGATGTAGGCCAGTGCGCGGCTGATGTCACCGAATATCGACTCCGAGGTCGACCGCACGGCGCTCACAGCCGCAGAGCCGTTGTTCCCGGCTCGGCCTTCTGCTCCGGCGTCCCCGGAGGAGCCGTCGGCACTGGTGCCGCCGAGACCGCCCTGGCCTGCCCGGCCACCGAAGCCACCTGCGCCGGCGGTGGCAGCTCCGTCGCCTCCGTCACCGCCATCACCACCGTCGCCGCCATTGCCGGCGGTCTCGCCGTCACCGCCGTTGGCGCCGCCACCTCCCTCACCACCGGAACCGCCGGCGCCACCGGGGGCGCCGTCTTCACCCGGACCACCCGGCCCTCCGACACCGCCGCTACCGCCGGCTCCGCCGTCACCGCCGGCCGTGAGGTCGCCGCCGTCACCGCCCTCCCCGCCGGCGCCACCGGCACCGCCCGTGCCGCCCTCGGCACCTGCGCCTCCCTCGGCGCCTGCGCCGCCGTTGCCTCCGACACCGCCGTTGCCGCCGGCACTACCGTCGTCGGACCACCCGCCGCTTCCGCCGTTGCCGCCCTTACCGCCGTCACCTCCGGCGCCGCTGTCGCCCCCGGTCCCGTCCGCGGGAATGACGAAGAAGAACCGACCGGTCCCGGGCAGACCGCCGACGGCTCCGCCCACCCCGCCGGGCCCACCGTCGCCGCCGTTGCCGCCGTTGCGGCCGGGACCGACGCTGACCTTGCCGCCGGTGAACCCGGTGCCGCCCTGACCGCCCGTGCCGCCCTGACCGCCGTCGCCGCCGTCGCCGCCGGTCCCGAAGATCCGGCTGCCGTTGCCGCCGTCGCCGCCCCGACCGCCCGGGCTGCCCGCCGCGCCGACGCCACCGTCGAGGCTTGCCGCCGAGCCGTTGAGGCCGGGGACGCCCTCCTGTCCGGCGCCGCCGTCGCCGCCGGCGCCGCCGGCCCCGAACAACGACAGCCACCCGACGTTGCCGCCGCGGCCGCCGTCACCTCCGCCGTCGCCGCCCTCGCCGCCGTCACCGCCGCTACCGACGAACAGTCCGCCGCGGCCGCCGGCACCGCCGTCGCCGCCGTGGTTACCGACATCGCCGTGGTACGGACTGTTGCCGCCGGCCCCGCCGGCACCGCCCATGCCGGAGAACGCCAACCGCCCGGCGTTGCCGCCGTCACCGCCGGCGCCACCGAAACTCGCCGCGCCGCCGATCCCGCCGGCACCGGCGCCCCCCGACATAGAGAACAGTCCGGTGTCGCCGCCGCGACCGCCCGTGCCGCCGGTCTGGCCGTTGAAGATGGCGCTGCCGCCGACACCGCCGGTACCGCCGTCGCCCCACATCAACCCGCCGTTGCCGCCCCAGCCTCCGCCGCCGCCGCGGAAATCGCCGGTGGAGGTCCCGCCGGCACCACCGCCGCCGCCGTGGCCGAACACCCCCGCAGAACCGCCGCGGCCACCGGCGGAACCTTCCACGGTGGTCGCGCCGTTGCCGCCGGCGCCGCCGTCACCGTAGATCAGACCACCTCGGCCGCCCGCTCCACCGGCCCCGCCGCCGATGCCGACGACACCGTGGCCGCCGTCGCCCCCGGTACCGAAAAGCCCTGCGTTGCCGCCGTTTCCGCCGTTGTACCCGTTGCCTCCGCTGCCGAAGATGCCACCGTTGCCGCCTCTGCAGGAGGTGGTGACGGGGCAGGTGTCCGCCGTCCAGGAGTAGCCGTTGCCGACCAGGATGCCGCCGTTGGGTCGGGCGGCGGTGCCGTTGCCGAACAGGAACGAGAAGAGTCCCGGAGAGGACAGCGGAGCCGACGGCGCGAAGTTCGTCGTGCGCAACTGCGGCGTGGGGTCGGCCTGTTCGTCGCGCTGACCGAGGTCGGCCACCACGGTCGCCGGCGCGGTGGCCCGGGCGGCACCCCTATCGCCGGTGGCCTCGGTGGTCGCCGACTCCGCCGGAATTCGCGGTTCGCCGGTCTTGCGATCGGCGGTGAGGTCCGGTCCTTCCTCGGAGTCGGTGAGCCGCTCGGTGACGCGGATCTCGAGGTCTGCCTCGTCCCGGCTGTCCACCGCGCTGCGCCTGGTCGAGCGGTCCCGGCTGTCGGTCGAGGTGTCCGACGCGCGGCTGCGCCGCTGCGGGCCGGCCGAATCACTGTCCGGCCGGCTGGTTTTCGCGCGCGGGGAGTCCGAGGTCGACGTGCTCGACGTCGAACTCGTGTCTTCGGCCGCGGCGACGCCGACCTGCGGGCCCATCAAGGAAAGACCCACCAGAGCTGCGCCCAGACCGGCCGAGGCCGCGCCCAGCGTCAGCCACCGACGGACGGGGAAGTCCTGCGAGCGTCGCCGGGACCCACCGTGCCGGGTGGCCTTGCTGTTCACATCGTCATCGCGCTGATCCGCAGCAGCAATCATCGACATCGGTCCCCCCGGTTGGGTCCGCCCTCGCGCCGCGGACAAGTGATTGACGTTCACGTAAATGTGAATGTGCAACGGATAGTAAAGACCGGCATGCTGCATTGCTGGCAAATTCGCCCGAATCGGCCCCGTCGGATTTCCGTGACGCAAGCCCTTGCGCCGCGCACCCGTTCAGCTGCCCGGCGGTGCGAACAGCAATCGCTGCCATTAGCCCGTGGCAATGCTCGTCCCGGTCCGGTCGGACGGAGCCGATACCGTCGAACCCATGCCATCTGCACCCGCCATCGAGGCCGACGAACTGGTGAAGCGTTTCGGCGACGACACCGTGGTCGATCGGGTCAGCTTCACCGTGCCGCCGGGATCCGTGCTGGGGCTGCTCGGCCCCAACGGCGCGGGCAAGACCACGACGGTCCGGATGATGACCACGCTGACCGAACCGACCAGCGGAACCGCCCGGGTCGCCGGGTACGACATCCGGACCCAGCCCGACCAGGTGCGTCGCCACATGGGTCTGACCGGCCAGGTGGCCAGCGTCGACGAGATGCTCACCGGCCGGGAGAACATCCGGATGATCGGCGGTCTCTACGGGATCCGGAAGAAGCACCTCGACAGGCTCGGTGATCAGCTGCTGCATCAATTCTCCCTGACCGACGCCGGTGACCGGGTGGTCAAGTCCTACTCCGGTGGCATGCGCCGGCGGCTGGACCTCGCCGTGAGCCTGTTGGCCTCGCCGCCGGTGCTGTTCCTCGACGAACCGACGACCGGGCTCGATCCGCGCAGCCGCAACGAGTTGTGGGATGTCCTGCGCGCGCTGGTGGCTCAGGGGACCACCCTGCTGCTGACCACGCAGTACCTGGAGGAAGCCGACCAGTTGGCCGACAACATCGTGGTGATCGACAGGGGGCGCATCATCGCGCAGGGATCGCCGATGGAGCTCAAGCAGCAGGCCGGGCGTGCCAGCCTGGTGGTCACTGTCGCCTCCGGGGCCGATCTCGAAACCGCTCGGGAAGTACTGGGCCGCAGGGGTTCTGAGGTGTTCGTCGACGTCGGGGCGCGCAGGCTCACCGCCTCTGCCGACGGGCTCGATGACATGATCACCGTCGCCGGGTGGTTGCGCGAGCGAGATGTCGCGGTCGAGGACATCGGCCTGTCCCGGCCCAGCCTCGACGACGTCTTCCTGTCGCTGACCGGACACCGCACCGACGACGGTCAGGAGGCCGGCGAATGACCGCAGTGCAGGTGAGCGCCAATGCGACGGTCCGGCCCGACCCGGTGCCGACGCACCCCACCAACCTCGCGCAGCAGTCGTGGATCATGGTCAAACGCAACATGATCCACACCAAGCGGATGCCGGAGATGCTCAGCGACGTCACCGCTCAGCCGATCATGTTCGTGCTGCTGTTCGCCTTCGTGTTCGGCGCGTCGATCAACACGGGCGGGTCGTCCTACCGCGAGTACCTGCTGGCCGGCATCCTCGCGCAGACCATCGTGTTCTCCGCGTTCGTGGTGGCCTCGGGTATCACCGCCGATGTCGAGAAGGGCATCATCGACCGGTTCCGGTCGTTGCCGATATCGCGGTCGTCGGTGTTGATCGGTCGCAGCATCGCCAGCCTGATCCACTCCTCGCTGGGAGTGGTGGTGATGTCGGTGACCGGCTTGGCGATCGGGTGGCGCATTCGCAACAGCGCGGCCGAGGCCCTCCTGGCGTATGCCCTGCTGCTGTTGTTCGGTTTCGGGATGATCTGGTTCGGCATCCTCGTCGGTTCGCTGATGCGCACCGTGGAGGCCGTCAACGGCGTCATGTTCACGGTGCTGTTCCCGATCACGTTCCTGGCCAACACCTTCGTGCCCACCGAGCCGATGCCGCGCTGGTTGAGGGTGATCGCCGAATGGAACCCGGTGTCGTCGCTGGCGCAGGCCATGCGTGAGCTGTGGGGTAACGGAGGTCCGGCAGCCGCCGACGCCCAGCTGCCGCTGCACCACCCGGTGCTGTCCACGGTCCTGTGGTCGCTGGCGCTCACGGCGGTGTTCGCCCCGTTCGCGTTGATGGCCTACAAGCGGCGGACCTCGGACTGAAAGCCCGTCAGCCCCAGGCGTGCACGGTGTTCTGCGCGGCCTCCAGGCCCTGGGCGATCAGCAGCTCGGTGGCATCGGCGGCCTGCTCACAGATGGTGCCGACCTCGGGTCGCTCCCGCGAGTTGAAGTTCTCCAGGACGAACGACGCACCGGACTGCCGTCCCGGAGGCCGGCCGATACCGATCCGCACGCGGTGGAAATCGTTGCTGCCCAACGCTGCACCAACCGACCGCAGGCCGTTGTGGCCGGCGACGCCGCCGCCGAACTTCAGCCGGATACGGCCGAAGTCGATGTCGAGTTCGTCGTGCAGCACGACGACGTCGGCCGGCGCCACGGAGTAGAACTTCGCCAGCGGGCCGACGTGTCGGCCCGACTCGTTCATGTAGGTGCGCGGTTTGGCGACAACCACCGGCTTGCCGCCGAGGCGGCCGGTGACCACCTCGGCCCCCGACTTCTTGTGCACCTTGAAACCGTCGCCGATGCGATCGGCGAGGATGTCGGCGACCAGGAAGCCGAGGTTGTGCCGGGTGGTGGCGTACTGCGGTCCGGGATTGCCCAGGCCGACCACCAGAACGGGCTCGGCCATGAACGACGCGTCCTACTCGGCGTCGTCGCCGTCGGCAGCCGGGGCGGCCTCGGGAGCGGCTTCCTCGGCCGGAGCGGCCTCGGCGTCCAGGTCCTCGGCGGTGGGCGCCGCGACGACGTTGACGACCAGGTTCTCGGGGTCGGTCACCAGCGTGACGCCTGCGGGCAGCTCGAGCTGACCGGCCAGGAACTGGGTGCCTTCGCCGACGCCCTCGACCGACACGATGATCTGCTCCGGGATCGACTGCACGTCGGCCTCGATCTCGACGGTGTTGACCTCCTGGGTGACCAGGGTGCCGGGCGCCGCGTCACCTTCGACGACGACATTGACCTCGACGACCACCTTTTCGCCGCGGCGCACGACCAGCAGGTCGGCGTGTTGGATGCTGCGACGGATCGGGTGGATGTCCAGCGCCTTGGTCAGGGCCAGCTGCTCTTGGCCGTCGATGTCGAGGGTCAGCACGGCGTTGGTGCCGGCGTGACGCAGGACCGCGGCGAAGTCGCGGGCGTTGAGCTCGAGGTGGCGCGGGTCGGAGCCGTGGCCGTAGAGCACCGCGGGCACGCGCCCTTCACGGCGGGCGCGACGCGACGCGCCCTTACCGGTGGCGGTGCGGACCGCAGCGGTCAGCTTGTTGGGGGGGTTCTGTGCCATCGTGGTGCTCCTGTGCCGAAGGTCGGGTATCGGGCACGGCCAGGGTCGCTCACAGATGAAGTACTGGTTCCCGTCGATAACGGTGGCTCGCAGGGGCCACCCTCGCCGTGACGCGTCGCCAGATTAGCGCAGCTACACCTCAGAGCGGAAATCGCACGCCGGTGAGGTCCTCGGACAGCGACCACAGACCCGCCGCCTTGGCGCGATCGCGGGCGAGCGGGCTGCGCCAGCGGCGGCCGGTCGTCCCCACCGACATGAATCGGGGCCCGATGAAGCTGTCGCCCGGGATGTCGGCCGCGGCGGCATACAGCGTCTGCCGGGCCCCGAACTCGGCGTCGGTGGCCATCAGACGGTTGCCGATCGCGGCGGCGCGGGCGCCCAGGCGGTTGCCGCTCTGCCCCTGCAGGTTGGTCGCCGAGTATCCGGGATGGGCGGCCAGCGCCCGGATCGGCGAGCCGGCGGCGGTCAGCTTGCGGTGCAGTTCGCTGGTGAACAGCAAATTGGCCAGCTTCGACTGGCCGTAGGCCGGCCATGCCAGGTAGGGCCGCGATTTCCAGTTCAGGTCGCTCAGGCTGACGTAGCCGAACAGGTGCATCAGCGACGACACCGTCACGACGCGCTCGGAGATCTTGGGTAGCAGCAGGTTGGTCAGTGCGAAGTGACCCAGGTGGTTGGTGCCGATCTGGCTCTCGAAACCGTCGACGGTGCGTGCGTAGGGCACCGCCATGATGCCCGCGTTGTTGATCAGGACGTCGAGGCGTTCGACACCGTCGGCGAAGTCCTGCACCGAGGCCAGATCCTGCAGGTCGAGTTTGCGTACCTCGACGTCGCCGGTCATCGTCGCAGCGGCTTCGCGGCCCTTGTCGAGGTTGCGCACCGCCAGGATGGTGGTGGCGCCGACGCGCGCCAGTTCGCGCGCGGTGATCAGGCCGAGTCCGCTGTTGGCGCCGGTGACGACGACGGTTCGCCCGGCGAACGAGGGCAGATCGGCTGCGGTCCAGTCGCTCATGGTCACACCCTAGTGGGGCGAGCCGGTGTCGGTCAGGGGCGCGGAGTCTTCGGGACCTCGACGGTGAACCCTTTGATGATGGCCTCGATGTCGGGTGCTTCCTCGGCCGCCTTGTCCGCGAAGCCGGTGACGGTGAACTGCACCAGGTAGCGCTGCCGCTGTGGTGGGGCGCCGGTGGCCAGGACGATGCGGTTGTAGCTGTGCATCCGGGCGCCGTTGAGGTCGTAGCTGCCCTCGATCATCGACGAGGGGAAGCCGTTGAACTCCGCGCGGGAGGCGTTGAGTTGCCGGAAGTTCTCCGAGGTCTCGGCGTCGACGTTGGCGTGCTCGAGGGCCTGCGCCACGTCGAAGTCGCCGTCGAGCTCGAAGACCATCAGCATCGCGGTCGGGTAGGTCGAGCCCTTGGCGATCATCCGGGTGCCCGGACTCAGGTTGGGGTTCTGATAGGGCTGCCAGCCCGGCGGGGTCGGCATGGTCACCGTCAGGTCGGTGATCCGGTTCGGGGCGACCTGCTGTCCGACGACGCCTTGGCGCTCCAGCCACGCCGCGATCGACAGCCGCTGCTCCTGGTCCTCGTCCGGTGGTGCGGCAGCGGTGGTGGTGGTGCTCGTCGTCGACCAGATCGACTGATAGTCCGGGGCTTCCGGTGCGCACGCGGAAAGCACCAGCGCTCCCGCGACCGCCAGCGCCGCCCGGGGGCGAACTCTCACAGAATCTCGCGGACGTTGTCGAGGGGACGGGCCAGCCGGGTGCCCTTGTCGGTCACCACGAACGGGCGCTCGATCAGGATGGGGTGTTCGGCCATGGCGTCGAGCAGCGCGTCGTCCGATGCGTCGGCCAGGCCCAGTTCGGTGTAGAGCGCTTCGCGCTTGCGTACCGCGGTGCGCACCTCGATGCCGGCGTCGCGGAGCATCTTCTCCAGCTCGGCGCGGGTGGGCGGGTCCTTCAGGTAGAGCACGATCTCGGGCTCGATGCCGTTCTCGCGCAACAGGTCCAGGGTCTTGCGCGAGGTCGAGCATTTCGGGTTGTGCAGGATTCGTGCGGTCATCTCAGGCCGATCCGTCGAAAAGACTTGTCACAGAACCATTGTCGAACACCGCGCGAATGGTGTTGGCCAGCAGGGGAGCGATCGAGAGAACGGTCAGCTGCGGGAAGCGCTTCTCCTCGCTGATCGGCAGCGTGTTGGTGACGATCACCTCGCAGGCGCCCGAACCGGTGAGGCGTTCGCGGGCCGGGTCGGAGAGCAGGCCGTGCGTCGCGGCGATGATCACGTCGCCCGCTCCGTCCTCTTTGAGCAGGCGCACAGCGCCGGCGATGGTGCCGCCGGTGTCGATCATGTCGTCGGTCAGCACGCAGGTCTTGCCGCGAACGTCGCCGACCACGCGGTTGGACACAACTTGGTTGGGCACCAACGGATCACGCGTCTTGTGGATGAAGGCCAGCGGTACCCCGCCCAGCGCGTCGGCCCACTTCTCGGCGACGCGCACGCGTCCCGAGTCGGGGGAGACGACCACCATGTCGTGGTCGGCGTAGTTCTCGGCGATGTAACCGGTGAGCAGTTTCTGGGCGCGCATATGGTCGACCGGTCCGTCGAAGAACCCCTGGATCTGGTCGGTGTGCAGGTCGACGGTGACGATCCGGTCGGCGCCGGCGGTCTTGAGCAGGTCGGCGATCAACCGTGCTGAGATGGGTTCGCGGCCACGGTGCTTCTTGTCCTGCCGCGCATACGGGTAGAACGGCAGGATCGCGGTGATGCGCTTGGCGCTGCCCCGCTTGAGCGCGTCGATCATCAGGAGCTGCTCCATGATCCACTCGTTCAGCGGTGCCGGGTGACTCTGCAGGACGAACGCGTCGCAGCCGCGGACGGACTCCTCGAACCGGACGAAGATCTCGCCGTTGGCGAAGTTGCGTGCCGTCTGCGCGGTGACCGGCACATCGAGTTCCTTGGCCACCTGGTCGGCCAGTTCGGGATGCGCCCGACCGGCGAAGAGCATCAGGTTCTTGCGGTTGTCGGTCCAGTCGTGGCTCACGGGCTGCCCTCGGCTTCTCAGATCGATGGCGGATCGATACTCGGGCCATCGTACGTAGCGCTCCCGCTCCTACGCTGGCGGGTTACCAGAATGCCAACAAAGGGCCGCGAATGGCTACTCGCCGGTAGATGCGGCCGGATTATCGGCAGTTTCTGCCGGATTCTCGGTGGCTGCAGCTGCAGCCGCAGCCGCAGCGCTGCCCGGACGCTTGCGCTCCACCCAGCCCTCGATGTTGCGCTGATGGGCGTCGGAGACCGCCAGCGCACCCGGCGGCACATCCCGGCGCACCACCGTGCCGGCCCCGGTGTAGGCGCCGTCGCCGACGGTCACCGGCGCGACGAACATGGTGTCCGACCCGGTACGCACATGCGAGCCGATTGTCGTACGGCTCTTGGTTTCTCCGTCGTAGTTGACGAACACGCTGGACGCCCCGATGTTGCTGTGCTCGCCGATGTCGGCGTCGCCGACGTAGGTCAGATGGGGCACCTTGGTGCCGGTGCCGATCGAGGCGTTCTTGGTCTCGACGAAGGCGCCGAGCTTGCCGGCGTCGCCCAGGACGGTGCCGGGCCGCAGGTAGGTGAACGGCCCGACGACGGCGTCGGCGCCGATGGTCGACGAGCTGCCGTGGGTGCGCACCACCGACGCGCCGTCGCCGACGGTCACGTCGGTCAGCGTGCTGTCGGGCCCGATCTCGCAGCGCTGCCCGATCGCGGTGCGGCCGAGCAGCTGGGTGTTGGGGCGCACGGTGGTGTCGCCGCCGATGGTCACGTCGACGTCGATCCAGGTGGTCGCGGGGTCGATGACGGTCACACCGGCGCGCTGGTGGCGCGCGACGATGCGACGGTTGAGTTCGGCGCCGAGTTCGGCGAGCTGGACGCGGTCGTTGACCCCGGACACCAGCACCGCGTCGGCGACGTGCGCCGCGCCGACCACCCGCCCGTCGGCTCGGGCGATGGCGACCACATCGGTCAGGTACAGCTCGCCCTGCGCATTGTCGGTCTGCAGGCGACTCAGCGCTGAGCGCAGCATGGCCGCGTCGAATGCGTACACACCGGCGTTCACCTCGGTGATGGCCTGTTGTGCGGTGTCCGCGTCGGCCTGCTCGACGATCCCGGTCACCTCGCCCGCGTCGTCGCGCAGGATGCGCCCGTAACCCGTCGGGTCGGGGGCGGTGGTGGTGAGCACGGTGACCGCGGCATCGGCGGTCTCGTGGACGGCGATCAGGTCGGTCAGGGTGGCGGAGTCGAGCAGTGGGACATCACCGGAGGTGACGACGACGGTGCCGGTGAAGTCCTCCGGCAACACCGACAGACCGCACTGGGCGGCGTGCCCGGTGCCGAGTTGTTGTTCCTGCACGGCGATTTCGACGTCGCGCCCCAGTTGTTCGCCCAGCTGCCGTGCGGCAGGGGCCACCTGGTCGCGGTCCTTGCCCACCACCACGACCACGTGGCGCGGGTCGACTCCGGTCACGGCGGTCAGCGCGTGGGCCAGCATGGTCCGACCGCCCAGCGGATGCAGCACCTTGGGTAGGGCCGACTTCATCCGGGTGCCGGCGCCGGCGGCCAGAATGAGAACTGCGGCCTGCCGCATACCTGTCGTCCTTCCCCCGCGAGCGCGCGTGTCCGCACCTCGACACACCGCTGCAGGGTGTCCCTGTGCGCACGCTCGCGATGATGTGCTCCGTCGCCAGGACTCGAACCTGAACTATCTGAACCAAAATCAGAGGTGCTGCCGATTACACCACGACGGATCGGACGTCACGTACGCGTGCACTTTATCCGACGGGGCGATCAGCCCGCCGCGGCGCTGTCGAGCTCGTGAGCCCCGAACGGCTTGGCCGTCAACACCGTCACCTGCTGGATGGTGCCGTTGGGCAACTGGTAGCTGCGCTGCTCACCGGGCTTGGCGCCGAGCAGCGCGCTGCCCAGGGGCGAGTTCACCGTGTAGACGTCGAGCTCGGTGTCCGACGTGCCCCGGGTGCCCAGCAGGAACGACTCGGTGTCACCGGCGTCGTCGTAGCGCACGGTGACCACCATGCCGGGCTCGACGATGCCGTCGTCGGCGGGCAGCGTGGAGCCGTCGGCCTTGCTGAGCAGCTCGTGGATCTCGCGGATCCGCTCCTTGCGTGCCAGCCAGGCGTCGACGACCTGATCGGTGCGTTCACCGTCTTCGCCTTCGGCCGGGTTGGGCAGCGCCAGCAGCTCGGCGAGCTCGGTTTCCAGGCTCTGCCGTGTCTGCGGGGTCATCCAGATGCGGTCGTTGTCGTACACGTCGTGTTCCTTCCGGTGGGAGTGGTTGCCGTCAGGGGCGGGCTGAAGAAGGAGAAAAAGCTCCGCCCCTGACGACGGGGGAATCCCTCGCGAGGCGAGGGGTGGGGTGTCAGTGGCCTGCCGGCGGCGGGTCCAGTGCTCGGGACCCGCGTCGCAGCGGGTCGAACGGTCGCAGCACCTCGGGTTGTTTTCCCGTGGTGATCTGCTCGGCCAGTAACCGGCCGGTGGCCGGGCCGTGCGCCAGCCCCCACATGCCGTGGCCGCCCGCGGTGAAGACGCCCGGTTCGAGCTCACCGATCAGCGGCTTGCCGTCATCGGTGACGGGGCGGGGTCCGACCCAGAGGTCGTGGCGCGCGTCCCAGCGCACCCCGTCGAGCAGCGGTGCGGCGGAGGCGACGATGGCGTCGACGCGACGGGGGATCAGCGGTTCGGACGGCCGCCGGAACTCCATGGTTCCGGCGACACGCAGCCCGTCCCGGTAGGGCGTGCAGGCCACCCGCGCCTCGGGCAGGTAGATCGGTCCGGGTAACGCGCGGTCGACCGGCACGGTGAACGAATAGCCTCGGCCGGCCTGCAGGCGCACGCGGATGCGACGGCCGGTCAGCGCGGGCAGCCAGGCTCCGGTGGCCAGCACCACGGCATCGGCGCGTACGGTCTCCCCGTTGCCCAGGCGCACCTGCACGTCGCGGCCGCCGGAGAATCCGACGACCTCGCCGGTGATGACGTGCCCGTCCCGCGCCGCCACCGCGTCGCCGAGGGCGTGGGTGAACCGGCCGGGATCGACGAACCGCTGCCCGAACACACTCACGACGGCCGCGACGTCGGAGGAGGCCAGCGGTACCTGCTCACGGATCGTCGCACCGGTGAGCATCTCGCTGCGCACGTCGTGGTGGGTGGTCTCGAGGTGTTGCAGTCCAGCCTGGAACGCCGCGGCCTTCTGCGCGTCGCGGAACGCCACGGAGATGGAGGTATCGGTCACCGGTGCGTCGACGCCGTTGGCCACCAGCACGTCATAGGTCTCGATGGCCTCGTCGTTGAGGACGGCGTTGGCCGCGACCGCCGCCCGCCACACCGACGCGCGGGAGTTCGCGGCAAACCGGGTCAGGAACCGGATGAGCGCGCTGTCCGGGCGCAGCGGGATGTGCAGCGCCGCGGCGGGATCGGCCAGCGAACGCAGACCCTCGCGCAGGACACCCGGCGCGTTCAGCGGGGCGGTGAGCGCGGGGGAGATCCAGCCGGCGTTGCCCCACGATGCGCCGGCGGCGACGCCTTCGCGGTCCACGACGGTCACCTCGACGCCGCGCTCCTGCAGGAACCAGGCGGTGGACAACCCGACGATGCCGGCGCCGACGACCACGACGGAGCGAGGGGCGTCGCTCATTGCCGAACCGGTCGCCATCCTTCCCCTCCCGTCGCCGAATGCACCGATCGACTCCCATGGTCCGGGCAGGTGAAACAGCTGACATTGTGGTGGGCCGACAAAATACCGGTGGACTGCTGTCGCAAACGGACAAAGGTCAGTCGAGCACGGCCAGGGCGATCATCATCGCGAACCGCTTGTGCGAGTCGTCGAGGTCCAGGTCGGCGATCTCGGCCATGCGCCGCATCCGGTAGCGGATGGTGTTCTCGTGCACTCCCAGCTGCGCTGCCGTGCGCCCGGGATCGCCGTGCTCCTGCAGCCAGGTACGCAAGGTGGCGATGTAGGCGGTGCCGTGTGCGCGGTCGTGGTCACGCAGCTCGGCCACCGCGCCGCGGAACGGGGTACGGCCCGACTGCGCGGCCGTGCGCAACCGTTGCAACACCAAGTCGTCCCACGACTCGTCGTAGGCCGGGAACACGTCGGGGTCGGTGCTCTCCTGCAGCGCCAGGCACTCGTCGGCCTCGGTGCGGGCGGCGGCCATCTCGGTCGCCGCGGCCGGGGCGCTGATCCCGGCCTGCACGACGAGCTGTTCCGGCAGCGCCGCGACCAGGCGGGTCACCCAGTCCCGGGCGACCTCGGCCTCCGGTGCGGCCAGCAGCGTGTAGACGGTGGTGCCGGCCAACGCGCTGCGCGACGGCCGCGACCATCCAAAGCCGGCGGTGGCACGTTCGAAGACCTGCAGCAACGCGGCGTGGCCCTGACCGTCCTGTTGCGCGCGCAGTGCGATGACGCGCAGATCTCCCGGCGGCAGCCCCAACCGGCTGGCGACGGTGGCCGCGTCGGCCGGACTCTCCAGCAGCCGGATCACCAGCTCGGACTCCACCTGCCGTTCCAGGTCGGCACTGGCACGGGAGCGCAGCAGGTGCAGCGCCACCGTGTGCGCGCCCTCGGTCAGGGCGTCCTGCGCGGGGGCAGGCAGCGGAGCGGGACAGGCCACCCACACCGACCCGAGCAGTTCGCGGCCGGCGCGGGCCGCCACGACCATGCGCCCGGACAACCCGACGGCCTCCACTCCCGGAATGAACATCGGCTCGTCCGAGGCGACCAGATGGGTGAATGCGCCGTGCTCGTCGAACACCGCCCGCAGATACGCCGGTGCCTGCCGCTGCAGGATCGTCGCGACCCGGGCCGGGTCGGTGGATTCCTGGCCTCGGGAATAGGCCAGCACCTGCGACATCCGATCCTCGATCACCACGGGTCCGCCGACGGCGACGGCCAGGCTGTCGGCCAGGGCGAACAGATCGGTGGGGCCGCGCCCGGACTCGGTCTCGCGGCCTTCCATCACCAGCCCGTAGACGATGGCGGCGAAGTCGCTCCACGGCATCGCCGAATCGATCGCCACGACCGCGATCTCGGTCGGCTCGGCAGGGACCGGACCACCCGACTGGCGGACGATCACGACGGCCGCGCGGGCTGCACGCGCCCACGTCAGCGCTTCGTCCACCGATGTCGCGCCCACGGCGAGCAACACGTCGCCGGAGACGGTGCGGCTGTCGACGACCTCGGGCAGCACCACACTGCGCAGCTCGGTGGATCTGACGACCGACGTGACGCGCAGGCGGGCGCCGTAACCGCCGAGGACGTTGATCAGCCGATCCAGCGTGATCACGGTGCTAGAGGCTACCCGTCGGGGCGCGTTTGACCATCTACGCTGAGACCCGTGGCTGGGTCGGAGAAGGAGATGCGCGCCCCCCGGGCCCGGATGACCGGCACCGAGCGGCGTCAGCAGCTGGTGGAGATCGCCAAGTCGCTGTTCGCCGAGCGCGGGTTCGACGGCACCTCCATCGAGGAGATCGCGCTGCGCGCCAACGTCAGCAAGCCGGTGGTCTACGAGCACTTCGGCGGCAAGGAGGGGCTCTACGCGGTGGTCGTCGACCGCGAGATGTCGGCCCTGCTGGACGGCATCACGTCGTCGTTGACCAACAACAGGTCCCGCGTGCGGGTGGAGCGGGTGGCGCTGGCACTGCTGACCTACGTCGAGGAACGCACCGACGGCTTCCGCATCCTGATCCGCGACTCCCCGGCCAGCATCACCCAGGGCACGTACTCGACGCTGCTCAACGATGCGGTCAGCCAGGTGGCCTCGATCCTGGCGGGAGATTTCTCGCGACGTGGCCTGGACCCCGATCTCGCTCCGCTCTACGCCCAGGCGCTGGTCGGTTCGGTGTCGATGGCGGCGCAGTGGTGGCTCGATGTGCGCGAACCCAAGAAGGAAGTGGTGGCCGCGCATCTGGTGAACCTGTGCTGGAACGGGCTGACCCATCTGGAGTCCGATCCGGTGCTGCACGAGGAGTGACCTCAGCCGGCGGGCAAGCTGATGCCACGCGCGCCGGGTGCCTACGATGGACCCATCATGACCGCATCGGGGACCCTCCATGTCCACACCCCGATCGCGGGCCTCGTCGAACTGGCACTGCGTGACCCCTCTCTGCAGGATGTCGCCCGTCGTGCCGCCGAACGGCCCGTAGATCTCAACCTCGTCGGCCCGGCCAGCGCGCGGGTCTTCGTCGCGTCCGCGCTGGTCTCGGCGATCGACACACCGCCGTTGCTCGTCGTCACCGCCACCGGGCGCGAGGCCGACGACCTGACCGCCGAGCTACGCGGCGTCTTCGGTGACACCGTCGCGATGTTCCCGTCCTGGGAGACGCTGCCGCACGAGCGGCTCTCGCCCGGCGTGGACACCGTCGGTGCCCGCATGATGCTGCTGCGCCGGCTCACCCACCCCGACGACGAGCGGCTCGGACCGCCGCTGCGGATCGTGGTGACCACGGCGCGCTCGCTGCTGCAGCCGATGGCCCCCGACATCGCCGACATCGAGCCGGTGACGTTGAGCGTCGGCGCCGAGCTGGAATTCGATTCCGTCATCGCACATCTGGTGGAACTGGCCTACACCCGTGTCGACATGGTGGGTAAGCGGGGCGAATTCGCGGTCCGCGGCGGCATTCTCGATGTCTTCCCGCCGACGGCCGAGCATCCCGTCCGTGTCGAATTCTGGGGTGACGAGATCTCCGAGATGCGGATGTTCTCGGTGGCCGACCAACGGTCGATCCCCGAGATCGACGTCGCGGCAGTGGTGGCGGTGCCGTGCCGCGAGGTGCTGCTGACCCCTGACGTGCGCGAGCGTGCCGCAGCGTTGTCGGCCGAGCACCCGGCGCGGGAGAACAGCGTGCCGGGCAGCGTGCCCGACATGCTGGCCAAGCTGGCCGAGGGCATCCCGGTCGACGGCATGGAGGCCCTGCTCCCGCTGCTGCGGGCCACCGATCTGGTCACCGTGCCGAGCCACCTGCCCGCCGGCGCGCCGGTGCTGATCTGCGACCCGGAGAAGGTCCGGACCCGGGCGGCGGACCTGATCAAGACCGGCCAGGAGTTCCTCGAGGCGTCGTGGTCGACCGCCGCGGTCGGCGGCGACGTGCCGATCGACCTGGAGGCGCTCGGAGCGTCGGGCTTCGTCGGGTTCGGGGAGGCGCGCGACGCGACCCGGGCGGCCGGGCATCCGTGGTGGACGCTGAGCCAACTCGACACCGGCTCCGACGACGCGGTGGCGCTCGACGTCCGGCCGGCGCCGTCGGCGCGCGGCCAGCAGCACAATCTCGATGAGATCTTCGCGATGCTGCGCGCCCACGTCGCGACGGGTGGTTACGGCGCGGTCGTCACGCCGGGCACAGGTACCGCCAAGCGTGTCGTCGAGCAGCTCGGCGAATCCGACGTCGCCGCAACACTTCTGGAGCCCGGCGCGGCCCCTGCCGCCGGGGTGTTCGGGGTCCTTCAGGGCCCGTTGCGCGACGGCGTGGTGCTGCCCGGCGCGGACCTGGTGGTGATCACCGAGACCGATCTGACCGGTAACCGCGCCGCGGCCGCCGAAGGCAAGAAGCTCGCGGCCAAGCGGCGTAACGTCGTCGACCCCTTGGCACTGACGGCCGGGGATCTGGTGGTGCACGACCAGCACGGGATCGGCAAGTTCGTCGAGATGACCGAACGGGTGGTCGGCGGTGCGCGCCGCGAGTACCTGGTGTTGGAGTACGCGTCCGCGAAGCGCGGTGGCGGAACCGACAAGTTGTACGTGCCGATGGACTCGCTGGACCAGTTGTCGCGCTACGTCGGCGGCGAAGCACCGACGCTGAGCCGACTCGGCGGCAGCGACTGGGCCAACACCAAGACCAAAGCCCGCCGAGCGGTGCGCGAGATCGCCGCCGAACTGGTCGCGCTGTACGCCAAACGGCAGGCCTCGGCGGGGCACGCGTTCGCTCCCGACAGCCCGTGGCAGCGCGAGATGGAAGACGCGTTCGGCTTCACCGAGACGGTGGACCAGCTGACCGCCATCGAAGAGGTCAAGTCGGACATGGAGAAGCCGGTCCCGATGGATCGGGTCATCTGCGGTGACGTCGGCTACGGCAAGACCGAGATCGCGGTGCGCGCGGCGTTCAAAGCCGTGCAGGACGGCAAGCAGGTCGCGGTGCTGGTGCCCACGACGCTGCTGGCCGAACAGCACCTGCAGACGTTCATCACGCGGATGACCGGGTTCCCGGTGACGGTGAAGGGCTTGTCGCGCTTCACCGATCCGGCCGACTCGCGGGCCACCCTCGAAGGCATGCGCGACGGCAGCGTGGACATCGTGATCGGCACGCACCGGCTGCTGCAGACCGGGGTGACGTGGAAGGACCTTGGACTGGTCATCGTCGACGAGGAGCAACGGTTCGGCGTCGAACACAAAGAGCACATCAAGTCGATGCGCACCCACGTCGACGTGTTGACCATGAGCGCCACCCCGATTCCCCGCACCTTGGAGATGAGTCTGGCCGGCATCCGCGAGATGTCGACGATCCTCACCCCGCCGGAGGAGCGGTATCCGGTGCTGACCTACGTCGGGCCGCAGGACGACAAACAGGTCGCCGCGGCGTTGCGCCGCGAGATGCTGCGCGACGGGCAGGCCTTCTACATCCACAACAGGGTGCGCACCATCGACTCGGCGGCGGCCAAGGTGCGCGAGCTGGTGCCCGAGGCGCGGGTGGTGGTCGCGCACGGGCAGATGCCCGAGGAACAGCTCGAGAAGACGGTCGAGGGGTTCTGGAACCGGGAGTACGACATCCTGGTGTGCACCACGATCGTCGAGACCGGGTTGGACATCTCCAACGCCAACACGCTGATCGTCGAACGGGCCGACACGTTCGGGCTTTCCCAGCTGCACCAGCTGCGCGGCCGCGTCGGGCGGTCGCGGGAGCGTGGCTACGCATACTTCCTGTACCCGCCCGAAATTCCGCTGACCGAGACGGCCTACGACCGCCTGGCCACCATCGCGCAGAACAACGAACTCGGCGCCGGCATGGCGGTGGCGATGAAGGACCTCGAGATCCGCGGTGCGGGCAACGTCTTGGGCGCCGAGCAGTCCGGCCACGTCGCCGGCGTCGGGTTCGACCTGTACGTGCGACTGGTCGGCGAGGCGGTGGAGGCCTACCGGGCCGCCGCGGACGGCAAAACCGTTGCCACCGCTGAAGAACCGAAAGACGTCCGCATCGACCTGCCGGTGGACGCCCATCTGCCGCCGGACTACATCGGCAGCGACCGACTGCGGCTGGAGGCCTACCGCCGCCTGGCCGCCGCACCCGACGACGCCGCCGTCGACAGGGTCATCGAAGAACTCGTCGACCGGTACGGGCCGCTGCCCGAGCCGGCGCACCGGCTGGTCGCCATGGCCCGGTTGCGGTTGCTGGCCCGTGCGTACGGCGTCACCGAGATCAGTGCGCCGTCGGCGACTACACTACGCATTTCGCCTCTGACACTGCCGGATTCGGCGCAGCTGCGACTCAAGCGCCTCTACGCGGGAAGCAACTACCGGGCCACCACATCGACGGTCCAGGTGCCCGTGCCGCGGGCGGGCAGCGGTGTCGGGTCCCCACGCATCCGGGACCTGGAGCTCGTCGCGTTCGTGGCCGGGCTGTTGCTCGCGATCGCCGGGAACGGTGACGCCGAAGTTGATATAACCAAGTTCGGAGGTGGCGCATGACGGTTGTCCTGGTGGACCCGCGGCGGCCGACGCTGATCCCGATCGAGGCCATCGAGCTTCTCTCCGGCGACGTGCAGTACACCGAGGAACTGCCGATCAAGGTGCCGTGGTCGCTGCCGTCTGCGCGGCCCGCCCACGACGGGGATGCCGCAGAGATCCTGCTGTCCTCCGACCGCACCCATCCTGTCGTCGCCGCGCGGATCGCCGCCGGTGAGCGGGTTATCGCCGCGCCGGAGCCGCAACCCGGGGAGCGGCTCGTCGACGCCGTCACCCTGATGGACCGGCTGCGCACCGCAGGACCGTGGGAGAGTCAGCAGACCCACGACTCGCTGCGCCGGTACCTACTCGAGGAGACCTACGAGCTGTTCGACGCCGTACACGGCGGCGACCTCGGCGAGCTGCGCGACGAACTCGGCGACGTCCTTTTGCAGGTGCTCTTCCACGCCCGCATCGCCGAGGATGCGCCGGAGAATGCGTTCGACATCGACGACGTCGCCGACGCGCTCGTACGCAAGCTGGGCAACCGCGTACCGGCCGTCCTGGCCGGCGAGACCGTGACGTTGGAAGATCAACTGGCGCAATGGGAACAGCGCAAAGCACTGGAGAAGAAGGCGCGAGCGTCGTGCATGGACGACATCCCCACCGGGCAGCCCGCGCTCGCGCTGACGCAGAAGGTGCTCGCCCGCGCCGAGACTGCCGGCGTGCCGGCGGATCTGATCCCGCCGGGGCTGACCACGGTGTCGGTGGCCGCCGACGTCGACGCCGAAACCGCCCTGCGCACAGCGGTGTTGACGTTCATGGATGACGTGCGGGCCGCGGAGCAGGCGGTGGCCGCGGAACGCCGCGGCGACGAGGTGGCCGAAGAACTCGACGATGCCCCGGTGACCGCGATCGATCCCGACGAGTGGCGGGCGCACTGGCCCACCGAACCTCAGGGGTAGCACGGATCAACGTTTCGCAGACGTCTTCTCGCACTTTCGCTGCGAAAAGTCGATCTGTGTGACGGGTGAGACCTACGGCGGGCACCCCTCAGTCCAGCAGGCGATCCCCCAGGAACCGGTCCGGTCCGGGCACACCGGGCAGAGCGAAGAAGAAACCCCCGCCGACGGGCAGGATGTACTCCTCGAGCGGTTCCCCCTTGAGGCGCCGCTGCACGGTGAGGAAGCCCTTCTCGAGGCTGCGCTGGTAGGCGACGAACGCCAGCCCCTGGTCCAGACGCCCGGCGCCGTCGAACCCGCGTGAGTAGTTGAACCCGCGGCGCAGGATCAGGTTCTCCTCCGTCTGCGGGGTGCGCGGATTGGCCAGCCGGATGTGCGCATCCAACGGAATGCGTTGTCCCTCAGGGTCCGACGCGTAATCGGGGTCGGTGAACTCGCCCGACAGGCCCAGCGGGGCGCCGCTGACCTTGGCGCGTCCGAACAGCGCCTCCTGCTCGACGAGTTGGGTGCGGTCCCAGAACTCGACGAACATCCGGATGATCCGCACCGCCTGGTAGGTGCCGCCGACCGCCCAGTCCGGTTCCCCGTCGTCGGGTCCCACCCAGACGTGGCGGTCCATCACCGCGGCGTCGGTGACGTCGAGATTGGAGGTTCCGTCCTTGAACCCCATCAGGTTTCGCGGGGTGCCGGCTTCGGAGGCGCGACCGGCGCCGATACCGCGCGCGTAACCGTCGATCATCCAGCGCAACACCAGGTCGCGTCGCGTGCGCCGCATCAGCTGGCGCAGCGCGAACTGCACGGTGTCGTTGTGGCCGGCCTCGAACAGGATCGCGATGTCGCCGTGGGAGAGCTTCGGGTCCAGCCGGTCGTTGGCGAGGAACGGCATGGTGACCAGGTCGCGCGGCTTGCGATCGGCCAGGCCGAACCGGTCGTCGAACAGCGACGCGCCGACGCTGACCACGATGGACAGGTTGTCCGCGGGCGGCTTCTCGCCGAGGATGCCCGAATCGACCGGCGGGTACGCCGGACCACGCACCTCGGGCGGCCGCCCGGCCATCAGGCCGCGGATCTCGTCGGTGAGTTCGCGCAGCGTCGTCGCCAGGCCGGCACGGTCCTTGGACAACACGTTGAAGGTGGCGATCAGCCCCTGCTCGGGGATGGGCAACGCGGTGAGCCCGGTCTGGTGCGGACCCTCGAACGGGATGAAGCGTTCGGCCGGCTCGGCGGCCGGCGATTCGCTGCGTTGAGTGCAGCCGGCGAGCGCACCGGCCACCGCCCCTGCTCCCGCGACCGCGGTGACAAACCCCCGGCGGGACAAGCCCGGGCGCCGCGGGCCCTCGTTCACTGCAGGTTCAGTGCCCCGGCGACCTGCGACAGGTTCTCCGAGACACCCGCCAACTCGGCTTTGAGCTTGTCGACGGTGGCTTGGTCGACGGTCACCTCGGGGCAGCGCGGTGACGGGTACGGGTCGTTCTCCGTGCAGAACAGCACCCATCCGTCACCGCGGCGCAGCGGCTCCATGGTCTGGAACACCGAATTGATTCCGGCGTCGATCTTGCCCAGCAACGCAGGGTCGGCCTGGACCAACGCAGGGTTGAGCATGCCCACGGCGTCGCGGGCACCCTGCATGTTCCCGTCGAAGTCCCACAGGTCGGTCTTGGCGTAGCGGTCCTCTTCGCCGGTGATCTTGCCTTCGGAGACCTCTTCGACCAGCTCGGCGGCGCCGTTGGCGACGTCGATGGGTTTGACCTCGATGGTCGCGAACTGTTCCTTGAGCGCGGCGACGTCGGCGTCGAGCTGATCGGCGAACGGCGCACCGCCCTCGGTGGTGTTCTGGTCGAACAGGAGGTACTCCAGCCGGTGCCAACCGGTGAACTGCGGGTCGTCGACACCGGCGAAGTCGTCCACCCGGGCGTCGATCTTGCCGTCGATCTCCTCGACCAGGCCCGCGATCGGCTCGATGCGCTCCCACGGTAGACGCGACGGCGCGTAAGCGTTCTGCGCAGCCTGCAGGTCACCGGCCCGCACGGCGTCGGTGAACACCTTGACCACGCCGACGAGCTCGTCGATCTGGCCGCTGGCGTAGGCCTTGTAATCCGCAGCCGCCTTTTCGACCAGGGGATCCGGCGCTGCGGCGGCCGAGGTGGTGCCGGCGCTGGTCGTCGCGGTCGTGGTGTCCTGGCCGCCGGAGCCGTCGGAGCCCCCGGAGCATGCTGCTACCACGAGCGCGATCGCGGCAACCGCGGCTGGCCAGGCAAAACGCTGCTTCACGGGGGCCTCCTCGAAGTCGGTGCGCAACGTAACACGTTTCGCCTGGATGAGAATAGGCGTACCTAACCTGCGATCGCATGATCAACCCGGGATTCTTCGGTGACGTCGGCAGGCAAGGCGGGTGTGTCGGCACGACCATGCGCGGACCCGTGGGACCATGGGTTACGTCCGAAGCGGGTTGAGGAGTCCGGTGACGCGGGTGCGTTGGCTACAGGCAATTGCCGTGATCGGCGCGACAGCGCTGCTCATGGCGGCCAGTTGTTCCTGGCAGCTGGGTTCGCGCATCCCGGAAGGGGTGCCGCCGCCACCGGGGGACCCGGTCCCGCAGATCGACACCTACGCCGCGGGGCGCCCCGCCGACCAGCTGCACGAATGGGCGGCCGCGCGGGCCCCGGCACTGGGCATCCCGGTCACCGCTCTCGAGGCTTACGCGTACGCGGCGCGGGTCGCCGAGGTGGAGAACCCGGACTGCAACCTGAAGTGGACGACGCTGGCCGGAATCGGGCAGGTCGAGAGTCACCACGGCACCTACCGCGGGGCCGTCGTGGCCCGCAACGGCGACGTGGATCCACCTATCCGCGGGGTCCCGCTCGACGGCACCGCCGGCAACCTGGAGATCCTCGACCACGATGCGGTCAGCCACGACGGCGAGGAGCCGTTCGCGCGGGCCATGGGGCCGATGCAGTTCATCCCCGAGACCTGGCGGCTCTACGGCGTCGACGCGAACAACGACGGCAGTATCAGCGCGGACAACATCGACGACGCGGCGCTGTCGGCGGCCGGCTATCTGTGCTGGAGCGGCAAGGATCTGGACACCCCGCGCGGCTGGATGAACGCGGTGCTGGCCTACAACAACTCCGAGCAGTACCTGCGCACGGTGCGGGACTGGGCCACGGCCTACGCCGACGGTCGGCGCCTCTAGGCGGCGCCGCCTGATCGGGCAGGCTCTAGGCTCTCTAGAACAATCTCACCGGTTCACGACATCAAGGAGACAACAGTGCCCATCATCGAGCAGGTCGCAGCCCGCGAGATCCTCGATTCCCGGGGCAATCCCACCGTGGAGGTCGAGATCGGGCTGCTGGACGGTTCGGTTGCGCGTGCCGCGGTCCCGTCGGGTGCGTCCACCGGTGAGCACGAGGCGGTCGAGTTGCGCGATGGCGGCTCCCGCTACCTGGGCAAAGGTGTGCAGAAGGCCGTGGAGGCGGTGCTCGACGAGATCGCTCCCGCGGTGATCGGGATGGGCGCCGACGAGCAGCGGCTGGTCGATCAGGCACTGGTGGATCTCGACGGCACGCCCGACAAGTCCCGGCTCGGCGCCAACGCCATCCTGGGTGTGTCGCTGGCGGTGGCCAAGGCGGCGGCGCAGTCGTCGGAGCTGCCGCTGTTCCGCTACATCGGCGGCCCGAACGCCCACATCCTGCCGGTGCCGATGATGAACATCATCAACGGTGGCGCACACGCCGACACCGGGGTCGACGTGCAGGAGTTCATGATCGCGCCGATCGGTGCGCCGTCGTTCAAAGAGGCGCTGCGCTGGGGCGCCGAGGTGTACCACTCGCTGAAGTCGGTGCTCAAGAAGCAGGGCCTGGCCACCGGTCTGGGGGACGAGGGCGGCTTCGCCCCCGACCTGCCGGGCACCACTGCCGCGCTGGATCTGATCAGCACCGCGATCGAGGGCGCCGGGCTGCGCGTCGGCAGCGAGGTGGCGTTGGCGCTCGACGTGGCGGCCACCGAGTTCTACACCCAGGGCAGCGGATACGCCTTCGAGAAGCAGAACCGCACCGCCGAGCAGATGACGCAGTTCTACGACGAGCTGCTCAACGCCTACCCGTTGGTGTCGATCGAGGATCCGCTGTCGGAGGACGACTGGGACGGCTGGGTGGCGCTGACCAACGCGATCGGTGACCGGATCCAGCTCGTCGGCGACGATCTGTTCGTCACCAACCCGGAGCGTCTCGAGGACGGCATCCAGCGGGGTGCGGCCAACGCGCTGTTGGTGAAGGTCAACCAGATCGGCACGCTGACCGAGACCCTCGACGCGGTGTCGCTGGCCCACACCTCCGGGTACAAGACGATGATGAGCCACCGCAGCGGCGAGACCGAGGACACCACGATCGCCGATCTGGCCGTGGCGGTGGGCAGCGGTCAGATCAAGACCGGTGCGCCTGCCCGCAGCGAGCGGGTCGCCAAGTACAACCAGCTGCTGCGCATCGAGGACGAACTGGGTGACGCGGCCCGCTACGCCGGCGATCTGGCGTTCCCGCGGTTCTCTTTGGAGACAAAATAGCCTGTGCCCGACGCGAAACGACCCGACCCTCGGCGGACTCCGGCGTCCCGGCCATCACGGCCGGGAAAGTCCGGTGCCGGGCGCGCGAAGCCGCGGGGGACGTCGTTACGCCGCGAGCCCAAGAGCCCCGAGCCGGGCAAGGAGCTGGCCACCCTCGACGGTGACACCGAGGGCGACGGCAAGCCGACATCGATCCGTGAGTCGATCCTGATTTCCGCGGACGCGGCCGCCGAGCAGCGGTTCGGGTCCACGGCGCGACGGGCGGCCATCCTGGCGGCAGTGGTGTGCGTGCTCACGCTCACCATCGCCGGACCGGTGCGCACCTACTTCTCGCAGCGCACGGAGATGAAACAGCTGCAGGCCAGCGAAGCCCAGCTGCGGGAGCAGATCCGCGAGCTCGAGGAGCAGAAGGCCAAGCTGGCCGATCCGGTGTTCATCGCCGCGCAGGCACGAGAGCGGCTGGGCTTCGTGATGCCCGGGGAGATTCCTTACCAGGTCCAATTGCCGCCCGGGGCAACGACTCCCGTGCCGGAGCAGGAGGATCTGACCGAGATGCGCAGTACGGATCCGTGGTACACCGCGCTGTGGAATACGATTTCGGATGTGCCACGCCCTATTTCGCCGGCGACACCGGTGCCCGCTCCTGCGGTGCCGCCGCCGCCTGACGCGCCTGCCCCCGGTGGTTGACCCGGCCGACCTCGAGGCCGTCGCGGCGCAGTTGGGCCGGGAGCCGCGCGGTGTGCTCGAGATCGCTTATCGGTGCCCCAACGGTGAACCCGGCGTGGTCAAGACGGCGCCGAAACTGCCTGACGGGACGCCGTTTCCGACGCTGTATTACCTGACGCATCCGGCCTTGACGGCTGCGGCGAGCCGGTTGGAGTCCTCCGGGATGATGCGGGAGATGACCGAGCGGCTGACGCAGGATCCCGACCTCGCCGCGGCGTACCGCCGCGCGCACGAATCGTATCTGGCCGAGCGGGACGCGATCGAACCGTTGGGGACGACGTTCTCCGGGGGCGGCATGCCCGACCGGGTCAAGTGCCTGCACGTGGTGATCGCGCACTCGCTCGCGAAGGGGCCGGGGGTCAACCCGTTCGGTGACGAGGCGCTCGCGGTACTGGCCGCCGAGCCGGGCATGGTGGGGATAGTGGATCGGGACGTGTGGACATGAGCAGAGTCGCGGCGGTGGACTGCGGTACGAACTCGATCCGGCTGTTGATCGCCGACGCGGGCGCCGACGGCCGTCTGACCGACGTGGTCCGGGACATGCGGATCGTGCGGCTGGGTCAGGGCGTGGACGCCACGGGGCAGTTCGCCCCGGAGGCGTTGGCGCGCACGGAAACCGCGCTGGCCGGGTACGCCGAGACCATGCGCGACCACGGGGTCGACGCGGTCCGGATGGTGGCCACGTCGGCGGCGCGTGATGTCGCCAACCGTGACGAGTTCTTCGCGATGACCTCGGCGGTGCTCGGCGCCGTGGTGCCGGGCGCCGTGGCCGAGGTCATCACCGGCGACGAGGAGGCGGCGCTGTCCTTCCATGGTGCGGTCGGCGAGTTGGATTCCGCGGCAGCACCTTTCGTGGTCGTCGACCTGGGTGGCGGTTCGACGGAGCTGGTGCTGGGGGCCGACGAGGTCACCGCTGCGTACTCGACGAACATCGGCTGTGTGCGGCTGACCGAGCGGTGCCTGCACTCCGATCCGCCCACGACGGCGCAGATCGACGAGGCCCGGTCGGTGGTGTGCGACGCGCTGGACGAGGCGCTGCGGGTCGTCCCCGTCGAACAGGCCCGCACCTGGGTCGGGGTGGCCGGCACGATGACCACACTGGCTGCGCTGGCGCACAATCTGACGACCTACGACCCCGCCGCCATCCATCTGTCGAGGGTCCGGTTCGACGACCTCCTCGGCGTCTGCGATGAGCTGCTGAGCATGACGCGCGAGCAGCGTGCGGTGCTCGGCCCGATGCACGAGGGTCGGGTCGACGTGATCGGCGGGGGCGCGCTGATCGTGACCGAGCTGGCCGCGGTGCTGGCCGATCGGGCCGGCATCTCCGAGCTGGTGGTCAGCGAGCACGACATCCTCGACGGCATCGCGTTGTCGATCGCCTGATCTCTTGTGGCGCGCTGTCGCGCGGAGGACAATCGGTGCCGACGGCAGCGCCGTCGCGACGCTGCCTCGTCGGAAGGAGGCAGATTGTGTATGCACGAACCACGACCGTCTGGGGACGGCCGGCGTCGATCGACGACGGTGTAGCGCACATGCGGGATTCTGTGATGCACGAGATGCGGCGGATGCACGGCTTCGTCGGATTGTCGGTGCTGGTGGACCGCAGTTCGGGGCGGTGTATCGCCACCAGCGCCTGGGAATCCGAGGAAGCGATGCGAGCCAGTGTGCCGCTGGTGCGGGAGGTGCGCGACCGTGCCGCCCAGATCCTGGGCGGCACCATGGAGGTCGAGGACTGGGAGATCGCGGTCATGCACCGCACGCATGAGACCGGCGAGGGCGCCTGTGCCCGCGTCAGCTGGTGCAGAATCGATCCGAGCCGGATCGAGTCCGGCCTCGATCTGTTCCGTCACCGGGCGTTGCCTGCGTTGGAAGAACTCGACGGGCATTGCGGCACAAGCCTGTTGCTCAACCGCGACACCGCACGCGCGGTGGTGTCGTCGGCGTTCGACAGCGCGGAGACGCTGGACCGGCACCGCACCCAGATGGACAGGCTGCGCGACGCCACCGCCGGTGAGGCCGGGGCCGACATCATCGAGGAGGCTGTGTTCGAGCTGGCGATCGCCCACCTGAGGGTGCCGGAACTGGTCTGAATCCGGCGTGCACTACGTGGCCGCGCGACGCATGTGGATGCGTCGGCGCCGGGTCGGGTCGTGCTGACCGGCCAGGGTGACGGCCAGCAGGAGCAGCACGACGCCGAGGATGAGGTGCAGCCAGTTCGCCGCAGGGTTCAGCGGCACCACATGGTCGGCCCGGTCGGCCAACATCCCGTAGAGACCGAGACCGACGTAAACCACGCCGCCGCCGAGCAGATACGTCCGCGACGACGAGTACGTCCGTGCCATCGCGAACCCTGCCAGCCCGACGACGATGTGCACGATGTTCACGACCACCGACGCCGAGAACCTCCCGAACAACAGGGCGCCGGAGTCGCTTCCCACCCAAGCGATCTCGTGCAGGTCAGCGGTGACCCCGGGGATGAAACCCAGCACGCCGATCAACGTCAGGACCACAGCGACGAGGATCGCCGCGCCCTGGACCGCCATGTACCTCGGCTGTGCTGACATCGCGACCCTCCCGTCACGCACTTATTGACGTGTGTGATGGCAGGGGTACCCAACTGGCGCCGACGCATACCCGCGGTGGTCAGTCGCGCAGGATCTCGCCCAGGGAGTCGAGGACCGACGGGTCCTCGATGGTGGACGGAACCGGCTCGTCTCGGCCCTCGGCCAGCGCCCGCATGGTCTTGCGCAGGATCTTGCCGGATCGGGTCTTGGGCAACGCGGGGACGACGTCGACGAGTTTGAACGAGGCGACCGCACCGATCTCGTTGCGCACCAACGCCACCAGTTCGTCGACCAGGCCGTCGGTGGGGGCGCCGGCCTTGACGACGACCAGTCCGCGCGGGGCCTGTCCCTTGATGTCGTCGGGCACGCCGATCACCGCGCATTCGGCCACGGAGGGATGGGTGGCGAGCACCTCCTCGATCGCGCCGGTCGACAGTCGGTGCCCTGCGACGTTGATGACGTCGTCGATGCGACCCATGACGAACAGGTAGCCGTCTTCGTCGAGACGGCCACCGTCACCGGTCAGGTAGTAGCCGGGGTACTCGGTCAGGTAGGACGCCTGGTAGCGGTCGTCGGCGTTCCACAGGGTGGGCAGGGTCCCCGGTGGGAGCGGCAGCTTGATGCAGATGGCACCGTCCTCACCCGTGTCGCAGGCGCGACCGTCTTCGCGCAGGATGTGGATGTCGTAGCCGGGCATCGGGACCGTCGGAGAACCGGGCTTGACCGGGAATTGTTCGCAGCCAACCGGATTGGCTGCGATCGCCCAGCCGGTCTCGGTCTGCCACCAGTGGTCGATGATCGGCACGCCCAGCTTGTCGGCCACCCAGTGGTAGGTGTCGGGGTCGAGACGCTCACCGGCCAGGAACAGGTATTTCAGTCCCGACAGGTCGTAGCGCCGCAGGTATTCGGCGTCCGGATCCTCTTTACGGATCGCGCGGATGGCGGTCGGGGCGGTGAACATCGCCTTGACCCGATGTTCGGATGCGACACGCCAGAAGGCGCTGGGATCGGGGGTGCCGACGGGTTTGCCTTCGTAGAGCACGGTGGTGGCGCCCTGCAGCAGGGGTCCGTACACGATGTAGGAATGGCCGACGACCCAGCCGACGTCGGACGCCGTCCAGAACACGTCTCCGGGAGCGATGTCGTAGATGTGGCGCATGCTCCACAGCAGCGCCACCGCGTAGCCGCCGTTGTCGCGCACGATGCCCTTGGGCTTGCCGGTGGTGCCCGAGGTGTAGAGCACGTAGAGCGGGTCGGTCGCGGCCACGGGAACCGGGTCGGCGGGGGTGGCGTCGGCGATCGCCGACTCCCAGTCCAGGTCGCGTCCTTCGGTGAGGTCGCAGCGGTGCCGCTCGCGTTGCACGATGACGCAGTGCGCGGGCGGGTGGGACACCGCGGCCAGCGCCGCGTCGAGCATCGGCTTGTACTCGACGACTCGGCTGGGTTCGATGCCGCAGGACGCCGACACGACCACTTTCGGGCGGACGTCGTCGATGCGGACGGCGAGTTCGTGGGGTGCGAACCCGCCGAAGACCACCGAGTGCACCGCCCCGAGCCGGGCGCAGGCCAGCATCGCGATGGCGGCTTCGGGGATCATCGGCATGTAGATGACCACCGTGTCGCCCTTGCCGACCCCCAGGTCGCGCAGGACGCCGGCGAAGCGTGCGGTGTGGTCGAGCAACTCGCGATAGGTGTAGGTGCGTTGGGTGTCGGTGACCGCCGAGTCGTAGATCAGCGCGGGCTGGTCACCGCGTCCCGCATCGACGTGGCGGTCCAGCGCGTTGGCGCAGGTGTTCATCTCGGCGTCGGGAAACCAGCGGTAGAACGGCGGGTTGCTGTCGTCGAGGATGCGGTGCGGGGGCTTGGTCCAGGTGACCGCGTCGGCCGCCTCGGCCCAGAAACCCGCGGGGTCGTCGATGCTGGCGTCGTAGAGCGCGCGAAACCCAGGCATGGATGCACCGTAGACCCTTGCGATTAGTCTCTGGGCTATGACGACCCAACCTCCGGAAATTGCCGGTGTGCGCCGGCGCAACGTGTCGGCCCGCGGGGTGAATTTCCACGTCACCGAGGCCGGACCCGAGGACGGCCGGCCCGTCCTGGCCCTGCACGGTTGGCCGCAGCACCACTACGTGTACCGCGATCTGCTGGCCGATCCGCCGCCCGGGCTGCGGATCATCGCGCCCGACCTGCCGGGTTACGGCTGGTCCGGCGCCCCGCCGCATTCCTGGGCCAAGGAGGACGTGGCCGCCGACGTGGTGGCGCTGATGGAGGCGTTGGGTCTGGAACGGGTGCTGCTGGTCGGGCACGACTGGGGCGGCTACATCGGTTTCCTGGTGGCGTTGCAGGCGCCCGAGCGGATCGACGCGTACCTCCCGCTGAACATCGCGCACCCGTGGGTGCCGACCAAGGTGTTGGCGCCGCACCTGTGGCGGTTCCTGATGTATCAGCCGTTGATCGCGTTCGCCGGGGTGCCGGTGCAGACGCGGACCCGCTTCCTCGACATGGTCTACAGCCGGGTGTCCGAGGTGGATCCGCAGACCGCGCGCATCTACAGCGAGCGGTTCCGGGACCCGCTGGTGGCGCGGACGGCGCGCGACACCTACCGCACGTTCCTGCTGCGCGAGGTCCCGGCGGTGGCGCGGCACGGGGAATCGCGGCGGGCCACGGTGCCGGTCCGGGCGTTGTTCGGCACCGCCGACCAGGCGATCCACCCCGACCTGGCGGCCGCCGAGACCGCACGGGCGGACGATTACACCGTCGAGTACGTCGACTGTGGACACTTCATCGTCGACGAACGCCCAGAGTTGGTGCGCGCGAAGCTGATCGCCGTCGCTGAGGAGTTCCCCGCCCGCTAGTTCGCGCTAAGCGCGGCGCCCATACGCAGAGGTCCACGGCTCGGTTACTCGACGATGCCGGCGGCGCGTGCGTCGTCGACGCTGCGCTCCCACGGCAACGCGCCGACCACCAGCACGATCAACGCGGCAACCAAAGCCAGCATCGGCGCGACGGCCAGCATGAGCACCACACCCGCCAGCAAGCCCAGAAGCACAGTCCACCGGACCCGGCGGTGCGGGTGGAATCCGCTGGCGGGGCGAGGGTCAACCGTTGCGGTCATGCCTCCACGGTGAGCACCGCAGCTAAGAGTCGGCTCACCGCTGACTGTGAATTTGCTTTGAGACTGCTACGACGGCGGCGGCTCGTGGGTGAGCGCCTGGTAGCTGTGCGCGCCGGCGCGCTGCAGCGAGGCGCGGACGAGGCCGACGATCAGGCCCTGGATCGCGGCTGCGATCATCACCGTCTTCGTGGACTGCTGAAGGTCTTTGGGATCCGGCGGTTCGGGGTCGTTGTCACCGATGCGCTTCCAGATCTGGCCGAAGATGGCACCGGCCAGTAGACCGCCGCCGACCCCGGTGGCTACCGACAGCGGCTGGTACAACGACCTCGAGAGTTTGCTCATGGTCACTCCAATGTGTCTGTGGCGAGCGCGGCTTGATCAAGTTCTACCCGGCGGCGCGCGGGCCAAACCGTACGGGCGTTTCGACAAGAGCGGGTGGGGTAAGCCGCGGCCGGAACCCCACGACTCTTGGAGGCGCAAATGGCTGAAGACGATGTGATGCCCGACGGAGTGATTCCGTACCCGGGCGAGACCGCCGACATGAGCGACAAACCGCAGGACGAGATGCGCGGCTACGTCGGCACCGGCCTGCTGGAAGGCAAGCGGGCATTGATCACCGGTGGCGATTCCGGGATCGGGCGGGCGGTGGCGGTCGCGTTCGCCAAGGAGGGCGCCGACGTCGCGATCGCATACCTGGAGGAGGACGACGACGCCGCGCACACCGCGTCGCTGGTCGAGGCCGAGGGGCGACGGGCGGTGCGGTTCGCCGGTGACCTGGCTGACCCGGCGCACTGCCGGTCCGTCGTCGAGAACACCGTCAAGGAACTCGGCGGGCTGGACATCGTCGTCAACAACGTCGCGTTCCAGTCGCCGGCCACCGACTTCACCGAAATCAGCGACGAGCAGTGGCGACGCACCTTCGCGGTGAACATCGACAGCTTCTTCCACGTCACCAAGGCGGCGTTGAAGCACCTCCCCGACGGATCGGCGATCATCAACACCGGTTCGATCAACGGTCTGCGCGGCAACAAGACCCTGATGGACTATTCGGCCACCAAGGGTGCGGTGACCGCGTTGACGTACTCGCTGGCACAGTCGTTGGCGGAGCGCAAGATTCGCGTGAACTGCGTGGCGCCGGGCCCGGTGTGGACGCCGTTGATCCCGGCGACCATGGACAAGGAGAAGACCGAGGGCTTCGGTGAGCAGACGCCGATGGGTCGCGCCGCCCAACCCGACGAGATCGCGCCGTCGTATGTGTTCTTCGCGGCGAACCGGCTGTCGTCGTACTACAGCGGCGAGGTGCTCGCACCGATCGGCGGCGAGACACTTCCGGGCTGACGCTCTTTACGACAAGAACGGGCCGGCGGGAATCCCGCCGGCCCGTCCGTCGTCTGTGGTTACTTGCGTCCGAACACGCCGCTCAGCGCGTCGCGGGCACGGTCGAGCACCGAAGCGAACGGTCCGGCAACGAAGTTCGCTGCAGCCGACTCCACACCGGGGTGCGGGTGTGTCGGTGCGATCTTCTCGGCGACGGCCACCGCGTCGGCCAGTTTGGCCAGCTCATCTTTGCTCAACGCGGCTTCCAGCGCCGTGAACTCGAGCTCCTCCTCGTTCTTGGCGTGCTCGAGCACCTCACCCTGCAGGTGGATCAACGCCTTGCTGAACTCCGCGCTGTCGATCGGCAGCTTCTCGATCTCGCTGAGCAGCACCTTGGAGTCGTGCTCCTCGGCCAACCGGTCGTCGACGATCGCATCGCCGTTCTCGATCTTGCGGCGCACCCGCGGATGCACCACCATCTCCTCGGCCGTCTCGTGGACCGCCAACATGGTGCGCAGACGTGAGAACGCTTCCTGACGGGTTTCGGCATCGGCGGCGTCGAGGGTCTCGACGAACAGGTTCCGGATCGTCTCGTGCTGGGTCTTGAGGTAGTCGACGACGTCGCGCGCCGACGTGATGGTCGGTGCAGTCACGTGAATCTCCTTGCTGAATACGAATTTTGGGCTGTACGCGGGCCACCCCTCGGCAAACCCGCGCTGCTGCTGCGATACCCGTGCGTCCGAGCCCGAAAACGTGGTGTGCCGTCGTCGACAATCCGTTTGAATTCCGCCTGCTCGGGTACGGAGAGCAGCATGAAAGCTGTCACGTGGCACGGCCGCCGCGACGTGCGGGTCGACACCGTCGACGACCCCGAGATCCAGGAGCCCACCGACGCGATCATCGAGGTCACGTCGACCAACCTCTGCGGATCCGACCTGCATCTGTACGAGGTGCTCGGGGCGTTCATGCACCCCGGCGACATCCTCGGCCACGAGCCGATGGGCATCGTCCGGGAGGTCGGGAAGGACGTCACCAATCTCAAGCCGGGCGACCGCGTCGTCATCCCGTTCCAGATCTCGTGTGGGCACTGCTACATGTGCGATCAGCAGCTCTACACCCAATGTGAGACCACTCAGGTCCGTGACCAGGGGATGGGCGCGGCGCTGTTCGGCTACTCCGAGCTGTACGGCCAGGTGCCGGGTGGGCAGGCCGAGTACCTCCGGGTGCCGCAGGCGCAGTTCACCCACATCAAAGTCCCTGAGGGACCACCGGATTCGCGCTTCGTGTACCTGTCCGACGTGCTACCCACGGCGTGGCAGTCGGTCGCCTACGCCGACATCCCCGACGGGGGATCGGTCACGGTGCTGGGTCTCGGGCCGATCGGCGACATGGCCGCCCGCATCGCCCAGCACAAGGGTTATCAGGTGTTCGCCGTCGACCGGGTCCCGGAGCGCCTCGAACGCGCCCGGACCCGCGGCATCCACACCATCGACCTGCGGGATGTCGACGGCAAGGTCGGCGACGTGGTGCGGGACCTGACCGACGGCCGCGGCAGTGACTCGGTGATCGACGCGGTCGGCATGGAGGCCCACGGTTCGCCGATCGCCCACGCCGCGCAGGCCGCGACCGCCTTCCTCCCGGACGCGATCGCCAAGCCGTTCATGCAGAAGGCGGGTCTGGATCGGCTCGACGCGCTGTACTCGGCCATCGACTGTGTTCGGCGAGGCGGCACGTTGTCGCTGATCGGGGTGTACGGCGGGATGGCCGACCCGATCCCGATGTTGACGCTGTTCGACAAGCAGCTCCAGGTGCGTATGGGGCAGGCCAACGTCAAGAAGTGGGTCGACGACATCATGCCGCTGCTGACCGATTCCGATCCGCTGGGCGTCGACACCTTCGCGACCCACGTGCTTCCCCTGGACCGGGCGCCGTACGCCTACGAGGTGTTCCAGAAGAAGCAGGACGGCGCGGTCAAGGTCATTTTCCAGCCCTGAGAGGTGGCCGAGTGAGGCTGACGCGTAGCACGCTCAGTGCGCCCGGGATCACCCGCAAGAGGCGCGGAAAGGGCTTCGCGTACTACGGCCCCGACGGTGACCTGCTCGCCGATCCGGACACCGCGCAGCGCATCAAAGAGCTCGTCATCCCGCCGGCCTGGAAGAACGTGTGGATCAGCCCGAAACCGAACGGGCACATCCAAGCGGTCGGCACCGACGCGGCGGGACGCCGCCAGTACCTCTACCACGAACGCTGGCAGCAGGAACGCGCCGAAGAGAAGTTCGACCGTGTGCTCGAGATGTCGGCGCTGTTGCCGCAGTGGCGTGCCGATGTCGCCAGGGATCTCGCCGGCCGCGGACTGACCAGAGACCGCGTGTTGGCGCTGGCGTTGCAGCTGCTCGACCGCGGGTACTTCCGCGCCGGGGGTGAGCAGTACGCCGAGGAACACGAACACTACGGTCTGGCGACGCTGCTCTGCGAGCACGTCACGCTCAAGAAGAACGCCGTCGAGTTCGACTACCCCGCCAAGAGCGGGGTTCGCCGCACCGTGGAGGTCGACGACCCGGAGGTGGTGCGCGCCATCCGGTCGCTGATGCGCCGCTCCGACCGATCCGGACGTCTCCTGGTGTGCCGGAGCGGGAGAAGCGACTGGGTCGACGTGCGCGCCGATGACCTCAACGCCCGCTTCAAGGAGCTGGTCGGACAGGACTACAGCGTCAAGGATCTGCGGACCTGGCACGGCACCGTGCTGGCCGCCGCGGCGTTCGCCGACGCGAAGCCCCCGACGTCGAAAACCGCGATCAAACGCGCCACTGCGGGTGTGATGAAAGAAGTGTCCGAAGAGTTGGGCAACACCCCGGCCGTGGCGCGGTCGTCCTACGTCGACCCCCGTGTCGTCACCGGGTACGAGCGAGGGCTGACCATCGCCGCGGCGACCCGGCGGGCGTCGAAGATCATCAAATCCGACGAGGCGCAGGCTGTCCTGGAGAAAGCCACCCGCATGCTGATCCGCCGCGTCGCGCGCGGTTGAAGAGGTGTTTGACGGCCGCGTTGGGTGTCAATCCGGTGACTCAAGCGGTTGGACAAGCAGGAGGACCACAGATGCCGAACGCTTCGATCAAGAACGAGAAGATGTACGAAGAGTTGCGCGATCAGGGCAATTCGAAGGAGAAATCGGCGCGGATCGCCAACGCCGCGGCGTCGCGCGGTAAGTCCGCGGTGGGGCACAAGGGCGGCCGGTCAGGGTCGTACTACGACTGGAGTGTCGCCGACCTCAAGAAGCGCGCCAAGGAACTTGGCATGTCGAATTATTCCCACCTGAACAAGGAGAAGCTGATCGCCAAGTTGCGCAACCACTGACCTCATTCGGTCTTGGCGCGCGCTTCGGCGCCGGTCTCCTCGGTGTCGATGTCGTCGTCAGACCCGGCCCGACCCACGTAGGGACCCGAGTCGGCATCCGTGTCGTCGGAGTCCGCGCGTGAACCCGCCACTTTCGGATCGGACTCGACGTCGGATTCGGCTTTCTCGGAACGCGGTTCACTCATGTTGGACCTCCTCGGTGCGTCGGAGCTGTGATGCCCGGCACGCAGGCTTCCGAAACCCGCGCTCCGCATTTCTCCGATGGCGAATGACATGACTGTGACCGGCTGTTTGGTCACGATGGGGTCGGGTACCTGACCGGCATGACGGATAACGGTGCGCCGGTGCGCGTGGTCGCGCTGGTCTGCAGCCTCAAGCCGAGCCCGGCTGAGTCCAGCAGTGCCCTCATCGCCGAAGACATCTTCAAGACGATGCGGGCCCAGGGCGCCGAGTGCGAGTCGGTGCGATGCGTCGACTACCACATTGCCCCCGGCGTCGAGGCCGACATGGGCGACGGTGATGAATGGCCCAAGATCCGCGAGAAAGTGCTGAACGCCGATATTTTGGTGCTGAGTACACCGATCTGGCTGGGTCATCCCTCGTCGGTGACGCAGAGGGTGCTCGAGCGTCTGGACGCCGAGTTGTCCAACGACGACGAGCAGGGGCGCCCCATGATGGCGGGCAAAGTCGCCATCGTCAGCGTCGTCGGCAATGAGGACGGCGCCCACAAGGTCGCCGCTGATGTGTTCCAGGGACTCAACGACATCGGCTTCAGCATTCCGGCTCAGGGGTGCACCTACTGGACGGGTCCGGCGATGGGCTCGACCGACTACAAGGAACTCGACGAGGTACCGGAATCGGTGGCCTCTGCGACCGCGGCTGCAGCGCGCAACGCGGTTCACCTGGCGCGGGTACTGCGCACAGCCGAGTACCCGCCCTACGAATGACAGACGCCGTCCACGATACGGCGAAAGGAGAGCGAAATGCCTGACACATCACGGGATCCGGTGGATCATGCCCGCACCACCCGGCAGCATGCCGGCGAGACGATGAAAGCCGGTCACAACGCTCCCGGTTTGATTGGAGTGGCTCTAGGTGTGTTGTCGTTGGTGATCGGCCTGTATCTGCTGGCCAATGCCATGACCGCCGGCGGCGTCGTCGCCGTGGTCCTGGGCGTTGTGCTGATCGGTGGTGGCCTGTTCTGGCTGAACCGGATGCATCACAAAGTGCAGTTGGAGCAACGAGATTGGCACGCCAAGAATCCTGACGCCCACTACGAACCGCCGACCAGTTGAGCACCGGCAACCCGGTGGCGGTGCGGGAGGCCGAACTCCCACCGCCGCCACCGACCACGACAGCCCGCACCGTCGCCCGCCTCGCTTTGGCGGGCGCGATGGTGTTCGCCGGGTTGAGCCACCTGTTCTGGGCGCGCGACGAGTTCCGCGCCCAGGTGCCCAAGTCCGTCCCGATGGACGAGGACGGCGTGGTGATGGCCTCCGGCGGGGTGGAGATCATGCTCGGTGCCGGTTTGGCGCTGCTACGCCGCGACCGGGTGCTCGTCGGGCGGCTACTGGCCGCTTTCTTCGTCGCCGTGTTCCCCGGCAACATCGCGCAGTTCGTCAACAAGCGTGACGGCTTCGGACTGGACAGCGACGCCAAACGCTTTGTACGGCTGCTGTTTCAGCCCGTGCTGATCGCCTGGGCGTTGTGGTCGACCGGAGTGCCGAAGCGCTGAGTCAGCGAGCCAGCCAGGGCATCGCTGCCACGACGAGTGCCCGCGTGGCGACATCGAGGGTGGGCTGGATGGTCGGGGCGAAGAACGCGGAGTGATTGACCGGGATGTCCTGGTCCACCCGTTCGGCCTCGGCGGCCCTCCGGTAGATGTCCGCGTCGATGCCGCCGACACCCCAGTAGGTGTAGGGCGCCCCGAGCGCGGACGGGATGTCGCTGAAGTCCTCGCTGGCGGAGCCCTGCGGAAGTTCGACGCATTGGTCGCCGAACGCTTCGGCGAAGGCGTCGTGAACTTTACGCGTGGTGTCGATGTCGTTGTCGGTCAACGGGAATCGATCGAAGAGTTCGAACTCGGGTTCTTTCGGGCAGTCTGACGCGAGGCATTCGGCGTTGACGATGCGGCGGATCGCGTCGATGACGGCCGTGCGTGTGCGCTCGTTGTAGGTGCGAATGTTCAGCTGCAGCACCGCGCGGTCGGGGATGACGTTGCTCTTGCTGCCGGCGGTGATGCTGCCGACGGTCACCACGGCGGGCTCGGTCGGTGCGACCTCGCGCGAGACGATGGTCTGCAGCCGCACGACGATCATCGCGGCCAGCACGACGGGGTCGACGGCCGCTTGCGGCATCGAGCCATGACTGCCGCGGCCGAACACCGTGATCCGCATGCTGTCCGCGGCGGACAGAAACGGCCCGGCGTGCGTTCCGACGGTTCCGGCCGGAAACGGCAGCACATGCTGGCCCAGGCAGACGTCGACGCGGGGGAGCAGGTCGGCGAGCCCGTCGGTGACCATGCTCCGGGCGCCGTCCCCGGTTTCCTCAGCCGGTTGGAACAATGCGATCGCACTGCCCTGCCAGTGGTCCCGGCCGTCGGCCAGCAGCCGTGCGGCACCCAGCAGCGCGGCCACGTGCGCGTCATGGCCGCAGGCATGCATCACCGGCACCTCGTTGCCGTCGCGGTCGGTGCCCTGCACTGTCGAGGCGTAGGGCAGCCCGGTCTCCTCCTTCACCGGCAGCGCGTCCATGTCGGCGCGCAGCAGCACCGCCGGTCCGGCGCCGTTGTCGAGGATCCCGACCACGCCCGTCCCGCCCACGCCCTCGTGCACCTGATAGCCGGCCTCGGTGAGGGTCTTGGCAACGATCCCGGCGGTTCGATGCTCCTGATGGGATAACTCCGGGTGACGGTGCAAGTCCTGGTAGAGCTCTTCCTGCCACGAGCGGATGCTGTCCAGTCCGTCGAGGATGGCGTTGGCGGCGGTCAGAGTAGCGGTCATGTCACCGGATACCTCCAGCCGAGGTCTGCAAACAGTCCCCGAACAGCGTTGAAATTGCTGCGTGGGGGTCACCATTTCCCGCGGTAATCTCAAGACCGTTACGGGGGTGACATGGCAACTGACTTGACCGCAGACACGGCTGGATTGAAGTCCGCCGCCGCCGACAGCCTCAGTGTTGTCGGCGATCTGCTCGTCAATCGCTTTGACGGTCCACTACGTCCTCGTCCGAGCGGTGCGGGAATTGCAGCGGTCGAGGCGGCGAGTGCCGCCGCGCGCATGCGCACTGCTGATCGCATGGTTGGTCAGGCCGGTGACGTCGCGGCGGCAGGTGATCGCTATGAAACTACGGACGGGGGCAGTGGCGACGCTATAGCGGTGACCGTGTGATCCTCGCGGCCGTACCGGTGGGCGTTCCTTGCAGGTCGGACGTCGAGGCTTGGGACAGCTCCGACCTCGACGCTGCCGCTACGCGCTGGCGGACGGTGGCAGATGCGCTGGAATCCGCGTTCGAGCAGCACAGGCAGAACATCCTGACTCCTGGCGGCACCGCATGGGAAGGTGACGCCAAAGACGCCGCTCTGGATCGAGTAACCACCGATCTTTCGGTTGTGCGTCGGCAGGGCGATATGCATCGTGCGGCTGCCGAAATCGTTGCGCGTGGCAGCGAGGATATCCAGACCGCACGCCGTCGAGTGCTAGAAGCAATCGCCGAAGCCGAACAGGACGACTTCACCGTTGGCGGGGATCTTTCGGTTACCGACAACCGGGCATACGACGAGGAGACTGCTGCCACTCGCATGACCGCTGCGACCGAGCACGCGGAATTCATTCGATGGTGCGCTGAACAGCTCGTCGCTACCGATGCCCTCATCAGCCGGCAACTCCAAGCGAACGCGGCTGATCTCGAAGGAATTCGGTTCGAGGGCGATCGCGCTGAAAATGCAACCGATTCCCCGATTCGACTCGTGGACAACAAGACTGAGGACGAGGATTCCAACACTGCGTCCTCAGAGCATCGGGGCGAAGGTGCTCTGCAGAAGGAATCTGCGGGTAGCTGGCAGGACATGCTCGTGCCCGAGGAGTCTGCTGAAAGCACTGAGGGCGTTGATGCCGCCGAGTCGCCGTTGGAAGCGCTGCTCGCGACACCGCCCACGGCGTTGGAGCGCATCATCAATCAGCACGCCGGAACCGGCAGGGGCGAGGATCGCCGGTACACGCGCCATCCGGTTGAGGCGCCCGTCGTTGGTGCTGATCCATCGGTGATCGGTGATCAGCAGGCCAGGGTGGACGCTGCGCACGAGAGTGTGGCGTCGGCCCAAAGCACGCTCGACGACGCGCTGGCTCGGTCGACAGTCGCCGGTGCGGGCGCCGGCCCGACACACGACCAACTCGAGGCTCTGGGTGAAGCCTTGTTCGATGCGCGCGCTGAGGTGACGAGTCAGACCGAGGTCCTGGAGCAGCTCAAAGGGGCGGCCGGCGAAGTCGGCCAGGGACGCGTACCGATCCCGGCACTTCCCGAGAATGCCTATGTACAAGCGTTTCCCGCGGGCCCATCGGCATTCGCCGAAGGAAGCCGCGCACTGAGCGAAGGCAGCTTCGGTTTGATCCCCGACGTTTCCCACGACATCGACGTCTTTCGCAATTGGAGCGAATCCTCAGTCGAGGATCGGGTTGGAGCCGTGCTCGACGTGGCCGGGGCCGCGCCCATCCCTGGCGGCAAGTTCGTCACAGAGGGCCTCGAACGCGCTATTGACGCTTTCAACGCCGGGCGCCACGCGGACGATGCCCTGGATGCCGGAAGTGCGGCGACACATCAACTATCCGATGCGCCATCGGTCCTCCATGTCGACCACACGCCAGACGCGGCCGGTCCGCACAGTGGAGGCGGTGCCGACGCAGGTCCGGCACCGGCGTTCGCGCTAGAGGACGCAACTGCGATCCTGCACAGCAGTGAAGCCAACGGCGGCCACCTCATCGAGCGGCATGTTGGGAAGACATTTGATGACCTGTCCGCACGCCTGGCTGATTCACCTCGACTGGAGAATGTATCGACGTTCGCATCAATCGATGAGGCGTCTTCGGCGCTCAACGCTGCGGTTCAGCAGAACAAGAGTGAGTTCGATGAGTGGATAGCTAATGGAGCGAAGGGAAAGCTCGAATTGATTACGCCATTTGAAGGCGGATCGGTGCTGGTGCGTGGGTCCGATAGCGTGGTTCCGGGGTCAAGCGTGAAGATGGTCCTCAGAGCGGACGGGGCTGGTGGATGGTATCTGTTGACAGGGATGGTTAATCCGTGAGTGCGCAGTCAGTTTCACGATCCTTGTCCCACTTCTTCGGAGCGTACTTCCACGAGGACTGGGACCTGGAAGCCGATGATTGGAAAGGAATCGTTGACGGTTACGTTCGTGATGAAGAACCCAGCTCAGATTTGCTTCGACTGCTAGCTACAGAGATCGATGATCTGAATGCTGTTGGTACAGAGGACGATGTTGCTGGTCTCGTGACACGAACCTTGGGGGCCAACTACTACCCGTTACCCGAAGTTTCTTACAGAGAATGGCTTAGCCAGGTTGCAGCGTGGCTGCGTCAACACGCTGCTGCGATCGATGGTGGCCCTACTCCGCCGACAGGGTGAGCACGGATCGGTCGGTTCAGTTGTGATGCACCGGGGTTAGCGGCGATAGTCATCGACAACGAATCGATTCGTCCGAGTAGAAGCGAATCTCGATGCATACTTACCTGAGAAGGTGGCGTATTGGTTCGCCGCAGGCTGCGCCTCCGATGGACCGCAATCGACTTCGTCAGTTGTAGCGACATAGGGGGCCTCACATGTTTGCATACACGGCACTGGCGAAACGATGGGTGGAGGTAACCAAAAGAGTCGCCGGAGGTTCGTGGGATGGCATCGGTTGTCCCAAGAATGCCGATGCCGACGTGTTGATCGAGGTCCGTGAACTGGGAAGTGGCGCCGACAACGCACGCTTCGAGTACTGGATCCACTGCCCAGGATGCGGTGCTGAGATCTACTTTCACAGCAAGCATCACTTCAGTCGGGTCGCGAATCCGGCCGGCTGAATCAATCAGTTCGAAGCACTCCCCGACGCGGTTACAGCACACGCAGTACTGATTCGGGCTCGGTTGGAGAGTTCGTCGCGGAGAAGCCCGCGCGCGGCGGGCACCGAGATGTCCTGAACTATGCTCTGACCTGCAATGCCCCCATAGCCCAATTGGCAGAGGCAGCGGACTTAAAATCCTCTGAATTGGACGTTTGTCGTGTTTGACGCAGACGGTAGCGGTTGAAGATATTGCCCGGAACTGCGAGTTTGGAGTTGGCAGCGTTGGTGAGTGCCGAGGTGAAACGGAACCACTGCGGTATGTACTGCGGTATCTAGCCTTGAACCGCCCTGGAAAAGTTGGAGGCTCCTGACCTTGGAAACGAGGATGCAGGTATGCCGAAGGAACAGTCAGCTGGCA
>NZ_JBGGKT010000011.1:0-168484 GCF_041287115.1 Mycobacterium sp. pV006 | reverse complement strand
TCCGCACACCCGCTGAAGAACTCGACCGACTACTCTCAGACCCGTCCGCATACGCCGCAGCCACCGCTTGAATCCGCCCGGCGTGGCGAGGGGCAAACACGCGCGCTCGGCCCAACAAGGCAACAGGGTCAGTTGGCGTGCAGCGCCTCGTTGAGCGAGATGCCCGTACCGTCGCGCTTGACCACCTCGACCGCCCCCGACAGCGAGTTGCGGCGGAACAACAGGTTGTTCGCGCCGGACAGCTCGCGCGCCTTGACGCTGCGCTCGTCTGCGGTCTGCACCTTCGTGCCCGCGGTCACGTAGAGGCCGGCCTCGACCACGCAGTCGTCCCCGAGCGAGATGCCCAGTCCGGCGTTCGCGCCGAGCAGGCAGCGCTTGCCGACCGAGATGACCTCGGTGCCGCCGCCCGACAGCGTCCCCATGATCGAGGCGCCGCCGCCGATGTCGGAACCATCGTCGACCACCACACCCGCCGAGATGCGGCCCTCCACCATCGAGCTGCCCAGCGTGCCGGCGTTGAAGTTGACGAAGCCCTCGTGCATCACCGTCGTGCCGGACGCCAGATGCGCACCGAGCCGGACCCGGTCGGCGTCGGCGATGCGGACACCCGAGGGCAGCACGTAGTCGACCATCCGCGGGAACTTGTCCACGCCGTAGACGGCGACCTGACCCCGGCGGCGCAATCGGGCGCGCACCGTCTCGAAGCCCTCCACCTGGCACGGCCCGAAGTTGGTCCACACGACGTTGGTCAGCACACCGAACAGCCCGTCGGCATTCAGGCCGTGCGGCACGACCAACCGGTGCGACAGCAGGTGCAGGCGGAGGTAGCCGTCGTAGGCGTCGACGGCCTTGTCGTCCAGCGACGCGATGACGGTGCGGACCGCGACGACCTCGACGTCGCGGTCCTCGTCACGCCCGGTGAGCTGGGCGAGTTCCTCGGGGATCTCGGCCACCGACAACCGGGTGGTGCCGGTCGGGCCGTCACCGCTGAGCTCGGGTGCCGGGAACCAGGTGTCGAGGACGGTCCCGTCCGCTGTGATCGTCGCCAAACCGATGCCTGATGCAGAAGTCACGGCGCTCAGGCTACCGTCAGGGCCGTGGCGCTCGATCTACACGGTGACCCGGTTGCACTGACTGCTGCGCTGGTCGACATCCCCAGCGAGTCGCGGCAGGAGAAACGCATCGCCGACGAGATCGAGGCCGCGCTGCGGGCACAGACCACCGGCTACGAGATCATCCGCAACGGCGACGCGGTGCTGGCCCGGACCAACCTCGGCAAGCCGTCGCGGGTGCTGCTGGCCGGGCACACCGACACCGTGCCGGCCGCGGACAACCTGCCCAGCCGTCTGCAGGACGGTCTGCTGCACGGCTGCGGCACCTCGGACATGAAGGCCGGAGACGCGGTGTTCCTGCACCTGGTGGCCACGATCGCCGAACCCGCCCACGACATCACGCTGGTGCTCTACGACTGCGAGGAGATCGAAGCCTCCGCCAACGGTCTGGGCCGCATCGAGCGCGAGTTGCCGGAGTGGCTGCAGGCCGACGTCGCGATCCTCGGCGAACCGTCGGACGGATACATCGAAGCGGGCTGCCAGGGCACGCTGCGGGTGCGGATCTCCACCGCGGGCACCCGTGCCCATTCGGCGCGGTCATGGTTGGGCGACAACGCCATTCACAAACTCGGTGACGTGCTGGCCCGGCTCAACGACTACCGGCCGCGCGATGTGGACATCGACGGCTGCGTCTACCGGGAGGGCCTGTCCGCGGTGGGAATCGCGGGCGGCATCGCGGGCAACGTGATCCCCGACGCGGCGACCGTCACGGTGAACTTCCGTTTCGCGCCCGACCGCAGCGTCGAGGCGGCCTACGCGCATGTCTGCGACGTGTTCGAGGGTCTCGACGTCGCGATCGAACTGACCGATTCGGCCGCCGGGGCGCTGCCTGGCCTGACCCGCCCGGCGGCCGCCGCTCTGGTCGCCGCGGCAGACGGCGCGGTGCGCGCGAAGTACGGCTGGACCGACGTGAGCCGGTTCGCCGCGATGGGCATCCCCGCGGTGAACTACGGGCCCGGCGACCCGAACCTCGCGCACCGGGCCGACGAGCACGTCGCCGTCGAGAAGATCACCGCGGCCACCGAGATGCTGCGGCGCTATTTAATCGGTTGACCGCGCTTCTAGCCTGAAAGGCATGTGGGGAGACGACGTCACCGGCTGAGTCCGGCACGCTGTCCTGTTCGATCCGCGGGCCCGCGCCCGCACACGGAAAGCGCTTCCCCATGTCTGCCTCTGTGGTCTGTAGCGATCTCGGATTCTGTTGGCCCGACGGCTCCGAGCTGTTCTCGGACCTGACCTTCGCCCTGACCGCGGGACGCACCGGTCTGGTCGCCGCCAACGGCGCCGGTAAGAGCACCCTGCTGCGCATCATCGCCGATGAGCTTGCTCCCACCCGTGGTGCGGTCACCGTCGACGGCTCCCTCGGCTACCTGCCGCAGACCCTGCCGTTGTGTCCGGGCGGCTGCGTGGCCGACCTGCTCGGCGTCGCCCCGGTGCTCGACGCGCTCGCTGCGCTGAGTGCCGGCGATACCAGCGACCACGTGTTCGCCACGATCGGCGACGGCTGGGACATCGAGGAGCGCAGCCGCGCCGAAATGGAGCGGCTCGGTATCGGGCACCTTTCGCTCGACCGGCCCCTGCGCACATTGTCCGGCGGCGAGATGGTCTTCCTGGGTCTGGCCCGACAACTGCTGCGCCGCACGGATGTCCTCCTGCTCGACGAGCCCACCAACAACCTCGACGCTGCGGCACGTCGCCGGCTCTACCGTGGGCTCGAGGACTACCGCGGATGCCTGGTGGCGGTCAGCCACGACCGCGCACTCTTGGACCGTATGGACAACATCGCAGAACTGCGCAACGGTGAGATCACCTTCTACGGAGGGAATTTCACCGCGTACCGGGCTGCGGTGACGGCAGCAGCCGATGCCGCACACGCTTCGGTCCGCAACGCCGAGCGAGATCTGAAGCGGCAGCAGCGTCAGCTCCGGGCGGCCCGCGAGCGCGCCGATCGCCGCGCCGGGCGCGCCGCGCGCGGCCTGGCCGACGCCGGTCTGCCGAAGATCGTTGCCGGCGCCCGGAAGCGGCGTGCGCAGGAGACAGCCGGCCGAGTGACCGGGGTGCACAACCGGCGCGTCGAGGATGCCCGTGCCCGACTCGCCGACGCCGAACAGGCGCTGCGTGACGAGGACGCGTTGGTGCTGGATCTACCGGACACCGACGTGGCGGCGCGACGGATCGTGGTGGCCGCCGACGACATCTGCGTCGATCTCGACGGACGCCGAATCCTCGACAAGGTGAACCTGACCGTGCGCGGACCCGAACGCATCGCGCTCACCGGACCCAACGGCGCGGGCAAGACGACGCTGCTGCGCGTGCTGTCCGGAGACCTCGCGCCGCAACAGGGCTCGCTGGTGATCGCCGACGGATCGTCGGCCTACGTCTCGCAGCGCCTCGACCTGCTCGACGACGGCGCGACGGTGGACGAGAACCTCGCCGCGTCCGCTCCGGAGCTGCCGCTGACCCGGCGTCGGCACCTGTTGGCGCAGTTCCTGTTTCGCGGCGACGCAGTGCACCGACCGGTTCGTGCCCTGTCCGGGGGCGAACGGCTGCGTGCCACGCTGGCCTGCGTGCTGTTCGCCGAGCCGGCTCCCCAACTGCTGCTGCTCGACGAGCCGACCAACAACCTCGACCTGGCCGGGGTGGCCCAACTCGAAGACGCGCTGCGCTCCTATCGAGGCGCGTTCGTCGTCGTCAGCCACGACGAGACGTTCCTCAGCGCACTCGACGTCCACCGCGAACTCCGGCTCGAGAACCGGACCCTGACCGAGGTGACCTAACCGCGCGGCCGCGCGGCGAGACGGTTCAGCCGCGCGCCTGCGCGATGACCGAACGGCCGAACGCGCAGTCGATCTCGTCGCTCACCCGCGTCAGAGTGTCCAGGGCGCGTCCGTCGCCGAGCAGCACCGCGGTGTGCAGCGCGCGCAACGCCACCGCGTTCTGCCCGCCGCGCAGCGCGGCCTTGGTGGCGTCGCGGGCCGCCGCCACCGCTGCGACCGGGTCGCGCCGGGCCGAGTTCGTCCAGGCGCGCGCCAGCGCCAGCTCGGGAGCGAACAGCATCGATTTCAACCCGTGGCGGGATTCCGCGCGCGACAACGCCTTTGCCGCCTCCACCGCAAGACCCAACCGACCCAGGGCCTGCGCCAGCAGCATCCACGCCAGCGGGCCCCAGGAGTATCCGGTCGGCGCCAACGTGGCCGCCGCGGGGCGCAGCAGATCGGCCGCCCCGCGAGGCTCGTCCAGGGCGATCAGCACGTCGGCCTGCAGCACCTCACCGATCGCGCGGCCCGGTTGCCGACGCTGCGCGAGGTCGGTCAGCCGCCGAGCCAGCGCCGCCGCCCGATCCGGATCCCCACGCATCACCAGCGCAGTCACCTGCCCGTATCCACTGGTGTAGCGCAACAATCCGGGCTGTCCGGCGGCGACCGCGCGCTCGGCCAGGTCGTCGACGCGCGCGAAGTCGCCGCTGCGTGCCGAGGTCAACGCCGCCGCCGATGCCGCCCACCCGACGGCGGTGTCGTCGGCATCGGGAGACGTCAGCACCGAATCCGCCAGTTCGGCTGCCCGCGTGAGATTCCCTGAGTTCATCGCGAACGTCGCCGACAACGCATCGACGGTGACGCGAGCGGCCGGTGCGGTCAGCTTCGCGCGGGTGCTCTGCAGGAACGCGGTCGCATGTTCGGGTTGCGACAGCATCCAGAAGCGGTTGGCCGCTGTCGGCAGCGCCCACGCCAACAGGTCGGTTTCCGACAGGCTTCCCGGATCGACCACCGCGAGCACGTCCTCGGCCTCCCGTCCGCGTCCCTGCCAGGCCAGCGCGTACCCGAGAGCAAGGCGTGCACCCAGATCGGACGCGTCGTGTACCAGCGCCGCCCGCCCCAGCCGTTCACACAACTCCAGGGCACCCAGCCGCAGCGCCTCGGTGGCGGCATCGCGCAGTTCCCCGTCGGGTGCGGTCCAGTCGCTGTCGACGGCCAGGACCGCGCGGCGCAGCAGGGCCACCACCCCCTCTGCCGGTAGACGACCCGCGACCGCGGTGCGCAGCCGCCGCAGCTCCGGTCCACCCAGGACGTCGCGCACCGCGTCGACGAACAACGGGTGTGCCGGTCGCAACCCGTCCGCGTCCAGGACCACCGCCTGCGACTGCAGCGCGGCCTCGACATCGGTGGCGCTGGTCAGCTGCGCGGCAGTCTCCAACGGCAGGGGATCGGCGACGGCCAGGAACTCCAGCACGCGAGCCACGTGCGGGGACAGCTGCCCGACGACGCGGTGCACCCGCGTCATCAACCGGGTGTCCTCGTGCCCCGGAGGATGCAGCTCGACCCGGGCGACGAGTCCGTCCTGCCACAGGGCGGCGACCTCGGCGGGCAGCCGGACCTCCGAATCCGCGCCGTCCGTGGACACGGTCAACAGCAGCGTCACGGATCCCTGCGACGAGAGCTGGTAGATCAGCGCCGCCGACTGAGGATCGAGCAGGTGCGCGTCGTCGACGACCAGCAGCCGCCCGTCGCCGAGGTGGCGGCGGGCGGCTTCCGACACCGCCGCGATCTTTCCCGTGGCCGGGATGTCGACCAGGTGCTCGAACGGCGCGAACGGAACCGGCGCCGACGTGGCGTTCGCACGCACCCAATCCACGCGAGGGAAATCGCCGGCCAGACGACCGGCGATCTGGCGGGCCAGCGTCGTCTTTCCCACCCCGGCGGGACCCACCAGCACCGCACCCGCGCGAGCGCGCAACGCGGCCTCAACCTCGCTGAGCGCAGGTTCGGCCGGCGCGGTCACCCAGCCAACCGGTAGAGGCACAGGCACCGCCGGAGTCTATGGCTAGGTTTGAGCCCGTGTCCCGAGATCCCGACCGCGAATGGGCCGTGTGCGTCTACTGCGCCTCCGGCCCGACACACCCGGAACTGATCGAGCTGGCACGGCAGGTGGGAGCCGGTATCGCACGCCGGGGTTGGACGTTGGTGACCGGCGGCGGCAACGTCTCGGCGATGGGAGCGGTCGCCGAGGCCGCGCGCGCCGCGGGCGGCTACACCGTCGGAGTCATCCCCAAGGCGCTGATCCACAAAGAGGTCGCCGACACCGACGCCGACGAGCTCGTCGTCACCGACACCATGCGCGAGCGCAAACAGGTGATGGAGGACCGGGCGGACGCATTCATGGCGCTACCTGGCGGCATCGGCACCCTCGAGGAGTTCTTCGAAGCCTGGACAGCGTCCTATTTGGGTATGCACAACAAACCGATCGTGATGCTCGACACCGTCGGGCACTACGACGGGCTACTGGCCTGGTTGCGCGGGCTGGTCGGGACCGGATACGTCGGGCAGGACGCGATGCGCATCCTCACCGTCGTCGACGACGTCGAAGCCGCTCTGGCCGCCTGCGCACCTGGCTAGGGTGACCCACACATCGACAGCGGAGGAAGAGCGGCAACTATGACCAACAAGTCGGGGACCCGAAGCAGCGTGGGGCTGCTCGATCTCGCCAAGCAAGTGCCGGGTCTGCTGAAGGACACCCCCACGATGCTGCGGGGTGTCGTGACCGGATTCGGCGCCCGGCCCTCGGCGAAGACATCGATCGGCAAGGTGTTCCAGGACCGGGCCGAGCAGTACGCGGACAACGTCTTCCTGCGTTTCGAGGACCGCGAGATCACCTATCGCGAGGCCAACGAGACGGTGAACCGCTACGCGGCGGTGCTGTCCGACAAGGGCGTCGGCAAGGGCGACGTCGTCGGCATCATGATGCGCAACTCACCCGAACCGATCCTGCTGATGCTCGCTGCGGTCAAGTGCGGCGCCATTTCCGGGATGCTGAACTACAACCAGCGCGACGAGGTGCTCAAACACAGCATGGGCCTGCTGTCGGCCACCGTCGCAGTCGCCGAGTCGGATTTCGTGGACGCGATCGCCGACTCCGGCGCCGACACCGACGCGGTCATCACCCTCGACGAGCTGAACAAGTTGGCCGAGAACGCCTCGACCGCCAATCCGGCGAGCACGTCGGAGGTGCTGGCCAAGGACAAGGCGTTCTACATCTTCACCTCGGGCACCACCGGCATGCCCAAGGCCAGCGTGATGACCCACTACCGCTGGCTGCGCGCCTTGGCCGGTTTCGGCGGCCTCGGCATGCGTCTGAACAGCGACGACACGCTGTACTGCTGCCTGCCGCTCTACCACAACAACGCGCTGACCGTGGCGCTGTCGTCGGTGCTGAACTCCGGTGCCACCCTGGCCATCGGCAAGTCGTTCTCGGCGTCGAAATTCTGGGACGACGTCATCCGCTACGACGCCACCGCATTCGTCTACATCGGCGAGGTGTGCGCCTACCTGCTCAACCAGCCCGAAAAGCCCACCGACCGCCAGCACAAGGTCCGCGTGATCTGCGGCAACGGCCTGCGGCCGGCGATCTGGGACGAGTTCACCGAACGTTTCGGCATCGAACGGGTCTGCGAGTTCTACTCGGCCAGCGAGAGCAACACCGCGTTCGTGAACTTCTTCAACCTCGACAAGACCACCGGCATCTGCCCCAGCCCGGTGGCCTACGTGGAGTACGACGAGGACGGCGAGCCGGTCCGCGACAAGGACGGCCGCGTCCGCAAGGTCAAGGACGGCGAACCCGGCCTGCTGCTGTCGAAGGTGAGCAGCTTCCAGCCCTTCGACGGTTACACCGACGACGAGGAATCGGAGAAGAAGCTCGTCCGCGACGCGTTCAAGAAGGGTGACGTCTGGTTCAACACCGGTGACCTGATGCGTTACCAGGGCTTCGGGCACGCCTCGTTCACCGACCGGCTCGGCGACACGTTCCGGTGGAAGGGCGAGAACGTGGCGACCACCGAGGTGGAGGCCGCGGTGGCCGCCGACGAGCAGGTCGAGGAATGCACCGTCTACGGCGTCGAGGTGCCCGACACCGGAGGCAAGGCCGGCATGGTCGCGATCCAGCTCAGGGACGGGCAGGAGTTCGACGGCAAGGCACTCGCCGATGCCGCCTACAGCAAGCTGCCCGGTTACGCGGTGCCGCTGTTCGTGCGCATCGTCGAGGAGATCGCCTACACCTCGACCTTCAAGAGCCAGAAGGTCGACCTGCGTAAAGAGGGCTACGGCGGATCCAGCGGCGAAGGCGACGACGACGACGTCAAGATCGACGACCCGATCTATGTGCTCTCCGGCAAGGAGGAGGGCTATGTGCCGTTCTACGACGAGTACCTGCAGGAAGTCGCGGCCGGCAAGAAGCCCAAGTAGCGCGGGCGTCACCGGCCGATTGGTCGCGAACGTAGCCTGAGGGAGTGACCTCGACGTTTCTGGGACGACCGGTGGCCGGTGACCGGGCGCTGATCATGGCGATCGTGAACCGGACGCCGGACTCGTTCTACGACCGCGGGGCGACCTTCGCCGACGAGGCCGCCAAGGAGGCGGCCCACCGCGTCGTCGAGGAAGGGGCCGACGTCATCGACGTCGGCGGTGTGAAGGCCGGGCCGGGTGCAGTCGTCGACGCCGACGAGGAGATCGCGCGGGTCGTGCCGTTCATCGAGTGGCTGCGCGCGACGTTCCCCGACCAGCTGATCTCCGTCGACACCTGGCGGGCCGACGTCGCCAAGCAGGCCTGCGCGGCCGGCGCAGACCTGATCAACGACACCTGGAGTGGCCACGACCCGGAGCTCGCCGGGGTCGCCGCGGAGTTCGACGCGGGATTGGTGTGTTCCCACACCGGCGGTGCCGTGCCGCGCACCCGCCCGTTCCGTGTCAACTACGGCATCACCGAGCGCGGCGTCGTCGACGACGTGATCGCGGAGGTGACCACCGCGGCCCGGCGGGCCGTCTCACTCGGGGTTTCGCGCGACCGGATCCTGATCGATCCGACCCACGATTTCGGCAAGAACACTCATCACGGTCTTAGTTTGTTGCGTCATGTGAAAGACCTTGTAAACACTGGATGGCCGGTCCTGATGGCACTGAGTAACAAGGATTTCGTCGGGGAAACTCTGGGTGTGGGTTTGACCGAACGCCTCGAGGGCACCCTGGCCGCGACCGCTCTGGCGGCCGCTGATGGTGCGGCGATGTTCCGGGTGCACGAGGTCGGACCCACACGTCGGGTATTGGAGATGGTTGCGTCGATCAAAGGCGCCCGTCCGCCGAAACGTACGGTGAGGGGACTCGCATGACCGTGTTGTCTGATCGCGTCAACGAACTGCAAACACACGAGGTGGCCCGGCACCGCTGGCTCACCGATCACAGCTGGAGCCGGCCGAACTGGACCGTCGCCGGACTCGAAGCCGCCAAGCGGGGCCGCACCGTCTCGGTGGTGCTGCCCGCGCTCAACGAGGAGGACACCGTCGGCGGTGTCGTCGAATCCATCGCGCCGCTGCTCGGCGGGTTGGTCGACGAATTGGTCGTGCTGGACTCCGGATCCACCGACGACACCGAGATCCGCGCCGTGGCGGCGGGTGCGCGGGTGGTCAGCCGCGAGGTCGCACTGCCCGAGATCGCGCCCGCACCCGGCAAAGGCGAGGTGCTGTGGCGGTCCCTGGCCGCCACCACCGGCGACATCGTCGTCTTCGTCGACTCCGACTTGCTCAACCCGGACCCGATGTTCGTGCCCAAGCTGCTGGGACCGCTGCTGACGACCGAGGGCGTGCACCTGGTGAAAGGGTTCTACCGGCGTCCCCTGAAGGTCGGCGGCGGCGAGGACGCCAACGGCGGGGGGCGGGTGACCGAGCTGGTGGCCCGGCCGCTGTTGGCCGCGCTGCGACCCGAGCTGATGTGCCTGTACCAGCCCCTGGGCGGGGAGTACGCCGGCACCCGCGAGCTGTTGACCTCGGTGCCGTTCGCGCCGGGCTACGGCGTGGAGATCGGGTTGCTCGTCGATACCTACGACCGCCTCGGACTCGACGCGATCGCGCAGGTCAACCTCGGGGTGCGGACCCACCGCAACCGTCCGCTGACGGAACTGGCGTCGATGAGCCGCCAGGTCATCGCCACGCTGCTGCAACGTTGCGGCATCCCGGACTCCGGGATCGGTCTGACGCAGTTCTTCGCCGACGGCGAGGACTACAGCGCCCGCACTTCGACGGTCTCACTGACCGACCGCCCTCCGATGGTCAGCCTGCGGCCGCGCTGACGATCTCGCGTCGACGCGCGTGCCCCGGTGAGCGGTCAGGCAATATCGAGGGGTGACGCTCGTCCTGCTCTACCTCGTGGTGCTCGTCCTCGTCGGCATCGTGCTGTTCGCGGTCGGCAGCGTGTTGTTCGGTCGCGGTGAGGTGCTGCCACCCCTGCCGCGCGCGACCACACCGACCGTGCTGCCGGTCGCCGACATCACCGGTTCCGACGTCGATGCGCTCAAGTTCACCCAGACGTTGCGGGGATACAAAGCCAGCGAAGTCGACTGGGTGCTCGAGCGGCTGGGTCGCGAGATCGACGCCCTGCGTGCGGAGTTGGCCGCCGAGCGCGGCGTCACCGAACCCGTGCACCCCGGCGCGGAGGGGCCCGGCAGCGTCGGTTCCCGGGAGCAGCCGTGACCGGCGTGACCGAGGACCGGCGGATCCGGTGCGGCTGGATCGACCGATCCCGGCTCTCCGCAGAGGATTTCGCGCTGTACCGCGACTACCACGACAACGAGTGGGGCCGTCCGTTGCGCGACTCGGCAGCGCTTTTCGAGCGGATCAGCCTGGAGGCGTTCCAAAGTGGGCTGTCGTGGTTGATCATCCTGCGCAAGCGGGAGCACTTCCGGGCCGCGTTCGACGGCTTCGATGTCGACACGGTGGCCCGCTACACCGATCGCGACGTCGAACGGTTGCTGGCCGACCCCGGAATCGTGCGCAACCGCGCCAAGATCGAAGCGACCGTCTCCAACGCGCGGGCCGCGGTGGACCTGGCCGAGCAAGGAGTCGACCTCGGCGAGTTGCTCTGGTCGTTCGCACCGCCGGACGCGGCCACCCGGCCCCGTCCGGTCGACCTGTCGCGGGTGGCTGCGGTGACTCCGGAGTCCACCGCGATGGCCAAGGAACTCAAGCGCCGCGGGTTCCGCTTCGTGGGGCCGACGACGGCGTACGCGTTGATGCAGGCGACCGGGATGGTCGACGACCACGTCGCGAACTGCTGGGTGCCGCGCGGGGCGTGCTGAGCGTTATCGCCGGGTCTTTGCACACGATGTGCCCGGGATAGGGAACAATGGAGGTCTGTAGCAGTTCAGAGCCGGGTGCCGTCGGCATTGCCTTCGCGGGCGGTTGGCCGGCTCGCACGGACACACCGCGCCCTGACGGGCATGCGCATTGTGGAGGGAGCACTCGATGGCGGCGATGAAGCCCCGGACTGGAGACGGTCCACTGGAAGCGACCAAGGAGGGGCGCGGCATCGTGATGCGGGTACCGCTGGAGGGCGGTGGCCGGCTCGTCGTCGAACTCACACCGGACGAGGCGTCAGCACTCGGCGACGAACTCAAGAACGTCACCAGCTGACGCGTTCCGCGGCTACGCGCTGATCCGGCGGTAGATCTGCAGGGTCTCCTGGGCGATCTGCGCCCAGGAGAACTCGTCGATGCACCGCCGGCGTCCGGCGTCCCCGTAGCGGTGCGCGCGTTGGGGATCGCCCACCAGGGTGTTGACCGCCTCGGCCAGGCCGCGCTCGAAGTCCGTCGGAGCGTCGGCGTCGTAGTGCACCAACAGGCCGGTGCGCTCGTGGTCGACCACCTCAGGGATGCCGCCGACGTCGGAGGCCACCACCGCCGTCGCGCAGGCCATCGCCTCCAGATTGACGATGCCCAGCGGTTCGTACACCGAGGGGCACACGAAAACCGTTGCTGCCGACAGAATTTCGCGGATCTTCTCGGTCGGCAGCATCTCCCGCACCCAGAACACACCGGAACGTGCCGCGGACAGCCGCTGCACCGCCGAGGCCACCTCCTCGGCGATCTCGGGTGTGTCCGGGGCGCCCGCGCACAGCACCAGTTGGACGTCGGGCGCGAAGTGATGGGCCGCGGCGACCAGGTGCGCCACGCCCTTCTGCCGGGTGATCCGCCCGACGAACGCGACGATCGGCCGTGCGGGATCGACACCCAGCGCGGCCAGCACCGAGGCCTGCGTATCGGGTGGGCCGGGATACCACGCATCGGTGTCGATCCCGTTGCGCACCACATGGACCCGCTCGGGATCCAGCGCGGGGTAGGTGGCCAGGACGTCGGCCCGCATGCCGGAGCTGACGGCGATCACCGCGGCTGCCGATTCGACCGCGGTGCGCTCGACCCACGAGGAGATGCGGTAGCCGCCGCCGAGCTGCTCGGCCTTCCACGGACGCATGGGCTCCAACGAGTGTGCGGTCAGCACATGCGGGACGTCGTAGAGCAGGGCCGCCAGGTGACCGGCCAGCCCGGTGTACCAGGTGTGGGAGTGCACGACGGTGGCTGCGGAGGCGGCGTTGACCATGTTCAGGTCCGCCGACAACATCGCCAGCGCCGGGTTGGCGCCCTGCAGCGCCGGATCGGGTGCGGCCACCGTCACGCCGGGCCGTTCGGCGCCCATGCAGTGCACGTCGACTTCGCACAGGTGACGCAACTGGGCGACGAGTTCGGTGACGTGTACGCCTGCACCGCCGTAGACCTCGGGTGGATATTCCCGTGTCATCATCGCCACCCGCATGCTCCTGACGGTATCCAACTTCGGCATCGACTGCGACGAGCGAAAATTGTCGCCACCGACAGTCCGGTTCGGGCGACCCGAATGGTTGGCCGCCATCGCGGGGTGCGGATAGGTTGGCAGCATGAGGGAAGCGCCACACGTGCTTGGCATCGTCCTTGCGGGGGGCGAGGGCAAGCGGCTCTATCCGCTGACGGCCGATCGGGCCAAGCCTGCCGTGCCCTTCGGGGGTGCCTACCGCTTGATCGATTTCGTCCTGTCGAATCTGGTCAACGCGCGATTTCTGCGAATCTGTGTTCTCACGCAATACAAGTCGCATTCGCTGGACCGGCACATCTCGCAGAACTGGCGGCTGTCCGGGCTGGCCGGTGAGTACATCACCCCGGTGCCCGCGCAGCAGCGACTCGGCCCGCGCTGGTACACCGGTTCGGCCGACGCGATCTATCAGTCGATGAACCTGATCTACGACGAGGATCCGGACTACATCGTCATCTTCGGCGCCGACCACGTCTACCGGATGGACCCCGAGCAGATGGTCCGTCAGCACATCGACAGCGGCGCGGGCGCCACTGTCGCGGGCATCCGGGTGCCGCGAGCGGAGGCCACCGCCTTCGGCTGCATCGACGCCGACGATTCCGGCCGTATCCGCTCGTTCATCGAGAAGCCCGCTGACCCGCCGGGCACCCCCGACGACCCGACGCAGACATTCGTGTCGATGGGCAATTACATCTTCACCACCAAGGTGCTCATCGACGCGTTGCGCGCCGACGCCGAGGACGACGACTCCGACCATGACATGGGCGGTGACATCATTCCGCGGCTGGTGTCCGACGGCATGGCCGCGGTTTATGACTTCAGCAACAACGAGGTGCCCGGCGCGACCGAACGAGACCACGGTTACTGGCGCGACGTCGGGACACTCGATGCGTTCTACGACGCGCACATGGATCTGGTGTCGGTGCACCCGATCTTCAACCTGTACAACAAGCGCTGGCCGATCCGTGGCGGCTCGGAGAACCTGGCGCCGGCGAAGTTCGTCAACGGCGGGTCGGCGCAGGAGTCGGTCGTCGGGGCGGGCAGCATCATCTCGGCGGCCTCGGTGCGCAACTCGGTGCTGTCGTCGAACGTCTCGATCGACGAGGGCGCCATCGTCGAGGGCAGTGTGCTGATGCCGGGGGTCCGCATCGGCCGCGGTGCGGTGGTCCGCCACGCGATCCTGGACAAGAACGTCGTCGTCGGCCCCGGCGAGATGGTCGGCGTCGACCTGGACAAGGACCGGGAACGGTTCTCGATCAGTGCCGGCGGCGTGGTGGCCGTGGGCAAGGGCGTCTGGATCTGACCGTCACCCGAGCGGGACGCGACGCTCCCGGTCCGAGGCAGGCCAGACGTAGGGCAGATCGTCGGACACGTCGCCGAACACCGGCCGGTAGTGCCCAGGATCCTTGCGGACCAGCGCGGACTGGTGACTGCGATGAAACGCAGGGTCACCGAGCCAGGGCGGCAGCTCTCCCGCGGACGCCAGTGCGTCTTCGGTACGGATCGTCGTGAGCCCGGTGCCCGCGGCCAGATCCTCGGCCAGCGTGGTCGCGCAGCTGTCCGCGCGACCCTGCTCGCACCAGACCCGGCACACCTGCAGGCCGTAGCGCACCAGGGCCTCCTCGTAGCCGGCCCACATGGCCGCAGCCGGATGGTGTCGCCACCCGTACCCCGGCACCGTCAGGGCCCGCAGCACCTGGATCGTCTCCACCCGCTGCTTGCCGAGCCGGCGGGTGTCGAGCACGCGCGCAGAGTCGGTGAAGCCGGCGCACGGCAGGAAGGTCTGCATGCCGACCGGATACCCGCTCGTTGGCGCTTTCAGGCAGCGTCGCGGCGCCGGTACAGCGCGGCGGCCAGGACGGTCAGCGCGATCGCCGCGGCCACCATGACCGCCATCGCGCCGAGGGGCAACTCGCGGGGTGCGGTGATCTGACCGATGGGGGACAGGTCCACCAGCCACTGCGGAAGACGCAGCAACGCAGCCAGATACAGTGTCGAGACGACGAAAGCCACTGCCAGCCAACCGATCCACGTCCGCTGCACCGCCACCGCCAGGGCGGCCACCGCGGCCAACACCGCCAACGCGGGAACGAACGCCAGACCGGCGCCGGTCAGCCGGATCACGGTGTTCGCGTCGCCGACCGTCAGCGCCGCTCCCAGCCCGTTGCCCAACCCGGCGAAGAACATCAGCACCGCCGCGCCCAGGATCGCCGACAGCACGGCCGAGCACAGCCACCACCACCGCGAAACCGGTTGGGCCAGAACCACTTCCCCCAGGCCCTTACGTTCGTCGGCCCACACTCGGAGCACCGACGAGACCACATACGCGCTCGCTGTGGCGGCCAGGAACTGCGTCATCACCGTGTACACCCCGTCGGTGCCCTCCGCGGAGAGCATCCGGGTGATCAGCTCGTTGTCGACGGCGGCATCGAGCAACGCCTGGGTCATCGAACCGAACACCAGTCCGGCGGCGAACAAGCCGATCGTCCAGCCGACGGTCTGGCCCCGCTGCAGGGTGGTGTGGAGGCTGAACACTCCACCGACTCGGCGCGCCCCCGGCCGGTCCCCGGTGGCGGCAATGGTGCCCTGGTCGTACTGGCGGCGCCGTTCCAGTGCCGCCGCGACGAGCACCAGCACCGTCGTCGCGGCGATCACCGCCGCCAGCGGCCACCACCGCAGGCCTGCGAACGCCCGCATCTGCTGTGCCCATGCGATCGGCGAGCACCAACTGAGCGCGCTGCCGGAGTGGTCGATGACATCGCCGAGGCCGCGGACCAGGACGGCGGCGCCCAGGACGGCCAGCGCAGACCCGGTAGCACTGCGCGCGGTACGCCAGAGTTGCGCGGTGACGGCGGCGACGGCCGCGAACAGCACGGCGACCGCGGTGACGCCGAGCGCCATCGCCGCACTGTCGACCACGGCGAGACCGGCCGCGCCCAGCGCGACCGTCATCGTCGCCGTCAGGACGGCGCAGGTCACCACGACCACGGCCAACGCGGCAGCGGTGCGCGCCTGGCGTCCCACCGCCGCGGCCAGCACGAGCTCGGCGCTGCCGTCCTCCTCCGCGGCACGGGTGTGCCGCACCATGGTCAGGACCGCGAGGATCGATGTGGCGACGATCAACGTCAACATCAGCTCGTTGGCCAGCATCGTGCCGAGGGCGGTCTCGTTGACGCCGAACATGGGTCCGCTCAACAGGATTCCTGCGGGTGTCTTGAGCAGTTCGATGCGTGCGAGTCGCTGCGCCTCGTCCGGATAGGCGAGTTCCAGTGCGCCCGGTGTGTAGCCGACCAACGCCGTGAGGACCACGATCCACACCGTCAGGCGCAGGCGGTCGCGGCGCAGCGCCAGCCGCAGAAGGTGCCCGGTTCCGGTCCACGGCGACGCCGCCGACGAGGCAGCGTGGCGGGGCGAGGCCGCGCGGATGGTGGCGGTCATCGGTTCGCACCGTGGTACTCGCGCAGGAACATGTCCTCCAACGACGCCGGCGCGACCGTCAGATCCGTCAGGCCGTGGCGGGTCAGATCGTTCATCGCGCGGTCGAGGTCGGCGCGGTCGACGGAGAACCGCACGCGGTCCTGCTCGACATGCAGGTCGTGTGCGTAGGGTGCGTGGTCCAGCCGGGCCGGTTCGCGGATGCGGGCCGAGACGGTGGTGCGCATCAGGTGGCGCAACTCGGCGAGGCTGCCGGAGCGGACCGTTTTCCCGGCCCGCACGATCGTCACGCTGTCGCAGAGCTTCTCGACCTCGGCGAGAATGTGGCTGGACAGCAGCACCGCCGAGCCGCGCTCGGCGACCTCGCGAACGCACTGGGCAAATGCCTGCTCCATCAACGGATCCAGGCCGGAGGTGGGTTCGTCGAGGATGAACAGTTCGCTTCGGGTGCAGAACGCCGCGATGATCGCCACCTTCTGGCGGTTGCCTTTGGAGTAGGTGCGTGCCTTCTTGTGCGGGTCGAGCTCGAAGCGTTCGATGAGCTCGTCGCGCCGGGCGGTGTCGACGCCGTCCGCACCGCGCAGCGAGGACAGGAACTCGATGGCCTGCATGCCGGTCAGGTTCGGCCACAGCACGACATCGCCGGGCACGTACGCGATCCGGCGATGCAGGCGCACCGCATCGCGCCAGGGGTCGCCGTCGAGCAGTCTCACCGTGCCGGAGTCCGCGCGCAGCAGCCCGAGCAGCACGCGGATGGTGGTGGACTTGCCGGCGCCGTTCGGACCGAGGAACCCGGCGATTTCGCCGCGCTCGACGGTCAGGTCGAGGCCGTCGAGAGCGCGGGTGCGGCCGAAGGACTTGCACAGCCCGTGGATCTCGACCGCCGGACCGTCACTCATAATGTTCTCCTTCCGTCGATGTCAGGGGCCGTCCCTGTGCGCGCCGGGCGCTGAAGGCGTCGTACATCGTGGGATCGGCCATCAGACCGTTGGTGTAGAGCTCCAGCGCGGGCAGCATGATGTCCTCGCTGTAGTCGCGCAGCACTGCGCGCAGGTCGGTCGGGTTGTCGTGCATCTGCAGGTAGAGCAGGAAACTTCCGCCGCCACTGAGGGTGAGGAACTTCGCGCGGGCCTTCGGGTCGGCGCTGGGTTTGATGGTGCCGGCGCGCACACCGGCCTCGATGTACTGTTCGGCATCGTCGATCATGGTGCGCCACAGTGATTTTGCGAGATCGCCGCCGGTCTGCAGAGTGCGCATCAGGTAGGCCATCAGCGGGGCGTAGCCCTCCATCTCGGCCATCTGCGCGAACCACGTCGCGGGGTCGGCGGAAGCGATGGACTCGGTTTTGCCTGTGCGGATGGTCTCGGTGATCCAGTCGTCGCACGCCTTGCGCAGGCCGTCCTTGGAGCCGAAGTGGTGGATGACCAGACCCGGGCTGACGCCTGCCGCGGCGGCGATCGCACGCACCCCGACGCCGAACCCCTCGCGGCCGAACAGATCGACCGCGGCCTCCCGGATGCGCGCGCTGGTCGTCAGGTCGTCGGCTGAACGCATGTTCAATAGACTAAACGCCCGTTCAGTCTCTGGTCAATGGCGAGCAGACGCCAAAGCCCCCAATTTCGCGCGGAAATGGGGGCTTTGGGGGAGTGCTCGCGGGCTTTGGGGGAGTGCTCGGGAGAGAAACGTCAGTCGCGCGCGGCGGCGAGCAGACCGTCGCCCAGCGGGATGAGCACCGGGGTCAGCCGCTCGTCCTCGGCGATCAGCCGGGCTGCCTCGCGGACCGCGGCCACCTCGTTGTCCTTGGCCGACGCGTCGCCGGCGCGTCCGCCGAGGGCAGCCCGGTGGACCACGATGGCGCCCCCCGGACGCAGCAACCGCACGCCTTCGACGACGAACTGCGGCTGATCGAGCGGGTCGCCGTCGATGAACACCAGGTCGTAGGACTCGTCGGCGAGCCGGGTCAGCACCTCCTGGGCGCGCCCGCTGATCAACCGCGTGCGGCCGGGGCCGACGCCGGCCTCGGTGTAGGCCTGCTTGGCGATGCGCTGATGTTCGGGTTCGACGTCGATGGTGGTCAGGACACCGTCCTCGCGCATCCCGGACAGCAGCCACAGCCCGCTGACACCGGCGCCGGTGCCCACCTCGACCACCGCGCGCGCACCGGTCAACTTCGCCAGCACGCAGAGCAACGCGCCCACGGCCGGGGTCACCGCGCCCGCGCCGATGTCGACAGCGCGTTCGCGGGCCGCCGCGACGATCGCATCCTCGGAAATCGAGTGCTCCGCGTGGGCGACGATGGCCTCGGCCGGCGACGGTCGCGGACCCGGCGGCTGATCGGTGCTGGACATGCCCGCAGCGTAGAGGCAGCCGCGAACCCGAGCTACTGCGACACGCCCGGTCCCGGTGGCCAGAATCACCACTGTTTCCGCTGGTCGAGAACGGGGTAGGCGGTGTTCTCAGGAAAAGTTCAGTTAGCTCATATGCCTGGCACACCACGACAGGAGACGGTGATTCCATGACCGACCGCCCGACGCCAGCGTCCCCGGCTCCCGGGAACAACGATGCGCAGGTGGATGTTGTCGAAGTCATGCGGTCCGACCGCGCCGGCGCATGCCGTGCAGCGGAGCCGTCCGATGTCCCGACCGATGTGGAGGAACAAGCGATCACCACCCATTCCGCACAGACCGGCACCATCGCTGCGCCCGTGACCATGGCGCACCTCGAGCAGTTCACCGACGGTGAATGGGTCGAGCCCAGCGACGAACTCACCGGCACGGCCGTCTTCGACGCCACCGGCGACAAGACCACGATGCCGAGCTGGGATGAGTTGGTCCGCCAGCATGCCGACCGCGTGTACCGGCTGGCCTACCGCCTGTCCGGGAATCAGCACGACGCCGAGGACCTGACCCAGGAGACGTTCATCCGGGTGTTCCGGTCGGTGCAGAACTACCAGCCCGGCACCTTCGAAGGCTGGCTGCACCGCATCACGACCAACCTGTTCCTGGACATGGTGCGGCGTCGCGGGCGCATCCGCATGGAGGCGCTGCCCGAGGACTACGAGCGTGTACCGGCCGACGAGCCCAATCCCGAGCAGATCTACCACGACTCGCGACTGGCGCCGGACCTGCAGGCCGCGCTGGATTCGCTGCCGCCGGAGTTCCGTGCCGCGGTGGTGCTGTGTGACATCGAGGGACTGTCCTATGAGGAGATCGGCGCCACGCTCGGCGTCAAGCTGGGCACGGTGCGCAGCCGCATCCACCGCGGCCGGCAGGCGCTGCGCGATTATCTGGCGCGCCACCCCGAGATCGAGACCGCCCGGTCGGCCTGACGTCCCCGCGCCGACTCGAGCCTGTCGCGCTACATTCGAAGTACGTCCGTCGACGGGCCCAGCGGAAAGGAGTCAGGTGGTGTTCGAGCGTGGCCATGCGTTCCGTCGCGCGTTCTCCTGGCTACCGTCACCGTTTGCCTCGCAGAGCGACGCGCCGGTGGGGCCGCGGCAGTTCGGCTCCACCGAGCACCTGTCCGTCGAGGCCATCGCGGCATACGTCGACGGGGAACTGCGGATGACCGCGCACCTGCGGGCCGCCCAGCACCTGTCGGTGTGCCCGGACTGTGCCATGGAGGTCGACGCCCAGAGCCAGACCCGCGAAGCGCTGCGGGACTCGTGCCCGGTCTCGATGCCGAGTTCGCTGCTCGGTCTGTTGTCCGAGATTCCGCATCACCTCCCCCCCGAGCCGGAGCCGGCCGACCGGTCACAGCTCGGTGACGGCGTGCAGCGTCAGCGCCGCAAGCCTCGGTAGGGTAGGTGCGGTCGTTTATCGACGCGCGTCGGCGCTGGCTGACGCCCGAACAGTAGGGTGATTTACGGGTGACCAATCTGGACCAGACCGGTCGGGAACGTCTCGAACCGCGCCCGGTGTCGCGCCCGCCGGTGGATCCGGCGTCCCAGCGCGCGTTCGGTCGGCCCCCGGGTGTGCAGGGCTCGTTCCTCGGTGCCGAGAAGCACCGCGACCAGGGTGAGTACACCCCCACGAACCAGTCTCCCGATCCGGTGTTGGCCGAGGCGTTCGGCCGGCCCTACCCGGGCGGGGAGTCGCTGCAACGGCATCCGACCGACGCGGGCGCACTCGAGGCCGAGAAGAACGCCGACGCCGACGACTTCGACGATCCCTGGCGCAACCCGGGTGCGCCGGTCGCTCTGGGGTCGCCCGCGGTCGCGCCGGGCCCCCCAGTGGTCGCCAGCGCCCCGGTCGGCAAGCTCGGTGTGCGGGACGTGCTGTTCGGCGGGCGGGTGTCCTATGTCGCGTTGGCGGTCCTCGGCATCGTCGCGCTGGTCCTCGGGGTCGCCGGCGGTTGGGTCGGCCGCAAGACCGCCGAGGTGACCGAGGCGTTCACCACGTCCAAGATCACGCTCGAGACCAACGATTCCGGCGAGCGTCCGGAAGGGCAGTTGGCCCGCGTGGCCGCCGCGGTGGCCGACTCGGTGGTCACCATCGAGGCCAAGAGTGACGCCGAGGGCGCGCAGGGCTCCGGGGTGGTCATCGACGGCCGCGGCTACGTCGTCACCAACAACCACGTGATCTCCGAAGCCGCCACCAACCCGAGCAAGTTCAAGATGGCCGTGGTGTTCAACGACGGCAAGGAAGTGCCGGCCAACCTGGTCGGCCGTGACCCCAAGACCGACCTCGCCGTGCTCAAGGTCGACAACGTCGACAACCTCACGGTCGCCCGGATGGGTGATTCGGACAAGATCATCGTCGGTGAGGAAGTCATCGCCGCCGGCGCGCCCCTGGGTCTGCGCAGCACCGTCACCCACGGCATCATCAGCGCGCTGAACCGGCCGATCCCGCTGTCGGGTGACGGCACCGACACCGACACCGTGATCGACGGCGTGCAGACCGATGCCTCGATCAACCACGGCAACTCCGGCGGTCCGCTGATCAACATGAACGCCGAGGTCATCGGTATCAACACCGCGGGCAAGTCGTTGTCCGACAGCGCCAGCGGGCTGGGCTTCGCGATCCCGGTCAACGAGGTCAAGCAGGTCGTGGAGACCCTGATCCAGAACGGCAAGATCGCGCATCCGACCCTCGGTCTGACGGCACGGTCGGTCAGCAACGACGTCGCCAGCGGCGCTCAGATCGCCAACGTCACGGCGGGTGGTCCGGCCGAGCGGGCCGGCATCCTCGAAAACGACGTCGTCGTCAAGGTCGGTGACCGCGAGGTCGCCGACGCCGACGAGTTCGTCGTCGCCGTCCGCAAGTTGAAGATCGGCGAACCGGCACCCATCGAGGTGGTCCGGGAAGGTCGACGGGTGACGCTGATGGTGACGCCCAACCCGGACAACAGCACCTAGTCATGTTCGCCAACGTCGGCTGGGGCGAGATGCTGGTCCTGGTGATCGCCGGCCTGGTGATCCTCGGGCCCGAGCGTCTGCCCGGCGCCATCCGCTGGACGTCGAACGCGCTGCGGCAGGCCCGCGACTACGTCACCGGCGCCACCAACCAGTTGCGCCAGGATCTCGGGCCGGAGTTCGACGATCTGCGTGAACCGCTTTCCGAGCTGCAGAAGCTACGAGGGATGACGCCGCGCGCGGCGTTGACCAAGCATCTGCTCGACGGCGACGACTCGTTTCTGACCGGCCGCTTCGATACCCCCACCAAACCGCAGTCCGGTCCGGGACCCACTCCGGCCCCGCCGACTCCGACGCCACCGTCGGCGCCCGGTGCGCCGGCGCCGTTCGACACCGACGCCACCTAGGTCACGACGCCGGCGGGTCGGGTCCCCGTGTGCCGCCACGTGTCGTCGGCGATCTCGTCGTCCTCGAGAGGCACCGACAGGGTCGGTTCCGGCAGTGCCGGATAGGTGGCCAGCAGCGCATTGGCGTCGAGGCGGGAGCCCGGCTTGCGTCCGCGTCCCCACCCGACCATCTCGCGGTAGCCGCCGAGCAGCCCGGCCGCGGCCACGGCCGCCTCGTCGGTGTGCGGGCTCTCCGGGCCGGCCGGTCCGGCCAGCGGTGCGACGTAGAGGGCGTCGACCGGGCAGTAGGTCTCGCACATGAAGCAGGTCTGGCAGTCCGACTGCCGTGCGATCACCGGGATCCCGTCGGGGCCGCGCTCGAAGACGTCGGTCGGGCACACCTTGATGCACAGGTCGCACGCGATGCAGGCCTGCGCGCTGACGATCTCGATCATGCGCTGACTTCGTCGATCTCGTCGCGCAGGAGCCGCGGAGCCACCGGATCCGGTGCCGTCCACACCGTGTCGAGTCCGCCGACGAGCAGGCGGTGGGTCATGCGTTCGTCGAGGTGTGGCCGGTCTTCTCGGCGGTGCATGCCGCGGGTCTCGGTGCGAGCCAACGACGCCGCGGTGCTCCACCGCGCCGCCGCGGTCAGCGCGACCGCCTGCCGCGTCTTGTACCGCTCGCGAGGCGCCACCGGCGCCAGCCCGCCGGCCAGATCACGCCACACGGTGTCCAGTGCTGTTGCCGATTCCTGAAGGCGGGCAGCCGATTTCAGATAGCTGCGTTGTGGGGGCAGGATGTGTGACTGCACCGCCCGCACGACGTCGTCGACCCGCGGGGCGTCGGAGGTGACCGCGTCGCGCAGACCCAGCCGGGCCTCGTCGACGGTCACGCGCCGGTGCGCCCGGCCGGCGAGGCTGCGGGCGAATTCGGAGGCGCCGCGCCCGGCCAGCGTGCCCGAGGTGATGGCCCAGGATGCGTTGCGGCTGCCGCCGCCGCTGACCGCGCCGGCGATCAACTCCCGGGTTGCCACGTCCCCGGCCGCGAACAGCCCGGGAACCGTTGTCGCGCAGCGGGTGTCGACGATCCGCAGGCCGCCGGTGCCGCGTACCGTGCCCTCGTGGACCATGCGGATCGGGTAGGCCGTGGTGAAGGGGTCGATGCCCGCCTTGTCCAGAGGCAGGAAGTAGTTCGGTTGCGCGGTCCGCATCAGGGCGCGCGCCTGGTCGGGAACCCGGTCGACGCGGGCGAACACCCGGATGCCCTGGGTCAGCGCCCACTGTGCGGCCTGCCGTCCGGTTCTGTTGCCCGGGGCGGTGATCGGTTCGCCGTGCTCGTCGTAGAAGCTGCCCCACTGCAACATCCGGCCCTTGGTGTGCAGGCCCCACTCCGGTGCCAGCGCGTACGCGGTCGCGAACTCCATGCCCGACAGATCGGCGCCCACCTCGGCGCCGAACAGCAGCCCGTCACCGGTGTTGACGTTGGTGCCGAAGGACCCGGACAGGAACGCGGTGCCGCCGGTGGCCAGGACGACCGCACCGGCGGTGACGCGCCACGGGCGGCCCCCGTCCTGACGGGCGATGCCCGCGGCGCCGGCCACCACGCCGTCGGCGTCGGTGAGCAGTTCCAACGCCGGGTGGTGGTCGAGGATCAGGACGCCGCTGCGATGGGCCTTGCGCCGCATCCGCCGCATGTACTCCGGGCCCTGCAGGCTGGAGCGCAGCGGACGGCCGTCGGGTCCGGTGGCGAACGGGTAGCCCCATCCGGCGAGCTGCTCGACCCGTTCCCACGAGGTCTCCAGCACACGGAACATCCACTCGTAGTCGGTGATCCGGCCACCGGCGAGCTCGCCGTCCCTGACCGCGCGTTTCCGGGCCGATCCGTGCGGCGGGATCGACCACAGGTTGGTGCCGCCGGAGGCGGTGGCGCCGCTGGTACCGCAGTATCCCTTGTCTGCCAGGACGACCCGGCTGCCGCTCTCGGCCGCCGAGATTGCCGCCCAGGTCGCCGAGGGTCCGCCCCCGAGTACCAGGACGTCGGCGTCATGGCTGAGCAGATCCGGTGTGGTCATGACCCACCTCCTCTCGCACGCCCAGTTCGGCCAGCAGGGTGCGGCGCAGCTCGGCGAATCCGTGATCGGAGCGCGATCGCGGGAACGGCAGGTCGACGGTGCGCTCCAGCGAGATCCGGCCCTCGGAGAGGACGACGACCCGGTCGGCGAGCAGGATGGCTTCGTCGACGTCGTGGGTGACGTGCAGCACCGCCATGCGACGCCGCGACCACAGGTCGTGCAGCAGGCCGTACATCTTGATCCGGGTGAGCGCATCGAGCGCACCGAAAGGTTCGTCGAGCAGCATCAGATCCGGTTCGCGCACCAACGCCCGGGCCAGTGAAACACGTTGTGCCTCACCACCGGACAGCGACAGCGGCCAGGAGTCGGCCTTGTCGCTCAGACCGACCTCGGCCAGGGCGGCGCGTCCCCGGGCGATGCGGCCGGCCCGGTCGACACCCTCGTCGGCCAACGCGAAGATGACGTTCGCCAGCGCCCGGCGCCAGGGCAGCAGCCGCGGACTCTGGAACACCACCGCACGTGAACGCGGCACCACCACTGAACCGTCGACCTGCTCGTCGAGGCCGGCCAGCACCCGCAGCAGGGTGCTCTTGCCCGAGCCGGACCGCCCCAGCATGGCGACGAACTCGCCGTCGGCGATGTCGAGGTCGAGGCTGCGCAGCACCGTCTGGTCGCCGAACGACTTGGTGAGGCCGCGAATGCCGACCGCCTTGACCGACGTCATGCCACACCCTCGAAACCGTTGCGCCACGACAGCAGCAGCCGCTCCAGCAGTCGCACCAGCGCGTAGGACAACAGCCCGGCCACCGCGTAGATGACGATCACCAACAGCGAGACGTCGAACTGCAGGTTGGTCTGCGCGCGCGACATCAGATAGCCGATGCCTTCGGTGGTGTTGATCATCTCGGCGAAGATCAGGCTCAGCCAGGCGCTGGACAGGCCCAGCCGCAGCCCGACCAGGAAGTTGGGCATGGCGCCGGGCAGGATCACCTGAGAGATCAGCGTCGAACGGCGGGCCTCGACCGTCTGCGCCATCTCGACGAGCTGGCGGTCGACCCCGCGGATCCCGGAGTAGGTGTTGATGTAGATCGCGATCGCCACGCCGGTGGTGATCAGGACGATCTTCGGTCCCTCACCGATACCCATCCAGATGATCAGGAGCGGGGTGAGCGCGAAATTCGGTACGGCCTTGAGGATCTGCATGGTCCAGTCGAGCAGGTCCTCACCGGTGCGGGTGAGGCCGGCGAGCACCGCGAGCACCACGCCGATCGCGATGCCCAGGACGGTGCCCGTGAGCACCCGCCCCGCCGAGGTGCCGACATGGGTGACCAGCTGTCCCTCGACCAGCAGCCGCCACGCGGTGGCGGCGACCTGGGTCGGAGGTGGGAACAGATCGGCGTCGAGCAACGCCGTGGCCGAACCGATCCACCACGTCGCCAGGATCAACAGCGGTGCGGTGAGCCGACGCACGGGCCGGGGCACGCGCGCCCACAGCGCGTTGCGGGACCGGCGGGTGGCCGCGAGGTCGATCAGGTCGGGACGCGTCAGCGGCGTCGAGGGAGCTGCGATGACGGCGGTCATGACGACTGCTCGGCCCACTCGGTGACCGAGAACGGCGTCTCGACCCGGCCGTCTTCGAGCAGGAACTCGTAGGCCGCCTGAAGCTGCTCGACGCCGACCGCCGGGATCGGTTCGGTGTTGAATTCCCGCACGCTGTAGCTCTTCTCGACGTGGGCGAGTTTGGTGTCGTCGGTCTCGGCGACCCACTGCAGGAACGCCGGGAAGTTCTCGGCGATGTCCTTGTTGACGGAGGTCACCGCGTCCTGCCACGCGGCGCGGAACTCGGGGTGTTTCTCGGTGAAGGACTTCAACGAGATGTTCAGCCCGGTCGCACCGAAACCGTGCCGGGACAAGCTGTCCAGGATCGGGAAGCCGCGCTCCTCGAGTTCAGCGGCGCTGGAACCGCTGACCACCGTGGCGTCGATCGAACCGGAGTTCAGCCCCGCGATCGACTCCGGGGTCGGCACGTCGCGGACCTCAATCTGACCGGTCAGTCCCGCCGCGGCGATCAACTGCCGGGCCGTGCGGTCCCGGATCGTCCCCTGCGGCGCGGTGATCGTCTTGCCGACCAGTCCCTTCAGATCGGTGGGACCGCCTTTGGCGCCGATGATCTGGATGTCCTGGTTGACCTGATCGAACGCGAGCAGCTCCACGTCGGCGTTGCGTCCCCGCGCGGTCAACGCCGGATTGTCGCCCACCGCAGCAACATCCACGGCGCCCGCGATCAGCGCCGAGACGGCGTCGCTGCCGGACTGGAAGAACGAGTACTCGATCTTCTCCACGCCGGCGGCCTTGAGCTTCTCGGCGAGGATGCCCTCACGGTCACCCCAGCCCAGGGAGCCGGCCGGTGTCCCGGTGACCGAGGTGGCGCCGATGCGCAGGGTCAGACCGTCGTCGGAGTTCCCCGACGAGCACGCGACCCCGGACGCGACGACGGCGGACGCGACAAGAGCGCGCAGCAGGAATTTGGGCATCGGGTACCTCCGGGATCAGGGCATCTGGGGCGCTCCCGCGGCCGGAACGGCGCGGGACATGCCCATTAGACGTACCGACGCCCGAGGGCTCGACCCTTTGGATCAGCCTGACGGTAAGAGGACCCGCCGCAGACCTACCGTCCCGCCGGGTCCAGACCCAGCGACATACCGGCCAGACCGCGCTTGCGTCCTGCCAGCGCGTCGGCGATCTTGCGGAGTTCGGCACCGGCGGCGGAGTCGGGCGCGCTGAGCACCAGCGGCACCCCGGCGTCGCCGGCGGATACCAGATCGGGGTCCAGCGGCACCTGCCCGAGCAGCGGCACGTCGGCGCCGACCGCGCGGGACAGGTTCTCCGAGACCTTGCGGCCGCCGCCCTCGCCGAACATCTTCAGCACCGGACCGTCGACCATGTTCTCGACCACGCCGGCGATGCGTTGGCGGGTCTGCAGCGCGATCGCGCCGGCCCGTTCGGCGACCTCGGCGGCGGCCATCTGTGGGGTGGTCACCACCAGGATCTCCGCGGTGGGGATCAGTTGCGCCACCGAGATCGCGATGTCGCCGGTGCCGGGCGGCAGATCGAGCAGCAGGACGTCGAGGTCGCCCCAGTAGACGTCGGCCAGGAACTGCTGCAGGGCGCGGTGCAGCATGGGGCCGCGCCACACCACCGGGGTGTTGCCCTGGGTGAACATCGCGATCGAGATGACCCGGACGTCGTGGGCCACCGGCGGCACGATCATCGAGTCGACCTGGACGGGCCGGTCCTCGGTGCCCATCATGCGGGGGACGGAGTGGCCGTAGATGTCGGCGTCGACCACGCCGACGGTCAGGCCGCGCGCGGCCATCGCCGCGGCCAGGTTGACGGTGACACTGGACTTGCCGACGCCGCCCTTACCGCTGGCGACGGCGTAGACGCGGGTCAGCGAACCGGGCTGGGCGAACGGGATGACGGGTTCGCGCGAGTCCCCGCGCAGCTGGCGACGGAGTTCGGCGCGCTGCTCGTCGTTCATCACGTCGAGGGAGACCTTGACCGAGCCGGTTCCCGGCACGTCGCTGACGGCCCGGCTGACCTGATCGCTGATCTCGGTCTTCTTCGGGCACGCGGCGGTGGTCAGGTAGATCTCGACATGTACCGACCCGTCGGCCTCGACGGTCACATTCTTGACCATGCCGATCTCGGTGATCGGACGGCGCAGTTCGGGGTCGATCACCTTGGTCAGCGCGGCGCGGACCGCCGATTCCAGGTCGTTCGCGGTAGCAGACATCACTGGCGAGTCTAGGCCTCACCAGCGGAGCTCCCCGAATGCGGGCGTCAGCCCACCGGGCCGGGCGCGGGCCCGAGCACGGGCGGCACCCCGACCGCGGGCGCAACCGGCGCGGGGCCGGCTGCCGGAGGGGGCACGGGACCCGGAGCCGGCGGACCGGCGGGAACCCCGGGCACCGGCGCGATGGCCGGCACGGGGCCGAGACCCGGCGCGGGTCCGGCCGCCGGAACGGGGGTCGACTTGATGCAGAACACCGCGCACTCGGGTTCCTGCTGCGCGGGCTGCATCCACGGCGGCACCCAGGTCGGCGGCGGAGGCGCCACAGCCGGCGGCGCGGCGGCGAGCTCGGACGCCGGTCCAGGCAGCGGACCCAGGGACTGCCCGGGCACGAAGCCCGGCACATTGGTGTTGATCTGGCTGGCCGCGTCGGTGCGCGTCATCAGCGGGATCAGCGACAGCGGATCGTCGGCCGGCAGACCGGTGGCATTGCGGGGCAGGCCGGGCCCGAGGCCCTCCTGGCGGTCCAGATGGCTGGCCATCATGGTCGCCGTCTCGAGTTCGGGCACGCTTCCGGTGATCGGCGGCAGGTCGACCGGGACCACCCCGGTGGCGTACGACGCGGCCCAGGCCAGGACGTTGCGCGCGTAGGCCATCGAGTTGTTGTAGCGCAGGATGGCCCCGATGACGTCGGCCTGGTTGCGCAGGTTCACTCCGCCACTGCACAGGTAGCGGGCGGCGGCCAGCGAGGCGTCGAAGACGTTCTGGACGTCGGCCTTGCCGTCCCCGTCACCGTCGGACGCGTAGCGCGACCACGTGCCGGGCAGGAACTGCATCGGACCCATCGCCCGGGCGTAGGTCACGCGGTCGGCGGTGCGGCTCTGCACGATGATCTCGTTGCCCGGCAGCGAACCGTCCAGCACCGGGCCGTAGATGGGACGCACCGCGGTGCCGCGGGCATCGGTGGCGCCACCGTAGGCGTGCATCGACTCGATCCGGCCGATGCCGGCCAGCAGGTTCCAGCTCACACCGCAGTTCGGCGCTGCCGAGGCCATCATCGCCTCGGCGTTGCGGTAGGCCGCCAACGCCATCGACGGGATGCGCAGGGTTCCGGGGGCGTTGACCACCGCCGCAGGCGGGGGAGCCGAGGCGTTCGACGCGGCGACGCGCACCGGGGCCGGGGGCTTGGCGACCGCGACGACCGCGGGTCCCGACGGGTCTTTCGGCGGCGGCACCACCGCGGCCAGCGGCACGACGGCCGCGTCACGCGACGCCAGAGTGGTCGGTGCGGACGCCCCGACAGCGCCGGCCAGGACCAGCGGCGTGAGCACAGCGGCGACACCGAAGGCCGGCTTCCGCACTACTCGTCCAGCTCGACTCCTCGCTGATCCGAGGGCCGATCCTGCCCTAATGTGCACTCAACCGTCCTAGCCGTCGTAGCTCGTGAACCAGGTCACCATACCTATTCGGCTACAACTGCGTAACAACAATCGCCGCACCTGTCTCAACCCGATTTCCGCGGTCTGCGCTCGCCGGGGTCGGATCGGGCTCTGTCCGGGTCACCCGAACCGTCCTCGCCGCGCAGTTCGGCGATCAAATCGCGGATCTCGTCGAGTTCGCGACGCAGGTAGTCGCGGGTGGCCACTTCGCCGACCGCCAACCGCAGGGCCGCCAATTCCCGGGCCAGGTACTCGGTGTCGGCCTTCGTCTGCTGGGCGCGCCGCCGGTCCTCCTCGAGCGAGACGCGGTCGCGGTTCTCCTGACGGTTCTGGGCCAGCAGGATCAGCGGCGCGGCATAGGCCGCCTGGGTGGAGAATGCGAGGTTGAGCAGGATGAACGGGTACGGATCCCACTGCCAGGCGAACGCGCCGAGGTTCAGCAGGATCCAGACGATCACGACGATGGTCTGGATGGCCAGATAGCGGCCGGTCCCGAGGAAGCGGGCGATGTTCTCGCTGAACCGCCCCACCGCTTCGATGTCGAAACGAGGCGCCAGGGACCTCGAGGTCCGCGGCGTGTCGAGGCGCTGTCGTGCCGACGGTTCGCTCACGTGGTGTGCTCGCCCGTCAGGATGACCGGTTCGGCTTCGCGTTCCCGCCAGTCGTCAGGCAGCAGGTGGTCGAGCACGTCGTCGACCGAGACGGCGCCGAGCAGATGGTTCTCTTCGTCGACGACCGGTCCGCACACCAGGTTGTAGGCCGCGAAATAGCGGGTCAGCGCGCCGAGCGAGTCCTCGGGACGCAGGTTGGGCAGGTCGGTGTCGAGGATGCCGGAGACCAGTTCGGCCGGGGGTTCGCGCAGCAGCCGCTGCAGGTGCACGCACCCGAGGTAGCGGCCGGTCGGTGTGGCCGTCGGTGGCCGGGCGACGAACACCAACGACGCCAGCGCCGGGCTCAGGTCGGGGTCACGCACGCGGGCCAGCGCTTCGGCCACGGTGGCATCAGGTGCCAGCACCACGGGTTCCGACGTCATCAGACCGCCGGCGGTGTTGGGGGAGTGGCTCAACAGGCGGCGCACGTCCTCGGAGTCCTCGGGATCCATCCGGCGCAGCCACTTCTCGGCGTCGCCGGGTGCGAGTGTGCCCAGCAGGTCGGCCGCATCGTCGGGGTCCATCGCCTCGAGCACCTCGGCGGCGCGCTGCGTCGACAGCTGCCGCAGCACCGCGATGCCGTCGTCGTCGGGCAACTCCTGGAGCACGTCGGCCAGCCGCTCGTCGTCGAGCGCGTTGACCACCTCGTAGCGGCGTTTGGCGGGCAGTTCGCGGATCGCGTCGGCCACCTCGATGGGCCGCTGTCCCTCGAACTGCTCGAGCAGCTGCGCGACGCCCTGGTCGGGCATCGCCAGACCTGACGGGGTGAGCCCGTGAACGTGGTTCCAGTCCACGGTGTAGACGTTGCTGCGGCGGCCGAGCCGCCGCTGCTGGCGGACCGCGACCTTGGTCACCATCCAGTCCCGTGTTCGGGTCTGCTCGATCGCGAGGTCGACGACGACGACTTCGATCCCGGCCAGGTGTTCGAGGTCGGGGTCGTCGACGCGCACCCGGGTCTCGAGTACCTGGCCGAGGACCAGCACCTCGCCGGGGCGCTGCGAGAAGCGGCGCAGCGAGACGTTGCCCGTGGACAGCGTCACCGCGCCCGGTTCGATCGCCGTCACCCGCAGAATCGGCACGAAAATCCTTCTGCGGTTCAGCAATTCGATCACCAGGCCGAGCACCCGGGGTTGCTGCCGGACGACGCTGATCCCGATCACCACGTCACGCACGCGGCCGATGGACTCACCGTCGGGGCCCAGCACGACCAGGCCCGCGAGCCGGGCTGCATAGACCCTGTTGACCGACGCCATGGTTGTCAAGGGTAAAGAGTGTGGTCGTGGATAACCGGTATCGACCCCGCCGGACGTGCCTGTCCGTGCCGGGGAGCAGCGTCAAGATGATCCAGAAGGCCAAGACCCTGGCCGCCGACGAGGTGTTCCTCGACCTCGAGGACGCAGTGGCGGCAGACGCGAAAGATCAAGCGCGCGTTCAGGTTGCCGACGCGCTGGGTGAGCCCGGGTGGGCCGGCCAGTTGCGTGGGGTGCGTGTCAACGACTGGACCACCCCGTGGACACACGCCGATGTGATCGAGGTGGTGGGCCGGGCCGGGGCGCACCTGGACGTGGTGCTGCTGCCGAAGGTCACCGACGCCTCTCACGTGCACGCCCTGCATCTGTTGTTGAGTCAGCTGGAGGCCACGCACGGTTTGCCGATCGGGCAGATCGGTATCGAGGCCCAAATCGAGGACGCCAAGGGACTGACCCACATCGACGCGATCGCCGCGGCGCCGCGGGTGCAGGCACTGGTGCTCGGCCCCGGTGACCTGGCGGCCAGTCTCAACATGCGCACGCTGGAGGTCGGCGAGCAGCCCGAAGGTTACGACCTCGGCGACGCGTATCACCACGTGCTCATGCGGATCCTGATCGCCGCCCGCGCCAACGGCATCGCCGCGATCGACGGGCCCTATGTGAAGGTGCGCGACGTCGACGGTTTCCGTCGGGTGGCAGGACGATCTGCCGCGCTCGGCTACGACGGCAAATGGGTGCTGCATCCGGACCAGATCGCCGCGGGCAATGAGATCTTCAGCCCCCGACAGGAGGCCTACGACCGGGCCGAGTTGATCCTCGAGGCCTACGAATGGCACACCTCGCACGCCGGTGGTGCCCGTGGGGCGGCGATGCTGGGCGACGAGATGATCGACGAGGCCAGCCGCAAGATGGCGCTGGTGATCGCCGGGAAGGGCCGTGCCGCCGGGATGCAGCGCACCGGCGAGCGCTTCGTGCCGCCGGCCTAGTCGTCAGCTGCTGCCGGCGGCCATCACCAGCAGTGTCCAGACCACCGAGATCACCAGGGTCACGACGCCGACGGCGATGCCGGCGACGGCGAGACCGTGGCCGGACTGCCGTGTCTCCTTGACCTGGTTGAGCGCGATGACGCCGAGCACGATGCCCACGACCGAGCCGAGTCCACAGCAGATGCCGATGATCGAGGCGACCAGCGAGGCGATCGCCATCGTGTTGGTGCCCTGCGGTGGCGGTGGGTAGCCGGCCGGCGGGTATCCCCAGTCCGGACCCGGATATCCCGGGGGATAGCCGCCGGGTGCACCGCCGTAGGGCGGCGGGTAGGCGCCGGCGTCGGGATACGGCGGCGGATAGGCAGGCGGCGGGTACGCCGGGGTCGGGTAGTCACCGGGGGGCGGTCCGTAACCCGGCGGCGGGGGATAGCCGGGCGTGGCGAATCCGCCGTCGGCCGGCGGTGCGCCGTAGGCGGGCGGCGGGGGGTAGGCCGGCGGCGGTGGGTAGAGCCCGGACTGCTCGATGGACGGAGCTTCGTAGCCGGACGGCGACGGTTCGGACCCGCTCGCGGAGGACTCGTCGGGGTCGTTTCGGCGTGCGTCGTCGTCCGAACTTGTCATGGTGGCCAACCTATCGTAGGAACCGAGGCCGACCGAGATGACGAGGTGAGCGCGACGTCGGGCACAATATCGGCGCCCGACTCGTTGACCCGGATGACGCCGTTGACACACAACGTGTTCGTGAAGGAGTGACCGCGATGACCAGCCCGTTCCAGCCAGGGCAGAGCCCCGGCGCAACACCCGGTGTCCCGGTGTCCGGGCAGGGCCGGCAGCCGCGCCTGCCGACGCCCCCGAAGGGGTGGCCGATCGGTTCGTATCCGACCTATGCCGAAGCGCAACGCGCCGTGGACTACCTGTCCGATCAGGAATTCCCCGTGCAGCAGGTCACCATCGTCGGCGTCGACCTGATGCAGGTCGAACGCGTGACCGGGCGTCTGACCTGGCCGAAGGTGCTCGGTGGTGGTGTGCTCACCGGCGCGTGGCTGGGCCTTTTCATCGGTCTGATCCTCGGGTTCTTCAGCCCCAACCCGTGGAGCGCCTTGGTCACCGGTCTGATCGCGGGTGTCTTCTTCGGTCTGATCACCTCGGCGATCCCGTATGCGATGGCGCGCGGGACAAGGGATTTCAGCTCGACGCTGCAGTTGGTCGCCGGGCGCTACGACGTGTTGTGCGATCCGCAGAACGCCGAGCGCGGCCGGGATCTGCTGGCGCGACTGCACATCTGACGTCGTGGCCGACATTCTCGCGACGGTCCGCGACCACCTGCTGGAGCATTTCGCCCGTTCGGGCAGTCCGGAACCCGACGAAGCCTCCGTCACGTTCCTGGGCACCGAACGCATGGGGATCCTGCGGTTCGCTGACGCCTCAGACGTTGCGGCGCATTATGTTTCGCTGGGCTGCAGCCGCCACCCGATGGCCGATGCGGCAGAGTTCGTCGCCGATCCCGTCACCGGGCCGCGCGCAGAGGTGACCGTGACGTTGCGTGGGCCTTCGCCGGTCGGGTTGGCGCGGTCCATCGCGATCCTCGCCGCGGCCCCGGCGGTGGAGGGGCTGGTGCTCGAACCGGACGCGCTGATCGATCTGGAGACCCCGCTGTGGCAGGGTGCGCCCTTCACCGCTTTCCTGTTGGGGCGCAGCGACATCGACGACATCGCGCTGCCGGAACCGATGTCTCCGGTGGTGGTGTTCGCCGCGGTGCCGATCACCGCGACCGAGGCGGCGTGGGTGCGACTCAAAGGAGCCGAGGCCATGCGGGAGGCGTGGCGGCAGGACGGGGTGGACGTGCGCGATCCCGCCCGCCGGGCCGCCAATCCCACCTGAGGGTCAGAGCCAGCTGTTGCGCCGGAATGTCCGGTAGAGCAGCACGCACACCGCGGCCATCAACGCGAGCACGGCCGGATACCCCCAGGACCATTCCAGCTCGGGCATGTGGTCGAAGTTCATGCCGTAGATCGCCGCCAGAGCCGTCGGCACGGCGGCGATCGCCACCCACGCCGAGATCTTGCGCATGTCCTGGCTCTGCTGCATGGCGACCTTGCCCAGTGCCGCCTGCACCAGCGAACTGAGCAGGTCGTCATAGCTGGCGATGCGGTCTGCGGCCTTGATGGTGTGGTCGAGCACGTCGCCCATGGACCGCCGGATCTCGACGTGGATGAGGTCGGTGTGCTCGGAGTTGACGCGGGCCAGGTCGGTCGCCAGCGGACCGACGGCGCGCCGCAATTCCAGGACCTCCCGCTTGAGCAGATAGATGCTCTCGATGTCGGTCTGGGAGCGCGGCGAGAAGATGTTCTCCTCCATCGCGTCGATGTCGCCCTCGACGAGGTCGGTGACGTCGAGGTAGCTGTCCACCACACTGTCGGCGATCGCATGCATGACGGCGTAGGGACCCAACTCCAGTGTCGACGGTGCCGCCTCGAGTCGTCGGCGCACACCGGCCAGACCGCTGTGCTCGCCGTGCCGGACGGTCACGACGAAATCGGGGCCGACGAAGATCATGATCTCGCCGGTCTCCACGATCTCCCGCGCCTTGGCCATCGATTCGTGCTCGACGTAGGTGACGGTCTTGAGGACCAGGAACAAGGTGTCGTCGTAGCGCTCCAGCTTCGGACGCTGGTGGGCGTGCACCGCGTCCTCGATCGCGAGTCGGTGCAGCGCGAACTTCTCCCCGATCGACTGCATCTGCTGGTGGTCGGGTTCATGCAAGCCGATCCAGACAAACGCTGACTCACCTGCGGATTCGATCTCGCGAACCCGGTTCAGGGCATCGTCGGGAGTGAAAGAGCCCGGCAGTCGCACACCGTTGCGGTAGACGCCGCAGTCGACCATCGCGTCGGCGATCGGCACGTCGGGGAGGTGGCGACTGCGCGAGCGCGTGCGAAACGACGCCATCAGCTCTTCCTCTCGCCGGACAGCTACGGATGCTACGCGCTCGTCGGTGCCGATCGGCCTCACCGCCGGGGAACCGGACGAAGTGAGGTTTCGGGGTGGACTACCCTGACGCCCGTGGTGGAAGAAGCGGCTGTGTCCATGCCCGAGCCCTCCTCGACGACGCGTACTCCGCAGGTCGTCGTCGAAGACAACGAGATCTTCGACTTCCATGAGGGCGGCAAACTCTCGGTCGAGTTGACGTCCCCGCTGGACACCCAGCGGGCGCTGTCGATCGCCTACACCCCTGGTGTCGCGCAGGTCAGCCGCGCCATCGCGTCCGATCGCACGCTCGCGGCAAAGTACACGTGGGCCCACCGGTTGGTCGCCGTGGTCAGCGACGGCAGCGCCGTCCTCGGTCTGGGCGACATCGGTGCGGCGGCCTCGCTTCCGGTGATGGAGGGTAAGAGCGCGCTGTTCAAGGCGTTCGCAGGTCTGGACTCGATCCCGATCGTGCTCGACACCAAGGACCCCGACGAGATCGTCGAGACACTGATCCGGTTGCGGCCGACGTTCGGCGCGGTCAACCTCGAGGACATCTCGGCGCCCCGCTGCTTCGAGATCGAACGCCGCGTCATCGAGGCGCTGGACTGCCCGGTCATGCACGACGATCAGCACGGCACCGCGATCGTGGTGCTGGCCGCGCTGATGGGCGCGTGCAAGGTGCTCGACCGCGACATGAGCGCTCTGCGCGTGGTGGTCTCCGGCGCCGGCGCCGCCGGCGTGGCGTGCACGAACATCCTGCTCGCCAAGGGCATCACCGACATCACGGTGCTCGATTCCAAAGGCATCATCCACACCGGGCGCGAGGATCTGAACTCGTTCAAAGCCGAACTGGCACAGCGCACCAACCCGGCCAACCGCACCGGTGGCGTCGCAGAAGCCCTCGACGGCGCCGACATGTTCCTCGGTCTGTCCGCGGGCTTGGTGCCCGAGGAACTGATCGCGACGATGGCCCCGAACGGCATCGTCTTCGCCCTGTCGAACCCCGACCCGGAGATCCACCCCGACGCGGCGCGCCGGCACGCGGCGGTGGTCGCCACCGGTCGCAGCGACTTCCCCAACCAAATCAACAACGTGCTGGCATTCCCGGGGGTGTTCCGTGGCGCGCTGGACGCCCATGCCCGCCGCATCACTGAGCGAATGAAAGTCGCTGCGGCGGAAGCAATTTTCTCGGTGGTCGGCGACGATCTCGCCGTCGACCACATCGTCCCGAGTGCGCTGGATCAGCGTGTCGGACCTGCGGTGGCGGCAGCGGTGGCCGCAGCAGTCGAGGACGCGGTCGACTGACCCGCACCACGATGTGGCGGCGGGCGCGGCGATGGATCGCCGCGCTCGGGACGGTGGCGGCGCTCGCCGGATGTGGCGGTCATTCCCCGCCCCCGCCGATCGCGGTCGCTGCGACCGAGGATGCGCAAGCCCAGCTCATCGCCTCCCTGTACGTAGCCGCGTTGCGCTACTACGGCAACCCCGCCCACGTCGTCGCCGCCGCCGACCCCCTGCGTCAGTTGGATGCCGGTGAAGCGACGGTGGTGCCCGGGTTCACCGGGCAGCTGCTGATGCGTTTCGATCCGACCGCCGCGGCGCGCTCCGACACCCTGGTGTACCGCAAGCTGCTCTCGGTCCTGCCCGAAGGCATCGCCGCGGGCGATTACACGGTTTCGGCGGACGACAAGCCGACCCTCGCGGTCACCGAACAGACCGAACAGGCATGGGGTGCGCGCGACGTCACCGCCTTTCTGCGGCGCTGCGACGAGACGACCGTCGGTGCGGTCGAGGGAGGTCGTACGCCGGAACGAGTGGGCAGTTGTCGCGTGTCGGTGCAGCGGTTCCCGGACACCGACGCCATGTTCGCCGCGCTGCAGTCGTCGCAGGTGCAGGCAGCGTGGACCACGTCGGCGGCGCCGGACGTGCCGTCGGAGGCGGTGATACTCACCGACGAGCAGTCGTTGATCCGGGCAGAGAACATCGTGCCGCTGTACCGCCGCAACGAGCTCAGCGAGTCACAGGTGTTGGCGCTCAACGAGATCGCCGGTGTGTTGGACACCGGTTCGCTGGCCGACATGCGCCGGCAGGTCGCGGAGGGGACAGAGCCCGGTCTGGTGGCCGACGAGTGGTTGCAGTCCCACCCCCTCGGGGTGGGCCGCTAGGTCAACGCCGCGGTTTGTGGTTGGCGCGGGCAAGGATCTTCGGCAGGATGCGCTGGATGCCGGATCCGGTGATCCGTGTGACGGCTTCGAACGCGCGGGCGTCGTTACCGATCAGCACCCGCCGCTTGCGGCGGCGCACGCCGTCGAGGATCACCCGCGCAGCCTCCTCCGGTGTGGTCCGGGCCATCTGGGTGTCGAATTCGTGCGCCAGTTCTTTGGGGTCGAGTCCGTCGGCGGCGGTCATGTTGCGGGCGATCCCGGTCTTGATGCCGCCGGGGTGCACGCAGGTGACCTTCACGGGGTGACCGGCCAGCGCCATCTCCTGGCTCAGCGCCTCGGTGAACCCGCGGACGGCGAACTTCGCCGCGCAGTACGGCGCCTGACCGGGCATGCCCAGCAGGCCGAACACGCTGGAGATGTTGACGATGTGGCCGTCGCCGGAGGCGATCAGGTGGGGGAGGAAGATCTTGCTGCCGTTGACCACGCCCCAGTAGTCGACGTCGAAGACCCGCTCCAGATCCTTGAAGTGGGTCACCTCGATGTCGCCGGTGTAGGCGATGCCGGCGTTGTTGTAGATCTGGTTGACCTTGCCGAAGTGTTTGACGACGTCGTCGGCGTAGGCCTCGAACGCCGCGCGCTCGGTCACGTCCAGCCGATCCGACTTCACCTCTGCGCCAAGGGCTTCGAGCTGCCTGGCGGTCTCGGCCAGACCTTCGGTGTCGACGTCGCAGATCGCCAGCTTGGCGCCCGACCGTCCCAACGCGAGCGCCAGTGCCCGGCCGATGCCCGAACCGGCGCCGGTCACGACCGCCACTTTTCCGGCGAAGCCTTCCATGTTCACTCCTGGTTCAACTCGTTCGTGCTGGTGGGGTGTCAGTGCACCGCGGGCAGGAACCGCGAGATCGCGGTGGAGAACAGCGTCTGGTAGCGCGCCCCGGTCAGCCGGACGAGGAAGTCGAGCACCTTCGCATCGGGCCCGACGAGCACGCGGGCCTTCTTCTTGCGCACCGCGTCGAGGATCTCCTTGGCGGCATTCTCCGGCGTCGTCATCGTCAACCGCTTGTCGAAGAAGGTGGTCAGGTTCTCCCGGTCGACGCCCTCGGCTGCGGTCGAGTTGCGCATGATCGCGGTCTTGATCCCGCCGGGGTGCACGCTGGTGACCGCCACCGGATGTCCGGCGATGGACATCTCCTGGTACAGCGACTCGGTGAAGCCGCGTACCGCGAACTTCGCGGAGTTGTACGCCGCCTGACCCGGCACCGAGAAGATGCCGAACAGGCTGGACACGTTGACCACGTGACCGTCGCCGGAGGCGATCAGATGCGGCAGGAAGGCCTTGGTGCCGTTGACCACGCCCCAGAAGTCGACGTCGATGACGCGTTCGATGTCCTTGAACGGGGTGACGTCGACGTCACCGACGAAAGCGATCCCGGCGTTGTTGTAGATCTGGTTGACCTTGCCGAAGTGCGCGGCGACATCCTCGGCGTAGGCCTCGAAGGCTTCGCGCTCGGTCACATTCAGGCGGTCGGCCTTGACCTGGGCTCCGATGGACTTGAGCTTCTCCTCGGTGACGGCGAGGCCTTCGGTGTCGATGTCGCTGATCGCCACATGGGCGCCCGAGCGGCCCAGTTCGACGGCCAGTGCCGCACCGATGCCTGACCCGGCCCCGGTCACGACGGCCACCTTCCCGGCGAAGCCTTGCATATCCACTCCTTGTCGAGGTCGACTCGTGTCGAGGTTAATCGGTACTCGCGGTCCCGTGTACATCAGGGGCGGTGCGGCCGGGTCGGCGTAATAGACGGCCCGCGCGCGACGACACACCAGACATGATGGTGAAGTCCTTGGCTTCGTTGGTGGCGTCGGTGGGTGTCGCGGGTGCCCTCGTCGCCGCGCCCTCGGCGCAGGCCGACACCGGTGCGGACGTGTTCCTGGCCGCGCTGCGCAATTCCGGCATCGACATCGTCGACGATGCGACCGCGGTGCGGCTGGGTCAATCGGTGTGCCCGCTGCTCGTCGAACCCGGTCAGAACGCGGCCAACGTCGCCGCCGAGGTGGCCGACGCGCTCGGACGTCCGGTCGGGGTGGCCACGGTCTTCACCGGGCTGGCCATCCAGATCTTCTGTCCGCGTGCGGTGACCGCACTGACCGACGGGCGACCGTTCTCGTTCTTCGGCTGACCGCCACGCCGCCGGTGCGGCCGCCACGGTCAGGCGAACGCCTCGTCGATGATCTCCTGCTGTTCGACGGCGTGCACCTTCGACGATCCGGACGACGGCGCCGACATCGCGCGCCGTGAGATCCGCTTGATGCCGCCGAAGTGGTCGGGCAGCACCTCCGGCAGCGTCAGGCCCAGCGTGGGCCAGGCACCCTGGTTCGCCGGCTCCTCCTGCACCCAGAACCGCTCCTTGGCGTTCGGGTAGCGATCGACGGTCTCGGCCAGCCGCCGCCGCGGGAGCGGCGCCAGTTGCTCGAGCCGCACGATCGCCACGTCGTCGCGTTCGTCCTTCTTCTTCCGCGCCGCCAGCTCGTAGTACAGCTTGCCGCTGGTCAGCAGAAGCTTGGTGACCTTGGACCGGTCGCCGGTGCCGTCGGAGTAGGTGGGTTCCTCGAGCACCGAGCGGAACTTGGCCTCGGTGAACTCCTTCAGATCGCTGACCGCGGCCTTGTTGCGCAGCATCGACTTCGGGGTGAACACGATCAACGGCCGGTGGATCCCGTCGAGGCCGTGCCGGCGCAGCAGATGGAAGTAGTTCGCCGGGGTGGACGGCACCGCGATGGTCATCGAGCCCTCGGCCCACAGCTGCAGGAACCGCTCGATACGTCCCGAGGTGTGGTCGGGGCCCTGCCCCTCGTGGCCGTGCGGCAGCAGCAGCACCACGTCGGAGAGCTGGCCCCACTTGGCCTCACCGGAGCTGATGAACTCGTCGATGATCGACTGCGCGCCGTTGACGAAGTCGCCGAACTGCGCCTCCCACAGCACCAGCGCGTCGGGGTTGCCCACCGAGTAGCCGTACTCGAACCCGACCGCGGCGAACTCCGAGAGCGCCGAGTCGTAGACCATGAACTTGCCGCCGGTCGGGTTGCCGTCGGCGTCGGTGGTCAGCAGCTGCAGCGGTGTGAACTCCGCGCCGGTCTTGCGGTCGATGATCACCGAGTGACGCTGGGTGAACGTGCCGCGACGGGTGTCCTGGCCGGTCAGCCGGATCGCGCGGCCCTCGGCGAGGAATGACCCGAGGGCGAGCAGCTCGGCGAACGCCCAGTCGACCTTGCCCTCGTAGGCCATCTCGCGGCGCTTCTCGAGCACCGGTTTGACCCGGGGATGGACGCTGAAGTCCTCGGGGTAGGACAGGTGCGCGTCGCCGATCCGCTGCAGCAGAGCCTTCTCCACCGCGGTCTTCATCCCGGCGGGCACCATCTGGTCGGACTCCACCGAGTGGCTCGGTCCGACCGCGTGTTTCTCCAGCTCCCGGACTTCGTTGAAGACCCGTTCCAGCTGGCCCTGGTAGTCGCGCAGCGCGTCTTCGGCTTCCTTCATCGAGATGTCGCCGCGACCGATCAGCGCCTCGGTGTAGGACTTGCGGACCCCGCGTTTGGTGTCGATGACGTCGTACATGGTCGGCTGCGTCATCGAGGGGTCGTCGCCCTCGTTGTGGCCGCGGCGGCGGTAGCACAACATGTCGATGACGACGTCCTTCTTGAACTTCTGCCGGAAGTCGACGGCGAGCTTGGCCACCCACACGCAGGCTTCGGGATCGTCGCCGTTGACGTGGAAGATCGGCGCGCCGATCATCTTCGCGACGTCGGTGCAGTACTCGCTGGAGCGCGAATCGCTCGGCGAGGTGGTGAAGCCGATCTGGTTGTTGACGATGATGTGGATGGTGCCGCCCGTGCGGTATCCGTCCAGCAGCGCCAGGTTCAGCGTCTCGGCCACCACGCCCTGACCCGCGAAGGCGGCGTCACCGTGCAGCATCATCGGCACGACTGTGAACTGCTTGGATCCGTCGGCCTCTTCGCCGACGTGGAGCAGGTCTTGCTTGGCGCGGACGATGCCTTCGAGCACCGGGTCGACGGCTTCGAGGTGGCTGGGGTTGGCCACCAGCGACACCGCGATGTCGTTGTCGCCGAACATCTGGATGTAGGTGCCGTTGGCGCCGAGGTGGTACTTCACGTCACCGGAGCCGTGAGCCTGTGACGGGTTCAGGTTGCCCTCGAACTCGGTGAAGATCTGGCTGTACGGCTTGCCGACGATGTTGGCCAGGACGTTGAGCCGGCCGCGGTGCGGCATCGCGATGACCACCTCGTCGAGGCCGTGCTCGGCGCACTGGTCGATGGCGGCGTCCATCATCGGGATGACGGTCTCCGCGCCCTCCAGTGAGAATCGTTTCTGGCCAACGTATTTCGTCTGCAGGAACGTCTCGAACGCTTCGGCGGCGTTGAGCTTGCTCAGGATGTACTTCTGCTCGGCGACCGTCGGCTTCTCGTGCTTGATCTCGACGCGTTCCTGCAGCCACTGCTGCTGTTCGGGCTCGAGGATGTGGGTGTACTCGACACCGATGTGGCGACAGTAGGCGTCGCGCAGCAGGCCGAGAATATCGCGCAGCTTCTTGTTGGTCTGCCCGCCGAAGCCGTTGACCTTGAACTCGCGATCGAGGTCCCACAACGTCAGGCCGTGGGTGTTGACGTCGAGGTCGGGGTGGCTGCGGAAGCGCGTGTTGTCCAGCCGCAACGGGTCGATGTCGGCCATCAGGTGGCCGCGGTTGCGGTAGGCCGCGATCAGCTCGATGACGCGGGCGTTCTTGTCCTCGATCGAGTCCGGGTTGTCGATGCGCCAGCGCACCGGCTCGTAGGGGATGCCGAGCTCACGGAAGATCTCGTCGTAGAACTCGTCGTCGAGCAGCAACTCGTGGATGGTGCGCAGGAAGTCGCCAGACTCCGCACCCTGGATGATGCGGTGGTCGTAGGTCGACGTCAGCGTCATCAGCTTGCCGACACCGAGTTCGGCGATGCGCTCCTCGCTGGCGCCCTGGAACTCCGCCGGATATTCCATTGCGCCGGCGCCGACGATCGTGCCCTGCCCCTGCATCAACCGCGGCACCGAGTGCACGGTGCCGATGGTGCCCGGGTTGGTCAACGAAATGGTCACGCCCGCAAAGTCTTCGGCGGTCAGTTTGCCGTCGCGTGCGCGCCGCACGATGTCCTCGTAGGCCGCGATGAACTGGCCGAACCGCATGGTCTCGCAGTTCTTGATCGCCGCGACCACCAGGGTCCGTTTGCCGTCCTTGCCCTGCAGGTCGATGGCCAGGCCAAGATTCGTGTGCGCCGGGGTCACCGCCACCGGCTTGCCGTCGACCTCGGCGTAGTGGCGGTTCATGTTGGGGAACTTCTTGACCGCCTGCACGATCGCGTAACCCAGCAGATGGGTGAACGAGATCTTGCCGCCGCGGGTGCGTTTGAGATGGTTGTTGATGACGATGCGGTTGTCGACCATCGCCTTGGCAGGGATCGCGCGCACGCTGGTGGCGGTCGGCACCTCGCGCGAGGCGTTCATGTTCTTGACCACGGCCGCGGCCGCGCCGCGCAGCACGGTCTTCTCGTCTTCCTTCGGCGAGGAATCCTTGTCGGCGCTCTTCTGCGGTGCCGGCTTCTTCTCGGTCTTCTGCTCAGACTTCTGCGGCTTGGGGGCGGCCTTGGATTTCTCCGCCGACTTCGGCGGCGCCTTCTCGGCGGTCTTGTCGTCCGAGGCGGGCTTGTCTGCCGGCTTTTCGGCCGGCTTGGCCTTGCGTTCTGCGGTGCCGTTGGCGGCGGAACTCTTCGGCGGCGGTGCGGGCGCCGGTTCCGGGGGCGAGATCGGCGCCGAGGAGGCTCGGCCGTTACCGCTGGAGGCGGCCTCGGCGGTCGGCTCCGGGTTGTAGTCGACGAGGAACTCGTGCCAACTCGAATCCACCGACGAGGGATCCTCGCGGAACTTGCGGTACATCTCTTCGACCAACCACTCGTTCTGACCGAATGGTGAAGGGGAGTTCACGGCTGCTGTTCGCCTCGATTCTTCGCTTCCGGCCGACGCCGCCCCGTGGCAGCCGGCCACCTCAATCTCGACCCTGTGTGCTCATTTTCGACCTTGCGTGCGGGTACCCCGCTTGTCCGCCGTATAAAGGCTAGCGCTTCCGTCAGTTGCCGGAGCATGCAACGGCGACGGCCGGACGAACCCGGTCACGGACGTTGCGCGGGCACGAGGTGCAACGTCGACGGCCACCGCGCCGGCGGCGGCCCGAACGCCGCGTGGGCGTTGGCGACGATCCTCTTGCCCATCAAGCGGTTTCCGACACCACCGACGACCGCACCCACACCGACCGGCATCAACTTGCCGAATGCGATCGCCCCGCGTTTGAGGGTGTAGCGCTTGACGAAGTACCGCACCAGTCGGGTGTTCAGCTGCGACAGCGCCGGCAGCGGCAACGACGCCGCACCATCGGAGAGCCAGCCGCCGCTGACCCGTCGTCGCCCGAGCAGGTCGCCGACTGCGCGCTTGCTGTCCTCGCCGACCAGGACGGCCAATACCAGTGCCCGTCGACGTTCCCGCTCGTCGATCGGGATGCCGTGGACTTCGGCCAACGCCAGGACGTACAGCGCGGTGGCCTCCAGGAAGACGACGGTCTCGCCGGCCACCGCCGACATCGCCACCAGGGTGCCGATCCCGGGGAACGCCGCCGCCGACCCGACCGCCGCACCGCTGGCCAGGACCGCGGCGAGGTATCGCCGGTCGAGCGCGGCGACGATGTCGGCGGGTGAGGCGTCGGGCTGGTCGGCCCGCAAGCGGCCGACGTAGTTCTTGACCGCCGGTCCCTGCACCCGCGTCCCGCCTTCGATGACGCGCGACAGGGCCTTGGCGACGGCGCCGGGGTCCTCGTCGGGAATCGCCGGTGACTCGCCTTTGGTACGTGACCGGGCTCTCATCGTCGCCCCCTCCTGTGTCTACCGCGCACACCAGGCTAGTCGTTGCGGCAGTCGTGCCGGTCAAGGCGCCGTGCGCGGACCGATCGCGTCACGATCGGCGGAATCGGGAAGAAATTATTGGAAAGCGACGCTAATCAATCTCATGGCAGTATCCCCTGACGTGAACGTGAGGCAGCCGGGACGCACTCGGATGATCGTGGTGCTCGGTCTGTTGGTGGCGCTGGGTCCGCTGACCATCGACATGTACCTGCCCGCGTTGCCCAAGATCGCCGAGGAACTGTCGGTGTCGTCGTCGGTCGTGCAGTTGACGTTGACGGGCACCCTGGCCGGGTTGGCGCTCGGTCAACTCGTGATCGGTCCGCTGTCGGACGCGCTGGGCCGGCGCAAGCCGTTGATCGCGGGGATCGTCCTGCACATGCTGGCGTCCCTGTTGTGCATGTTCGCCACCGACATCACGATGCTCGGGATCGCGCGTGGACTGCAGGGCATGGGTGCCGCCGCCGGGATGGTGGTCGCCATCGCCGTCGTGGGTGACCTGTACACCGATTCGGTGGCCGCCACCGTGATGTCACGTTTGATGCTCGTGCTCGGCGTGGCGCCCGTCCTGGCGCCCTCGCTGGGGGCGGCGGTGCTGCTGCACGGATCCTGGCACTGGGTGTTCGCCGCGCTGGTCGTGGTGGCCGGGGCGCTGCTGGTGATGGCGGCGCTGGCGCTGCCGGAGACCCTGCCGCCGGACCACCGCCGCTCGGCGCGGGTGGGCAGCATCGCGCGCACCTACCTGGAGTTGCTGCGTGATGTGCGGTTCGTCATCCTCGTGCTCGTCGCCGCACTGGGCATGTCGGGGTTGTTCGCCTACATCGCTGGGGCCTCGTTCGTCCTGCAGGGCCGCTTCGGGCTCGGGCAGACCGCGTTCGCGCTGGTGTTCGGGGCCGGCGCCATCGCGCTGATCGGCACCACCCAGTGCAATGTGGTGCTGCTGCGGCGTTTCGCACCGCAGCAGATCATGGTGTGGGCGCTGGTCGGTGCCGCGGTTTCCGGGCTGATCTTCGTCGGTTTGGCGGTCACCGGGGTGGGCGGCGTGGTCGGGTTCGTGGTGCCGGTCTGGGCGATCCTCGGCGCGATGGGCCTGGTGATCCCGAACGCACCGGCGGTGGCGCTGACCCGTCATCCCGACGCCGCAGGCACCGCCGCTGCTCTGCTGGGTGCCGTGCAGTTCGCCGGCGGCGCCGCGGTCGCGCCCCTGGTGGGCATCCTCGGCAACGACGAACTGGCCATGGCGATCGTGATGGCGTCCGGCGTCGTGCTGGCGCTGGTGGCGCTCGTGGTGACCGGGTCGCACAAAGTCACCGGACCTCGGGAGGCCGCACCGGCACCCGCGGATGTCCTGCAAGGCTGAGCTCCGACACGTTCCCCGCGGACTTGTCGGCGGTGCGGTGCGCCCGTACCGTCGGGCGCGACCGTTCCGGTCGCCCCCACCCCTGACGAACCCCCACCAGTCGAGTTTGTGATGCCGCGATCCCTGTTCACCCGTGCGCAGACGGCCAGTCCCTGGCCGGCCCTGTGGGCACTGCTGGTGGGGTTCTTCATGATCCTGGTCGACGCGACCATCGTGGCCGTGGCGAACCCGGCGATCATGGCCAGCCTGAATGTCGGCTACGACGCGGTGATCTGGGTGACCAGCGCCTACCTGCTGGCCTACGCCGTCCCGCTGCTGGTGGCCGGCCGCCTCGGCGACCGGTTCGGTCCCAAGAACATCTACCTGGCCGGTCTGGCGATCTTCACGGTCGCGTCGTTGTGGTGCGGTCTGTCCGACACCATCGGCATGCTCGTGGCCGCCCGGGTGCTGCAGGGCATCGGTGCGGCGCTGCTGACGCCGCAGACGCTGACCGTGATCACCCGCACCTTCCCCGCCCACCGCCGAGGGGTGGCGATGAGCGTCTGGGGTGCCACCGCCGGGGTGGCCACACTGGTCGGCCCTCTCGCCGGCGGCGTGCTGGTGGACGGTTTCGGCTGGCCGTGGATCTTCATCGTCAACGTGCCGATCGGTGTTCTGGGGCTGGTGCTCGCGGTGTGGCTGGTGCCCGCGCTGCCGACCCAGACCCACCACTTCGACATCCCCGGTGTGCTGCTCTCCGGGATCGGGCTGTTCCTCATCGTGTTCGCGCTGCAGGAAGGCCAAGCCAACCAGTGGGCACCCTGGATCTGGGCTTCGATCGCCGTCGGCGCGACCGTGATGGTCGCGTTCGTCTACTGGCAGTCGATCAACACCGGTGAGCCGTTGGTGCCGTTGCGCATCTTCGGTGACCGGGACTTCTCGATCTCCAACTTCGGTGTCGCCACGATCGGGTTCGTGGCCACCGGGATGCTGCTGCCGTTGATGTTCTACGCGCAGTCGGTGTGCGGTCTGTCCCCGACGCGGGCCGCGATGCTGGTCGCGCCGATGGCGGTGGCCACCGGTGTGCTCGCGCCGTTCGTCGGCCGGATCGTCGACCGGGCCCATCCCCGTTCGGTGATCGGGTTCGGCTTCGCCGCGCTCGCGATCGGGGTGACCTGGCTGTCGATCGAGATGACCCCGACCACGCCGATCTGGCGGCTGGTGCTTCCCATCACGGTGCTCGGCGTGGCGATGGCGTTCATCTGGTCTCCGCTGGCCGCCACGGCGACCCGCAACCTGCCCGCCCAGCTCGCCGGCGCCGGCTCGGGCGTGTACAACACCACCCGACAGGTCGGGTCGGTCCTGGGCAGCGCCGGGATGGCGGCGTTCATGGCGTCGCGGCTGTCGGCCGAGATGCCCGGAGCCGCAGACGCGCGACCCGAGTCCTCGGTCCAGGTTCTGCCGGCGTTTCTCCGGGAGCCGTTCGCGGCGGCGATGTCGCAGGCCATGCTGCTGCCGGCGGCGGTGGCGCTGCTCGGTGTGGTCGCCGCGATCTTCTTCCTGGGCTTCCCCAACTCACCCCTGGTCACCCCGACGGTCGTGGACAGTCCCGACGATCGGGACGGCTGGGACGCCGACGACGGGTACGCCCTGGACGACGACGACTACGTCGAGTTCCTCGTCGAGGACCCGGGCACCGACGTCGATCATGTCGAACACCCCGCCCCCGACGAGACCGAGACCACCCAGCACGCCTGGCGACTCATCCTGGACCGCATGCTCGACGAACCGGAAGAGCCGCGCGTCAACGGCTCAGCCGTGCTCGAGGAGCCGGAACGCTACGGGCGGCACTCCCGTCACTGAGCAGCGGCCATCAGTTCGGCGAGCCGATCGTTGGTCTTGCGCAACGCCACCGACAGCGCCCCGATCGCCTTCTCCTGCACCCGCGGCTTGTCCGGGAACGAGGGGAACACGTCGCGTAACACGTTCAGTCGAGCCGACCTCAACCAGTCCATCAACCCGGGATCCTGCACCCAACGCAGGTGAGCCCGGTTGTCGCTGAGCAGGATCCGCAGCCAATCCAGCGGTGCGTCGGGATGCGGGATCGGCACACACAACTCGTTGCGCAGTTCGTCGTCGGGATATGCAGCTTCCACGTGCGCGATGAACGCGGCGCTGAACACCTGCTGGCAGCCGCGCACGCTCTGCAACACCATGCGGTCACCGTCGAACACCGGCACCGACGGCGGACGCGGCAACCCCTCGGTAGTGCAGTCGATGAACAGCGACGGTGCCGTCGGCACCGATCCGTCCCGCAGGACCAGGCGGTCACGTTCGGCGCGCTGCAGGTGGCCCAGCCGCACGACGTCGGTGATCAGGCGCAACTGCTCGAGTTCGACGACCGACACGATCGCGCAGTGATACATGGTCGGGCGCACCGCGGGATCGAGGCGCAGCAGGTTCTCGGTCTCCTCGAGTCGGTCGAACAGATCCTCGACCGAACGCGCCTCGTCGACCGCTGCCATCCGGGCGCCGATCGAGGCGCGGAGTTGCCGGAGAAACGGCGCGCCGGGCTGCACGTGGGCACGGTTGAGAAGCCAGGAGTCGCGCGGCATGATCCACCGCAGCCGGTCGGCCGGGACTCCGTTGCGTAGCAACCACAGACAGCAGTCCATGCCGGTCTTGCCGCCGCCGACGATGGTGAAGTGTTCGTGCCGAGCGGCGCTGCGCGGCAGCTCGCCGGGGGAGATCACCTCCACGCCGTCGGCGGCCGTGAACGGCGGCGGCCGCATCGACTGCACCACGGTCAGCAGATAGGTGGCGTCGACCACCCGACGGCGCACCGTCACCGTGTGCTCGCGACCGTCGAGGGTGCGGAACCGGTTCCCGCCGAGGTACCGCGAGGACGGGTGATACGACAGCCGTCCGGTCGGCAGCAGGTGGTGGCGCATGACCTGGTCGTAGTACGCGCACACGTCGTGACCGGACGCGAGCTCGAAAAAGCCCGCGTTGAACCCGGATTCGTCGATGCGGTCCTCGGACGGCAGCGGCCGCGAGTTCACCCCGTAGTAGGCCGACGGCTGGTGCAGCCGGACGAACGGATACACCGAGTTCCAATGCCCGCCCGGTTGGTGGTTCTCGTCGACGAGCACGACGGAGGCGGTGGTCTCCGACAGCAGGGTGTCGACGAACGCCATACCCATGGCGCCCGCCCCGACCACGAGATAGTCAGTTTCGATGCTGGTCACTGCCCGCCAGGCTAATTGAACAACACCGCCGGGTTCAGGAAGCCGGTCGGATCGAACGCGGCCTTGACTGCACGCATCGCGGCGATGTCGGCGTCGGTGCGCGACATCGACAGGTATTCGCGTTTGCGGGAGCCCACGCCGTGTTCCGAGCTCACGTTGCCGCCGTGCTCGTCGATGAGTTCCATCATCGCCGAGTAGAGCGCGCGTTCGGCGTCGCCGTCGAGAACGCAGCGCACCAGGTTCAGGTGCAGGTTGCCCTCGCCGACGTGCCCGAACAACACCGGAATCGCATCGGGTGCGTGTCCTGCGACGAGTGCCGCGGCAGCGGTGGCGAACGCCGAGATCTCCGAAAGTGGCAGCGAGACATCGAATTTCAGTGGGGGACCGTAGACACCGAGCACGTCGGCGATGGCTTCGCGGACTTGCCACAGGCGTTGCGCGGCGGCGACGTCGGTTCCGACGGCGGGCTCGTCGGTCAGGTCGGCCCCGTCGAGCGCGTCGGCGAGCCGCTCGGTCAGAGCGTCTTCGCGCGCACCGACCAGCTCGACGAGCAGCAGCCAGTCGCCGGCGACCGGTGCGCGCACGTCGGCGTGTTCGGCGGTCAACGTCGCGGCTCGCGCGTCGATCAACTCCAGGGCCGCGATCCCGTCGAGGTCGCGGAACTCGCGACCGGCCGCCACCAGCGCGTCGAGGTCGGCGAAGCCGCAGACCGCGGTGATCCGCGCCCGGGGAGCGGGGTGCAGTCGCAGGTCCAGGCCGGTGATCACCCCGAGCGTGCCCTCGGCGCCGACGAACAGCGACGCCAGGTCGTAGCCGGTGTTGTCGCTGCGGACGTTGCTGTGCCGGCGCACCGACGAGCCGTCGGGCAAGACCACATCCAGTCCCAGGATCTGCTCGCCCATGTTCCCGTAGCAGACCGTCCGCAGGCCACCGGCATTGGTCGAGGCCATCCCGCCCACGGTGGCGGTGTCGCGGGCGGCCAGATCGACGCCGAACACCAGACCGGCCGCCGCGGCGGCCTTCTGCACTTCGGCGAGGGTGACCCCGGCGCCGACGTGCACCCGACGCTCGACCACGTCGACCGTACCGATGTCACGCAGTCGCTCCGTGGACAGCAGTACGTCGTCGTGCTCGGGGACGGTGCCGGCCACCAACGACGTGCGACCGCCCTGCACCGTGACCGGCACCCCGGCCTGCCGGCAGGCGGTCAGCACCGCGGCGACCTCGTCGGCCGAACCGGGCCGGACCAGCGCCCGCGCGCGGCCGCGGTAACGGCCGGTGTGGTCGATGCTGCGTCCGGCGAGCACGTCGGCGTCGGTGCTGACGTGGCGCGCCCCGACGATGCCGGCGAGGTGATCGGCCAGGGATTCGGTCACCTCGTCGGTGTATCACATGTGGTCAACGACAGGAACGCGCCGAGCTCCACCAGCCGGTCCGGGGTCGCCGGCAGGTAGTCGGTCAGCTGCGCCGACCGCACGACGACGGCCAGATACTTCGCGCGGCTGACAGCGACGTTGAGACGGTTTCGGTTGAGCAGGAACGACATTCCGCGCGGAACGTCGCCGATCGAGGACGCCGTCATCGACACGAACACCACGGGTGCCTGCTGTCCCTGGAACTTGTCGACCGTGCCCACCCGCACCCCGGTGAGGTCCGCCGCGTCGAGGTGGTGGCGCACCGTCATCACCTGCGCGTTGTACGGCGTCACCACCAGGACGTCGCGCTGCTCCAACGGTCGGGAACCGTCCTCGTCGGTCCAGCGGCGACCCAGTAGGCGAAGGATTTCGGCGACGATCGCGGCGGCCTCCTCCGGGCTGTCGGTGGCGTTGCCGGCGTGGTCGAGCAGCAGTGTGCGCACCCCGGCGGGAGCACCGTCGAGGCGGCGGGTGAGTGCGACGGCCTCGGGCCGCAGCCGGCCCTCGTAGGACAGGTCGGACACCGCGCGGCACACCGCGGGGTGCATCCGAAACGAGCGGTCCAGGAAGTACCCGCGTTCCTCGGGCAGGGTGTGGTGGCCGTCGACCAGCCATCCGAGCGCGGAGCCGTCGACCGGCTCCGGATGTGTGCCCTGACTGACCTGCGGGAGCTGCTGGGGGTCACCGAGCAGCAGCAGATTACGTGCCGCGCGTGCCACCGCGATGGTGTTGGCGAGGCTGAACTGGCCGGCCTCCTCCACGACCAACAGGTCCAGGCTCTCCGCGGCGATCTTGTTGGCGTTCGAGAAGTCCCACGCCGTGCCGCCGACCACGCAGCCGTCGTTCCCGGCGATGAACGGCGCGAAGTCCGCGTTGTCCAGGGCGGTCCAGGCCGCGGTGCCCGAGTTCGTCTTCTTACCGACCACTGCGGCGTCCACGCCTGCGGCGATGATGCCGGTGAACAGGTTCTCCACGACCGCGTGGGCTTGGGCGACCACCCCGATCCGCCACCGGTGGGTGTTCACCAGGTCCGCGATGACCCGCGCCGCGGTGAACGTCTTGCCGGTACCCGGCGGTCCGTGCACCGCCAGATAGGACGAGTCGAGGTCGCGCAGCGCCGCGGTGATGTCGGCGACGACATCGCCGGTGCGGGGCAGCGACGCGCCGCTGACGGTCCGCGGCGGTCGGCGCAGCAGTATGTCGGTGACCGCGTCGCGGGGCAGGTGCGGCAGCGCATCGGCGACCGCCTCCGCGGCGGCGGCGATCGCTTCCTGCATGGGTTTGGTGTTGATCGGCGCGTCCGGCGTGAGCGCGAACGGCACCTGGTCGAAGACGCCGCCGTCCTTGGGCGGACGCTCGCAGATCAACACCTCGGTGGGGGCGTCGGGGTTGTCGCACTCCAGTACCGAGACCTTGCCGTACCCGCGGCGGTCCGGATCGTCGGCCAACCCGGCCGGGGCGGGCGGCTCGTACAACGCGAACATCGTCGAGTCGAGGTCCCCGGCGGCCAACTGTCCGTACAGCCGGACGTGGCGTTGTGGTTTGCGGGCCTTGGGCGGTTGATGCCAATCGGCGACGATGTCGTGTCGGTCGGCGAGGAAGACTCCGCTGGTGTCGGCCCATTCCTCGACAGGGTTGTTGACCCGGTCGAAGTGTCCCCACCAGAACGGCTTGGCCTCGCGTCTGTGAAAACCCTTGGCCGCGGCGAACATCGCAGCGGCGACCTGTTCCGGGTTGCGTTCGGCGACCGGGTCCCCGGCGAACGCGCACAGGGCCTGCTCGACGCGGTCGGGCGGGTCTGCCGGCGGCTGCGGTGTGGTGGGTCCGGGTACCATCGGTCCGCGCGGTGGGACCCCGCAGTCGATGGCGCGGGCCATCAGCCAGTCGCGCAGGCGGCGGGTGGAGCGGCAGTCGTAGCGGTTGTACTCCTCGATCTGCTTGAGGACGGTGGCGGCCTCGTCGAGGTCTCCGTTGTCGCGCAGCTCGCAGTAGTGCGCGTACTCGGTGATCGATGCGGTGGCGGTGGTGACGTCGCCGGTGCGCAGTTCACCGCCCATGTACAGCGGCTCCAGCGACTTGATGCTGTAGTTCTCCGTGCCGACGCGGATACTCTTGCGCACCAACGGATAGAGGTCGACGAGTACCCCGTCGCGCAGCAACTCGTCGACGTCGTCCTCGCCGACGCCGTAGCGGCCGGCCAGCCGCAGCAGGGCGCTCTTCTCGTAGGCGGCGTAGTGATAGACGTGCATGCCGGGATGGCGGCGCCGCTGCTTGCGGACCAGCTCGAGGAAGTCCGTCAGTGCTTTGCGCTCGTCGGCCCGGTTGTGCGCCCAGAGCGGGCGGAAGTCGTCGGTCATGGTCAGGACGCCCCAGAGGTACTCCAACCCCCACTCGTGCCCGTCCTCGGTCCACAGCGGGTCACCCTCGAAGTCGAAGAACAGGTCACCCCTGTCGGCGTCGGGCAGCACCATCAGAGGCTGCGGGTCGATGACCTCGTAGGCCGGCTTGCCGTCCACCGGTTCCGAAACCTGGAGCCGCGCCTGCGAACTCAGTGCCACGAAGGTGCGCGGCGACATCTCCGGCGGAGTCGGGCCGTCGTAGGCCGCCAACTCGGCGACCGTGGTGATGCCGGCGTCGACGAGCCGGGCGCGCTGGCTGGTCCGCATCCCGGCCACCAGGAGCAGGTCGTCGCTCGCGCGTACCTGCGTCTGACACTCGGCGCACCGGAAGCAGGCACGCACCGCTTCGTCCTCCCAGGCCACCGGCACACCGCCGGCGAGATGGCGGTCGAGCAGGTCCTGCAGGGCGGCTCGGCGCAGCCGGTACACCGGCAGCAACTCGTGGATGGGATAGCTCACCGCGGCGCCGTCGCCGAGCACGAGGTCGACCTCGTCGGCCACGGCGACGTCGGCGTGGATCAGCGTCTGGGCGTACGCCGCCATCTGCAGCAGCGCCTCGACTTTCACCGAGCGGGCGAGCTTGGTGTCGCGCAGTCGGTAGCGCGGACCGTCGGGACCGTCCTCGCGCAGCAGGAAGTCGGCGAACCCGACGAAACGGCCGTCGAACATCGCGGCCTGATAGATCACGGGCGCGCCCCGCTCGACGGCGCGCAGCGTCTGCTCGGCGGCCGCGCTCAGACCGGCCAGGGTGTACGGCGGCCGCCCGATGACGGTGACGTCGACGTCACCGCGCAGCTGGTCGAGGTGACGTCGTTCGTGTTCGTCACCCAGGGTCGCCGTGCGCGCCAGCAGGTCGTCATCGGTGGAAACCGCTGGGCCCCAACCCAACCGCGCGTCAAAGCTGCGCAACAGGGCATACTCGCAGCGCGCCGCGGCGGCGAGGTCGGACGCGCTGAACACCACGCGATCGTCGAGGACGAACACCCTCGCCACTGTAGGCCAGTGCGCCGACACCCGGCCCCGGGCCACACCCCGGCGGGGTCAGCGTTGCGCGTTGCTGATCAGTTCGACCCCGCTGCCGTTCCAGCGGAAGCGCACCACACTGTCCAGGCCCGTCCCGTCGGAGTACTTCAGCGCCACGGTGTCGCCGGTGCTGGCGGTCGTGTCGATGCTGTTGAACCCGTAGGTGTCGGGCACGCCGGTCGGGATGAACTTGCCGAGGTGGAACAGCACCGCGCGGGTGTTGGGGTTGTCGGCGTTGGTGTTGGCGCGCACGATCACCGCCGACAGTTGCGCGCACTCGTTGTAGTTGCCGTCCAACGGCTCGGTACTCCATCCCTGCCCCGAACGGGGGTCGCGGGGGAGTTCGGAGATCGCGCGCACGATCTCCGGCGCGGCCAGGTTCACCGCGCACGGGTCCTCGGCCACGGTGGGACCGGGCGGTGGCGGAGCGGCTGGTGGTGGCGCGGAAACCTCCGAGGTGGGTGCCGGCGGGGCGGTCGGTCCCGGGGTTTTCGAGGCGGTGGAATCGCCCGAACTGCATCCCGCCACCGCGATCACCACCACGCCGGCGAGGGTCCCGACGGTCCCGGCCCACTTCACAACAGCGCACCGTACCGTGTCGCGCCGGTCACCCCGCCGAGGCTCGCGGCGGGAATCGCCGCCGGTTGGCACTAGACTTGCGCCACGATGAACCCCTCGGACCCGGCGCCGGACAGTGCTGACGCACCCCTCGACCTGACCTTTGCTGACCTGCAGATTCACCCAGCGGTGCTGCAGGCCGTCAACGACGTCGGCTACGAATCACCCTCGCCGATCCAGGCCGAGACCATCCCGGCGATGCTCGCGGGTTCCGACGTGGTGGGCCTGGCGCAGACCGGCACCGGCAAGACCGCCGCGTTCGCCATCCCGCTGCTGTCGAAGATCGACGCCGACAGCCGGCACACGCAGGCGCTGGTGTTGGCGCCCACCCGCGAGCTGGCGTTGCAGGTCGCCGAGGCGTTCAGCCGCTACGGCGCCCACCTGCGGATCAACGTGCTGCCGGTGTACGGCGGCAGCTCCTACGGCCCGCAGCTGGCCGGCCTCAAGCGCGGCGCGCAGATCGTCGTCGGCACCCCGGGCCGCGTGATCGACCACCTGGAGAAGGGCAGCCTGGACCTGTCGCACCTGGACTACCTGGTGCTCGACGAGGCCGACGAGATGCTGCAGATGGGGTTCGCCGAGGACGTCGAGCGGATCCTGGCCGACACCCCCGAGTACAAGCAGGTGGCGCTCTTCTCGGCGACCATGCCGCCGGCGATCAAGAAGATCACCGCCAAGTACCTCCACGACCCGGTCGAGGTGACGGTCAAGGCCAAGACCCAGACCGCCGAGAACATCAGCCAGCGCTATGTCCAGGTCTCCGGCCATCGCAAGATGGACGCGCTGACCCGGCTGCTCGAGGTCGAGCCGTTCGAGGCGATGATCGTGTTCGTCCGCACCAAGCAGGCCACCGAAGAGGTCGCCGAGAAGTTGCGGGCCCGCGGATTCTCCGCGGCGGCCATCAACGGCGACATCCCCCAGGCCGTCCGCGAACGCACGATCAACGCGCTCAAGGACGGTTCGGTGGACATCCTGATCGCCACCGACGTGGCCGCGCGCGGCCTCGACGTCGAACGCATCTCCCACGTGCTCAACTACGACATCCCGCACGACCCGGAGTCCTACGTGCACCGCATCGGCCGAACCGGCCGCGCCGGTCGCTCCGGTGCGGCGCTGCTGTTCGTCACCCCGCGGGAGCGCCATCTGCTCAACGCCATCGAACGCGTCACCCGGCAGAAGCTCGTCGAATCGGCGCTGCCCTCGGTCGACGACGTCAACGAGAGGCGGGTGGCCAAGTTCCGCGACTCGATCACCGAGGCGCTCAACGCGCCGGGCCTGGACCTGTTCCGGCGGCTCGTCGAGGCCTACGAACGGGACCACGACGTGCCGATGGCCGACATCGCCGCGGCGTTGGCGTTGCAGAGCCGCGACGGCGAAGAGTTCCTGATGACCGAGCCGCCACCGGAGAAGAAGCGGGAGCGGCGCGAGAAGCCGATGCGCGAGGACCGCGCCCCCCGGGAGCGGCGCAGCGACCTGGCGACCTATCGCATCGCGGTCGGCAAGCGGCACAAGGTGGCCCCGGGCGCGATCGTCGGCGCCATCGCCAACGAGGGCGGTCTGAACCGCAGCGACTTCGGGCACATCGCGATCAAGCTGGACTACTCGCTGGTGGAGTTGCCGGCCAAGCTGCCCCACAAGACGCTGAAGGCGCTGGAGAACACCAGGATCCAGGGTCAGCTGATCAACCTGCAACCCGATCGCGGCCCCAAACCGCATCGCGGGAAGTACAAATCGAAGTGACCTTGTCCGACAGGACAGAGGCCCAGGGTGGCCTCGAGTCGGTGACCGCGACCGGTCGCGTCGACTCGCTCACCGGGATCCGCGCTGTCGCAGCGCTGCTGGTCGTGCTGACACACGCGGCCTACACCACGGGCAAGTACCCTCAGGGCTTCTCCGGGCTGGTGTATTCGCGCATGGAGATCGGTGTGCCGATCTTCTTCGTGCTGTCGGGTTTCCTGTTGTTCAGCCCGTGGGTGAGTCGGGCGGCGGCCGGCCGGCCCGCCCCGTCGGTGCGCCGCTACGCGTGGCGCCGGGTGCGCCGCATCATGCCGGCCTACGTCGTGACGGTGCTGGCCGCCTACGCGGTCTACCATTTCCGGACCGCCGGCCCGAACCCCGGTCACACGTGGGAAGGCTTGCTGCGCAACCTGACCCACACCCAGATCTACACAGACAACTACCTGTACTCGTATCTGCACCAGGGGCTCACACAGATGTGGAGCCTGGCGGTGGAGGTGGCGTTCTACGCGGTGCTGCCGGTGCTGGCCTACCTGCTGCTGGTGGTGCTGTGCCGGCGGCAGTGGCGTCCGCGGCTGCTGATGGCGGGACTGGTGGTGTTGGCGCTGGTCTCACCGGCATGGCTGGCGTTGGTGCACGCCGTCGATTGGCTTCCCGACGGGGCTCGCCTGTGGCTGCCCGGATATCTGGCGTGGTTCGTCGGCGGCATGATGCTGGCGGCGCTGCAACCGCTGGGGCTGCGGGCCTATGCGGTGGTGTGTCTGCCGCTGGCGGTGATCTGCTACTTCATCGTGTCGACACCGATCGGCGGCGAACCCACCACGTCACCGGCGCAGCTGTGGGAGGCGGTGGCGAAGATGGCGTTCTACGCCGTGATCGCCACGCTGGTGGTGGCGCCGCTGGCGTTGCGCGGGATTCCGGGTACCGGGGAAACCGGTTTGTACCAACGGTTTCTGGCGAGTCGCCCGATGGTGTTCCTGGGCGAGATCTCCTACGAGATCTTCTTGATCCACCTCATCACGATGGAGTTGGTGATGGTGGAGATCGTGCGTTACCCGATCTACACCGGCTCGGTGTTCTGGTTGTTCGTCGGGACGATGGTGGTCACGATTCCGCTGGCGTGGCTGCTCCACCGGTTCACCCGCGTGCGGTGACCTCCGGTCAGGGTGTGGACGGACCGGGCTGACGCGCCGGGAGCACGGTGGGCACCAGGAACTCCTCGAGCATGCTGCGTTCGTCGTCCTCGTCGCGGCCAGGAAAAACCAGGAACGACGTCATCACCCGAACCAGCCAGCGGGCTCGGTGGGCAACGACCTCCGGGTCGTCGGATCCCAGCGAGATCACGAACGCCTCGGTCAGCGCACTGATCACCTGGGATTGCTCGGCCATCTCACCGCCGATCGGACGCTGGGTGGTGGCGAACCAGGACGCCAGCGTCGGGCTCTGCCGGACGTTGCGCAGCGAGGCCATCATGCCTTCGATCAGCCGCTGAGCCGGATCCTGGATCGCGGTGATCTGGTCGGTCATCTCCCGGTAGAGCCGGTAGCTCTCGCGGTTGACGAACGCGGTGTAGAGCGCGTCGCGGTTCTCGAAGTAGCGGTACAGGGTCGCCCGTGAACATCCGGCGGCCGAGGCGATCTCGTGCATGCCCACGGTGGCGGCCTCCTTCTTGGCGAAGAGCTCACCGGCGGCGTCGAGGATGCGGTCGGCGGCCACCTCGGTGCGGCGGCCGGCCAGCCAGTCGCCGGCCATCAGCGGCGCACCGTGAACGGCACCGACAGCGGTCTGCGCACGTAGTGACCGCCGGACCAGACGATCCTGGACTCGTCGACCTCGAAATCGGGGATGTGCGCCAGCAGTTCGGACAACGCCACCCGTGACTGCATCCGGGCCGCGGCCGCGCCGAGACAGTGATGGGCGCCGTGACTGAACGTCAGGATGTTGCGCGGCCGGCGTCGGACATCCAATTCGGCGGCGTCGGGCCCGTACTGGCGTTCGTCCCGGTTGCCGGAACCGTAGAGCAGCATCGCGCGACGACCTTCGGGGATCGTGACGCCCCCGATGGTGACATCGCGGGTGACGGTACGGCCGAGCATCTGCACGGGCGAGGTCAGCCGCAGCAGCTCGTCGACCGCGTCGGGGATGAGCGCGGGGTCGTGCACGAGCAGGGAACGCTGGTCGGGACGTTGGTGCAGCAGTTGCACCGAACCGCCCAGCATGCCCGTGGTGGTGTCGTTGCCTCCGGTGACCATGGTGAAGGTGAACGCCAGGATCGACAGCACCCCGGAGACGTCGCCGTCGGCGCCGACGCCCGCGGCCACCAGATGGGAGACCGTGTCGTCGCCCGGATCGGTGCGTCGGCGCTCGATCAACGCGGTGAAGTAGCTCATCATCTCGCCCAGCGCGTCACCGAGCGTGGCCAAGGCCCCGCCGATGCCGCCGTCGGCGGTGTTGGCGGCGACGATCGCGTCGGTCCAACGGTCGAACTGCCCACGGTCGGCCTCCGGCACCCCGAGGTAGTGCGCCACCACCATCGACGGCAGCGGTTTGAACAGTTCGGCGACGATGTCGCCACCGCCGTTGTCGCGCAGGCGCTGGACGCGTGCACGGACGAACGCCCGCACCGCAGGCTCGACGGCTTCCACTTGGCGCGGCGTGAACCCGCGCGACACCAGGCGCCGGAACTCGGTGTGCGCCGGTGGGTCCTGCATCACCATCGGCGGATTGTCGGCCAGTCCGATCAGGTCGAGTTCGCCGTAGTTGACCGTCAGACCCTGCGCCGACGAGAACGTCTGGTGGTCACGGGCGGCCGCCCAGATGTCGGCGTGCCGGGACAGCACGTAGTAGCCGTGGTGCGGTTTGTCGGATGGGACGACATGGTGGACCGGGTCGTGATCGCGCAAAGCCCGGTACATCGGCCACGGCGCTGCCCAGGTCGTCGCGTCGCGCAGTTCGAACCGCGCCGCCGAATCGTGAGACAGAACCGCATTCATGTCTTGTTCGTACGACAATCGCGCACTGATGTCAATCATTTCTGTGGACTGGGCCACCCGCGCACCGGCTCGGTAAGGCTACCCTCAGTACCGATCCGTCATGTCGTGCGCGGCAGCCGGACGCACGAAGGGAGAGGCGATGGCACGCGGTTTCCAGGGCGTGATGCTGCGCGGGTTCGGTGCCCGTGACCACGAGGCCACCGTGCTCGAGAAGCACTACCTGGCTCCGCACTTCGTCCGGGTCCGTCTGATCTCGCCGACGCTGTTCGAGGAGGTCGTCGCCGAACCCACGTCGTGGCTGCGGTTCTGGTTTCCCGACCCCGACGGCTCGGACACCGAGTTCCAGCGCGCGTACACGATCACCGAAGCCGATCCGGACACCGGGCGGTTCGCCGTCGACATGGTGCTGCACGAGCCGTCCGGACCGGCCTCCACGTGGGCCCGAGATGTCGAACCGGGCGCGACGATCGCGGTGATGTCGTTGGGCTCGCGCGGGTTCGCCGTCGCCGACGACCCTCTCGACCGGCCGGCGGGCTATCTGCTGATCGGTGACTCGGCGTCCACGCCGGCCATCAACGGCATCATCGGCGCCGTCCCGCACGACATCCCCATCGAGCTCTACCTCGAACAGCACCATGACGACGACGCGCTCATCCCGCTCGCCGACCACCCCCGCCTGACGCTGCACCGGGTGCCCCGCGTGGACACCGGCTCGCTGGCCGCGGCCGTGCAGGCGCGCGACTGGTCGAACTGGTACGCCTGGGTCGGGCCGGAAGCCGCCTCGCTGAAGCCACTGCGCGCCCGGCTGCGCGACGAATTCGGCTTCCCCAAACAGGAAGTCCATGCCCAGGCCTACTGGACGCAGGGCCGCGCCATGGGTTCCCACCGCGACGGCGAGCGGCAGGACCCCGCCGAGACGCCGCCGCCGACCACCACGGCCGAACCGGCGCCCGTGCCGGAGGCGACGCCGGGGCGGTGGCGCGCAGCCGCCGGCGGCCGCCTGTTGGCGCCGCTGAAGAAGCCGCTGATCATCGCGGGCGTGCTGCAGGCCGTGATCACCCTCGTCGAGCTCGCACCCTTCGTGCTGCTCGTCGAGCTGGCCCGCTTGCTGCTGACGGGGGCCGACGCCGACCGCCTCTGGGAGCTCGGGCTGGCGGCACTGACCCTGATCGGCACCGGGGCCGCCCTTGCCGCCGCGCTGACGTGGTGGCTGCACCGACTCGACGCCCGCTTCGCGCACGGCGTGCGCGGCCGGCTCCTGACCAAACTGGCCCGACTTCCCTTGGGCTGGTTCACCTCCCGCGGATCGGCATCGGTCAAGCAGGTGGTCCAGGACGATGCGATGGCGCTGCACTACCTGATCACCCACGCCATCCCGGACGCCGTGGCCGCGGTGGTGGCTCCGGTGGCGGTGCTGGTCTATCTGTTCGTCACCGACTGGCGCATCGCGCTGGTGCTGTTCATCCCCGTGCTGATCTACCTGGTGCTGATGTCGGTGATGACGATCCAGTCCGGATCCAAGATCACCCAGGCCCCGCGCTGGGCCGAGCGGATGAGCGGCGAGGCCGACGCCTATCTCGAAGGCCAGCCGGTGATCCGGATGTTCGGGGGTGTCGCCGCGTCGAGTTTCCGGCGACGGCTCGACGAGTACATCGAGTTCCTGGTCAGCTGGCAGCGGCCGTTCGTCGGCAAGAAGACGTCGATGGACATCGTCACCCGCCCGTCGACGTTCCTGTGGCTGATCCTGGTCGCCGGTGTGCCGCTGGTGGTCTCGGGACGGATGGACCCGGTCGACCTGTTGCCGTTCCTGCTGCTGGGGACGACGTTCGGGGCGCGGCTGCTGGGCATCGCGTACGGCCTGGGCGGTATCCAGACCGGGATGCAGGCGGCGAGGAGGATCCAGAGCACGCTGGACGAACCGGAGTTGACGGTCGCGGACCCGGCCGCTCAGATCTCCACCCAGACCCCGCCCGGCACCGTCGAATTCGATCGCGTCAGCTTTGCCTACCGGCCGGGCGTACCGGTCATCGAGGACGTGACACTGACGCTGCGCCCCGGCACGGTGACCGCGCTCGTCGGCCCGTCCGGGTCGGGCAAGTCGACATTGGCTGCGCTGGCCGCGCGCTTCCATGAGGTCGCCGACGGCGCGATCAGGGTCGACGGCCGCGACATCCGCACCTTGTCGGCCGACGAGCTGTACCGGCGCATCGGTTTCGTCCTGCAGGACACCCAGCTGGTGCATGGCACCGTCGCCGAGAACATCGCGCTGGCCGACCCGGATGCCGGTCTCGATCGGATCCAGTCCGCGGCGCGCGACGCGCAGATCCACGAACGGATCCTGCGGATGCCCGAGGGCTACGACACCATGCTGGGCGCCGGGGCGACGTTGTCAGGCGGGGAGCGCCAACGGTTGACGATCGCCCGGGCGATCCTGGCCGACACCCCGGTGTTGATCCTCGACGAGGCCACCGCATTCGCCGACCCGGAGTCGGAATACCTGGTGCAGCAGGCACTCAACCGGCTCACCCGGGACCGCACCGTCCTGGTCATCGCCCACCGGCTGCACACCGTCACCCACGCCGACCAGATCGTCGTCCTCGACCACGGCCGCATCGCCGAGATCGGCACCCATGACGAACTGCTGGCTGCGGGCGGTCGCTACCGCACGCTGTGGGATTCCGGCCGCGGTGCCGAGGCGACCAGTTTGGAGGCGCACCGATGATCCGGACACTGCTGGCGCTGATCCCGCAGGTACGGCGCGCGACGGTCAGTCTCTACACGGTGCTGACGCTGACGTCGGTTCTGCTGCGCGCTGCGGCCACCGTGCTGCTGATCCCGTTGCTGGCGGCGCTGTTCGGTGACACCCCGGCCGACGCCTGGCGGTGGCTGGGCTGGTTGACCGCGGTCACCGTGATCGGTTGGGTCGTCGACACCGCCACGGCGCGACTGGGTTTCGCGTTGGGGTTCGCCGTGCTGGACCGTGCTCAGCACGACATGGCCGACACGCTTCCCGACATCAGGCTGGACTGGTTCGACCAGGACAACACCGCCACCACACGCCAGGCGATCGCGGCGACCGGCCCCGAGTTGGTCGGCCTGGTGGTCAACCTGCTGACCCCGCTGATCGGGGCGATGCTGCTGCCGGCCGCGATCGGGACGGCACTGCTGTTCGTCTCGGTGCCGCTCGGGTTGGCCGCGTTGGCGGGGGTGGCGGTCCTGTTCGGCGCGCTCTGGTTGTCCGGACGGTTGAGTCGCGGCGCCGACCGGGTGGCCGCGGCGACCAACACCGCGTTCACGGAACGCATCATCGAGTTCGCACGCACTCAGCAGGCGCTGCGTTCGGCGCGGCGCGTCGAACCGGAGCGCAGCCTGGTGGGCACCGCTCTCGAGGCGCAGCACGGGGCGAGCCTGCGGCTGCTGACCATGCAGATCCCGGGTCAGTTGTTGTTCAGCCTGGCCTCCCAGGTCGCGCTGATCCTGTTCGCCGGGATGACGGCGTGGCTGACGGTGCGCGGGGATCTGGGCGTGGCCGAGGCCGTGGCGCTGATCGTCGTGCTGGCCCGCTACCTGGAACCGTTCACCGTGGTCAGCGAACTCGGGCCGGCGATCGAGACGACCCGCGCCACACTCGGGCGGATCCGCGGCGTGCTGGATGCGCCGAAACTGACCTCGGGAACCCGCCCGCTGCCGGCCGGGACCGCCGCGCCCACCATCACCTTTGACGACGTGAGCTTCGGATACGGCGACGACCTGGTCCTCGACCGGGTCAGCTTCGCCCTGCAGCCGGGGTCGACCACCGCGATCGTCGGCCCCTCGGGGTCGGGTAAGAGCACCATCCTGGCGTTGATCGCCGGTCTGCATCACCCGCGGACCGGGCGGGTGCTCATCGACGGCGTCGACGTCACCGACATGGATCCCGAGTCGCGGCGGGCGGCCGTCAGCGTGGTGTTCCAGCATCCGTACCTGTTCGACGGAGCCGTGCGCGACAACGTGCTCGCCGGCGACCCGGCTGCCGACGCCGACGCGGTGGCCGCGGCGATGCGACTCGCGCGCGTCGACGAACTCACCGGGCGGCTGCCCGACGGGGACGCCACCCGCGTGGGCGAAGGCGGCGCGGCGCTCTCGGGTGGGGAACGCCAACGGGTCAGCATCGCGCGGGCTCTGCTCAAGCCGGCGCCGGTACTGCTCGTCGACGAGGCCACCAGCGCGCTGGACACCGAGAACGAGGCCGCGGTGGTCGATGCGTTGACCGCCGATCCGCGCGAGCGCACGCGCGTCATCGTGGCGCACCGGCTGGCCAGCATCCGGCACGCCGACCGGGTGTTGTTCGTCGAGGGCGGTCGGGTGATCGAGGACGGCCCGATCGACGAATTGCAGGCTGCCGGTGGGCGGTTCGACCAGTTCTGGCGTCAGCAGCAGGCCGCCGCGACCTGGCAGATCGCCGCCCGCGCCTGACCGTTTGTCCCGCGAGCAGACGCGTAGGCCCCTATTCGGCGGCAATTTGGGGGTCTGGGCGTCTGCTCGCGCTAGAGACCGGCGCCCGGATTCAGGATGCCGTCGGGGTCCAGCGCGGTCTTGATGCGGCGGTTGAGCTCCATCGCCTCAGGGCCGAGCTGGCCGGCCAGCCACGGCCGCTTGAGTCGGCCGACCCCGTGCTCGCCGGTGATGGTCCCACCCAGCCCGACGGCCAGATCCATGATCTCGCCGAACGCCTGCTGCGCGCGCTGCTCCATCGCGGCGTCGGCGGGGTCGTAGACGATGAGCGGATGGGTGTTGCCGTCGCCGGCGTGCGCGATCACCGAGATCACCAGGTCGTGATCGGCGGCGATCTTCTCCACGCCGCTGACCAGTTCGGCCAACTTCGGCAGCGGCACTCCGACGTCCTCGAGCAGCAACGAGCCCTTGGCCTCCACCGCCGGGATCGCGTACCGGCGGGCCGCCACGAACGCCTCGCCCTCGTCCGGGTCGGAGGTCGAAAACACCTCGGCGGCACCGTGATCGGTGAACACCGACGCCATGTACTCGGCATCCTCGGCGCAGGCGGCCCCGCGGTCGTCGGACGCGGCGACCAGCATCGCCGCCGCGGTGCGATCGAGCCCCATCTTCAGGTGATCCTCGACGGCGTTGATCGCGACGGCGTCCATGAACTCCAGCATCGACGGCCGGATCTTGCCGGTGATCTCGACGACGGCCCGGGCGGCGGCATCCACCGACGCGAAGCTGGCGACCACGGTGGCCGCACCTCGTTGCGCCGGAAGCAGTTTCAGCGTGATCTCGGTGACGACGCCCAGCGTGCCCTCGCTACCGACGAACAGTTTGGTCAGTGACAGACCGGCGACATCCTTCAGGCGCGGTCCGCCGAGGCGCACCGCGGTGCCGTCGGCCAGCACCACCTGCAGGCCGAGGACGTAATCGGTGGTGACGCCGTACTTGACGCAGCACAGCCCGCCGGCATTGGTCGCGACGTTGCCGCCGATACTGCAGATCTCGAACGACGACGGATCCGGTGGATACCACAGCCCGTGCTCGGCGACGGCCTGTTTGACCTCGGCGTTGAGCAGGCCGGGCTGCACCACCGCCGTCCGTGTCACCGGGTCGACGCGGATGTCGCGCATCTTCTCCGTGGACAGCACGATCCCGCCGTCGAGCGCGGTGGCACCGCCGGACAGCCCGGTGCCCATGCCGCGGGGCACCACGGCGATCCGGTGCGCGGTGGCCCAACGCAGGACGGTCTGGACCTCCTCGGTGCTCCGCGGCCGCACCACCGCCAACGCGGTGCCGGCGCCGGGATCGGCGGCCCGGTCCTGCCGGTAGGAGGCCACGATGTCGGGGTCGGTGACGACGGTGCCGTCGGGGAGGTCGGCGATCAGCGCCGCCAGCGGTTGCACGCCGTCGATCCTAGGCTGCGGGCGCGGTGGGTTCGTCGAGATCACGCAGCGCCGGCAGGAACACCGCGACCATCCCGACCACCAGCATCGGGATGGACAACGCCAGGAACGTCGTCTGCAGGCCGGCCGTGTCGGCCAGGGGCCCCGCGATGATCAGCCCCACCGGACCGGCGGCATAGGCCAACGACCCCATCACCCCGACGACGCGTCCGCGCAGGTGCTGGGGCGCCCGTGTCTGCATCACGAAGTTGTAGATCGGTTGGATGGGACCGTAGGCGAAGCCACCGATGGCGGCCATCGCCAGGATCCAGGGCAGCGGCGGCAGGAACGCGATCACGGTCATCGTCGCGCCCAGCGTGAGGACTGCGGCCACCATCGTGGCGCGTCGGCTGAGGTACCGCGAGGTCACCGCGTAACTCAACGCGCCGACCAGGCCGCCCAGCGACAGCGCCATCAGCACCCAGCCCAGCTGCGCAGGTTCGTCGCGGTCGGTGAAGTACTTCGGGAACAGCACGGCTTCCATCGGCATGTACAGCCCGACCACCACCAGGTCGATCAACGCCAGCACGCGCAGAACCCGCAGGTTCCACACGAACCGCAGTCCTTCGACGATGCCCACCCACACCCGGTCGGGCAGCTCGGTGCGGTCGGGCACCCCGGCGCCCTCCAACCGGACCGCTGCGACCAGCCCCATCGAGACCGCGAACGCACCTGCGGTGATCCACATGGTGTTGATCCCGCCGACCGTGGCGATCAGCAGGCCGCCGATACCGGGTCCGACGATGTAGGCCAGGTTGAAGACGGCCTCGAAGTAGCTGTTGGCCTTGTCCAGCGTCCACCCGGCCCGTACCGCGGCTTCGGGCAGCATGGTCTCGCGCGCGGTCATGCCCGCCGGGTCGAAGAACGCGCCCAGTGCGGCCAGGGTGGCCAGCACCGCGACGTTGACCGCGTCGACACCGAAGAGCAGCGCGATCACCGGAACCGCTGCTACCGAGAGCGCCGAGAGCAGGTCGGAGATGATCGACACCCGCCGCCGGCCCAGGTAGTCCACGGCGGCCCCGGCAAACAGGGTGGCCACCAGCAGCGGCAGCGTCGCGGCCATCGCCACCACCGACGCCTCCATCGCGGACCCGTTGCGCTGCAGCACCAGCCACGGGAACGCGATGATCGAGATGCCGTTGCCCGCACCGGCCATCAGCGCCGCGGACAGGATCAGCAGGATGGACCCGCGCTTGCCGGTGATCATGATTCGCGGTGAATGTACCGCCGCGGTGGCGGCCACGGCGATCCTTTTTCGGTGACCGGGCACACTGGGCGGGTGACTCTGCCCCATCCACGCGTCGGGGGCGCGTTTCCGTCGCCGGTGCGGCCGGGCTCGGGTTGGCCAGGTGACCCGGCGACCTCACGCACCGCAGTGGCCACCACGCCCGCGGAGGTGACGGCGATCGCCGAGGGTGCCCGCCGGCTGAAGCAGATCGACGCGGCGATCTCGGTCTGCCGGGCCTGCCCACGCCTGGTCGCGTGGCGCGAGCAGGTAGCCGTGGACAAGCGCCGCTCCTATGCCGAGCAGCCGTACTGGGGGCGGCCGGCGCCGGGTTTCGGCGCGGCCCGGCCGCGGATCTGGATCGTCGGGCTGGCCCCAGCCGCCCACGGCGCCAACCGCACCGGTCGCGTCTTCACCGGGGACCGCTCCGGCGACTTCTTGTTCGCGTCGCTGTACCGCAGTGGGCTGGCCAACCAGGAGCTGTGCGTGGACAGCGCAGACGGGTTGCAGCTCAACGATGTTCGGGTTGCCGCCTCGGTGCGGTGCGCGCCACCGGCCAACGCGCCCACCCCGGCCGAGCGCAGCACGTGTGCGCCGTGGCTGGACGCCGAATGGCGTCTGACCAAGGCAGACGTGCGGGTGATCGTCGCGCTCGGCGGCTTCGCCTGGCAGGTCGCATTGGCGATGATCCGCCGCGCCGGCGGGACGGTGCAGGTGCCCGCGCCGAAGTTCGGGCACGGCGCCACGGCCACGCTGACGACTCCCGACGGCCCGGTGACGTTGTTGGGCTGTTTCCACCCCAGCCAGCAGAACACCTTCACCGGCCGCCTGACGCCGCAGATGATGGATGACGTCTTCACCACCGCCCGTGAGTTCGCCGGGGAACGGAACCCGCGCCCGGGACGTTGATCCGGTAATGCGTCTCTCAGTACTCGACCTCGTCCCCGTCCGGTCCGACCAGAGCACCGCCGACGCGCTCGCTGCCACGACGCGTCTGGCCCAGGTCGCCGACAGCCTCGGTTACACCCGCTACTGGGTGGCCGAGCACCACAACATGCCCTCGGTCGCGGCGACCAGCCCGCCCGTCCTGATCGCCCACCTGGCCGCGCACACGTCGGCGATGCGCCTCGGCTCCGGTGGCGTGATGCTGCCCAACCATGCGCCGCTCGCCGTCGCCGAGCAGTTCGCCCTGCTGGAAGCCGCGCACCCCGGTCGTATCGACCTGGGCATCGGACGCGCGCCCGGCTCCGACCCGGTGACCTCCATGGCGTTGCGGGGCGCCGCCGGCCGCGACGATCGCGACATCGAGAATTTCCCGGACTACCTCGACGACGTCAGAGCCCTGATGAGTCGCAACGGTGTGCGGGTGGCGCTGCCGCGCGATCTGATGCGCGACAACTACGTGCTCAAGGCGACGCCGGCAGCGGTGAGCGAGCCCCGACTCTGGCTGCTCGGCTCGTCGATGTACTCGGCGAGACTGGCCGCGGCCAAGGGGCTGCCGTACGTGTTCGCCCACCATTTCTCCGGTCAGGGCACCGAGGAGGCGCTGCGTCTGTACCGCAACGACTTCAAGCCCAGCGAGCTGACGCCTGAACCGGTGACCTTCCTGACTGTCAACGCGGTCGTGGCGCCGACGCACGACGAGGCGATGCGGCTGATGCTGCCGAACCTGCAGATGATGGCCAAGCTGCGTACCGGTCAGCCGCTCGGACCCGTCGACCTCGTCGAGGACGCCGAAGCCAACCAACTCAGCCCGCAGGCGCGTGCGGTCGTGGAGGCCGGGCTGCGCCAGGCGGTGGTGGGGTCCCCGGCCGAGGCGGCCGAACAAGTACACGCTCTGGCGGAGAAGTTCGACGTCGACGAGGTGATGGTCCATCCCGTGGCGTCGGCCTACCGGGATGACGATCCGGCGACCTCGCCCGCGCGGGAGGTCACGCTCGAACTGCTGGCCAAGGAACTCCTCTAGGACTTCGGCGTCAGCCGCACGATCGGGATCGGGCGGCTGGTCCGCTTCTGATATCCGTTGTAGCGGTTCGCGTTCTGCTTGTTCACCAGGTCCCACATGCGCGAGTAGTCCGGATCGTCGGGTAGCACGCGCGTGGCTGTCACGGCGAGTCGGCGCGGACCCAGGTTGATCTCGATGTCCGGGTTCGCCTTGAGGTTGTGGTACCAGCCGGGGGCTTTCGGGTCGCCACCCTTGGACGCGACGACGAGGTAGTCGCCGCCGTCCGGAAAGTAGGACAGCGTGGTGGTCCGCGCCTTACCGGTCTTGGCGCCGACGGTGTGCAGCAGCAGGCTCGGCGCCACCCCTGGCAACGGAATCCGATGCCCGACACGGCCGTTGGTGCGCTTGTAGATCGCATCGTGCATCATCAACAGCCGGTATCCGACGTTGCGTTCGACCCATTGCGCCAGGCTCATGGGTCAATCCTTCTCCGCAGCACCCAGTCGCGCCAGTGCCTCCCGCAGAATGCGGCCGGTTTCCTCGCGGTCGGAGTCGCGACGAAGCAGCACCCCCTTGGCGAAGGACAACTTGTCGCCGTCACGGCGCGGGACCACGTGCAGATGGATATGGAACACCGTCTGGAACGCGGCCTTGCCGTCGTTGATGGCGATGTTGTTGCCGTCGGCATGCAGTCCGGACGACCGGGCCGCCAGCGCGACACGCTGACCGATCTCGGTCATCCGGGCCACCGTCGAGGGCGGCGTGTCGGTGAGGTCGACGGTGTGCCGCTTCGGGATCACCAGGGTGTGACCGCGGGTGAACGGACGGATGTCGAGCAGGGCCAGGAAGTCGTCGTCTTCCCAGATCCGGATCGCCGGGGCGTCGCCGGCGACGATCGCGCAGAACACACAGGACATCTCGTCACGCTAGCTGTTCGCTCATACCGGACCGCCAGGCCGCCAGCTTGTCGTCGAAGCGCATCGTCTGCGCGGGGCTCGTCGAGGGCAGGCGGTGGTACTTCAGCGGATGGTCCACGATCACCAGCCGGTGGTAGTTCTTCTCCGCGGCGGCACCGTTGAAGTACACGTGGGTGATGGTCGGATGGTCCGCGAACAGCGACGTGAAGTCGTTGGCGACCATGCTGGCCGGTTCGACCTTGGAGTCGAGGCTGCCGGGCCGGCGACACTCCCGCAGCACATCCCACACGGCGACACCGGCGTCGGTGAGTCCGGTGACGCGTTCCTCGTACGGCGCCTCGGGATCGAACCCGAACAACGCGCCGGTGATCCGCCAGAACGCGTTGTGGCGATAGGCGTAGTAGCGCTGCGCCGTCAGTGAGGCGACTCCGGGCATGTTGCCCAGGATCAACAGCCGGGCTCCGGCGGCGACGATCGGCGGGAAGCTGTACACGGTCGGCGACGTCATGGCTCCTGTGTACCCACGGTCGGATACGTTGGTCGACGTGGCCCATGACGCCGAGATCGCCAGGTTGCTCGACGGGCTCGACGGTGCCGCTCGCGAAGAACGCGCGGAGCTGATCGCGTGGCTGCTCGAGCGTGGGGTCACCACCGAGCAGATCCGCACCAGTTCCGCGCCGATGCTGCTGGCGTCGCGGCGGGTCATCGGTGACGACGGCCGGTACATCTCGGCGCGCGAGGCAGCTGCGAACGCGGGCGTGGAACTCGAACTGTTCGAGCGTATCCAGCATGCGATGGGGTTGCCCCGCGTCGAAGATCCCGACGCGGAGGTGTTCCTCCGCGCCGACGCCGACGCGGCGCGGTTCACCCGGGACTTTCTCGACGCCGGTATCGATGCCGATGAACTCGTGCAGATCACCCGCCTGCTCGGCGACGGTCTGTCACGCGCCGCCGAGGCGATGCGCTACGCCGCGCTGGCAGCGGTGATTCAGCCGGGGGCAACCGAATTGGAGATCGCGAAGGCCTCGGAATCCCTGGTCGCGGCCATCGCACCGCTGCTCGGCCCGATGATCCACGACGTGTTGCTGCTGCAGCTACGCCACGCGATCGAGACCGAGGCCGTCAACGCCAGTGAGCGTGCCGAAGGCCAGCACCTGCCCGGGGCGCGCGAGGTCAGCATCGCGTTCGCCGACCTGGTCGGCTTCACCCGGCTCGGAGAGGCCGTCCCGCCCGAGGACCTGGAGCGGCTCTCGCAGCGGCTGGCCGACATGACCCGAGAGGTCGCCGAACCACCCGTGCGGTTCGTCAAGACGATCGGCGACGAGGTGATGCTGGTCAGCACCGACCCGGTGCCGTTGCTGGAGGCGGTGCTCCAGCTGGTCGACGACACCAACGGCGACGACGACTTCCCGCGGCTGCGTGTCGGTGTCGCCTCGGGGATGGCGGTGAGCCGGGCGGGGGACTGGTTCGGCAGCCCGGTGAACCTCGCCGCGCGCGTGACCGGGGCGGCGCGGCCGGGCTCGGTGCTGGTGTCGGAGTCGGCGCGCGAGACGATCGGCGACGACGACCGGTTCCGGTGGTCGTTCGCCGGTGCGCGGCACCTCAAGGGCATCAAGAGCGACGTGAAGCTGTTCCGGGCGCGTCGGGCATCGGCGGACAGCTGAAACCCCTTCTGTAACTTTGGTTTCTGCGGTCACAAACCACGGCGACTTGTCAGTGGATCGCACTAATGTTCGATTCATGGATTCGGTTGTCGAATCTTTCGAGGTGATCGCCGAGCAGGTGGCGGTCCTGTCGAAGGCCGCCGACGAGGTGTCGCATCGTGAGCTGATCGACTTGTTGAGTCGGCTCACCACGCTGGCGCGTGCGCTCCCGGCGCTCGAACACCAGATCCTGGCCCGCCTCACCGATGAGACCGAGCCGTTCCGGCTGGGTGAGAAGTCATGGAAGAAGGTGCTGACCACGGCGTTGCGGGTCAGCGGTGCTGCTGCCGAGCGTCGGCTCAAGCGGGCGGCAATGTTGGGTCCGCGTCGGTCGATGAGCGGGGAACCGTTGGCTCCGGTGTGGGAGTCCACCGCGGCCGCGCAGGCGCGGGGCCTGTTGGACGAGGAGCATGTCGCGGTGATCGCGAAGTTCCACAAGAAGCTGCCTGCGCACGTCGATGTCGCCACCCGGGCCGAAGCAGACCGGCATCTGGCCGATGTCGCGGTCGGCCTCGACCCGGAGAACCTCGACGCGGCCGCGGCGATGTTGTTGGTGATGATCGATCCCGACGGTGTTCCGCCCAGTGAGGCCGAAATCGCCCGCAAGTGCGGCATCACCGTGGGCAAGCAGCGCGCCGATGGCACCGCCACGATCTCGGGAACCCTGTCCCCGGAAGCGCTGGCGATCTGGCAGGCGATCTTCGCCAAGGAAGCCGCCCCGGGCGCCAACCTGCCCGACCAGGACCGCGAGCCCGAGCAGCCCAGTGCCGGGCCGCCGGAACACGATCAAGCGGCCGACGACGCCGGCAGCGACGAAACACCCGCCGGCACACCCGATCCCGCCCCGCACCGCGACCTGCGCAGCCAAGCCCAACGCAACCACGACGCGTTCGTCGCCCTGGGCCGACGGGTCTTGGAGTCCGGGGAGCTCGGAAGCCACAACGGGTTACCCGTGACGGTGATCGTGTCGACAACTTTGCGGGAGCTGGAGAGAGGTGCCGGAGTCGCAGTCACCGGCGGAGGGTCCGTGCTTCCGATGCGTGATCTGATCCGCATGGCCGCCAAGGCACACCACTATCTGTATGTGTTCGACCAGCACACCGGCCAAAGCCTGTATCTGGGCCGGGCCCGACGTCTGGCCAACGCCGCTCAGCGGATCGTGTTGCACGCCCGCGATCGCGGTTGCACCAGGCCCGGGTGCACCGTACCGGGCTACCGGTGCCAGGTCCACCACCGCAACCCCTGGTCCGAGGGTGGGCTCACCGACATCGATGACCTGACCCTGGCGTGCCCGTGTGATCACCGCATGCTCGATTGCACCGATTGGCGCACCGTCAAGAACGCCAAGAACCAGACCGAATGGATCCCGCCCCCAGACCTCGACAAGGGCCGACACCGTACCAACGGGTACCACCACCCCGAGCGTTACCTGCTGCCCGAGGAAGACGACGATCCGTAGCTACCGCGACGGGTTGAACGTGCGCAGTCGCAAGCTGTTGCTGACCACGAACACGGAGCTGAACGCCATCGCAGCCCCGGCGATCATCGGGTTCAGCAGGCCGGCGGCGGCGAGCGGCAGTGCGGCGACGTTGTAGCCGAACGCCCAGAACAGGTTGCCCTTGATGGTGCTCAACGTCTTGCGGGACAACCGAATCGCATCGGGCACCGCACGCAGATCGTTGCTGATGAGCGTGAGGTCGCTGGCTTCGATCGCGACGTCGGTGCCGCTGCCCATCGCCAGCCCGAGATCGGCTTGGGCCAGCGCGGCCGCGTCGTTCACGCCGTCGCCGACCATGGCCACGACCCGGCCCTCGGCCTGTAGACGTTTGACGGTGTCGACCTTCTCCTGGGGCAGCACACCGGCGATCACCTCGTCGATGCCGACTGCGCCGGCGACGGTTCGGGCCACCGCCTCGTTGTCGCCGGTGACCATGATCGGTCGCAGTCCCATGCCGCGCAGCGTCCGGATCGCTTCTGCGGACGTCGGTTTGATCGCGTCGGCCACCGCCAGCAGTCCCCGCGCCCGTCCGTCCCAGCCGGCGACGACGACGGTGTGACCGTCGGATTCGGCCCGTGCCATCGTGTCGAGCAACTGTCGGTCCACCGCGAGGCCCTGCTCGCTGAGCAGACGCGCGCGCCCGACCCACACCGTCTTGTCCTCGACGATTCCGCGCACACCAAGCCCGCGCAGGTTGGTGAAATCGCTTACGGGAGGCAAGGTTCCGAGCTTCGCCGCGGCGCCGGCGCTGATGGCCTGCGCGATCGGATGCTCGGAGGAACCCTCCAGCGCCCCGGCGACCCGGAGGACGTCGTCGACATCCTCGCCGTCGGCCGCGACCACCGCGGCGAGTTCCATCGTCCCGGTCGTCACCGTCCCGGTCTTGTCGACCAGCACGGTGTCGACCTCGCGGGTGGACTCCAGCACCTCGGGGCCCTTGATCAGGATGCCCAGTTGAGCACCGCGGCCGGTGCCGACCATCAGCGCGGTCGGCGTGGCCAGTCCCAGCGCGCACGGGCAGGCGATGATCAGCACCGAGACCGCCGCGGTGAACGCCGCCACCAAGGAGAAGCCGGCACCGATCCAGAAGCCCAGCGTGGCGACCGCGAGAGCGATCACGATTGGGACGAAGATCCCCGAGATCCGGTCGGCCAATCGCTGAGCCTGGGCCTTGCCGTTTTGCGCGTCCTCGACCAGGCGGGCCATCTGGGCGAGCTGTGTGTCGGCGCCGACCCGCTCGGCGCGCACCACCAGCTGGCCGTCCGCGTTGACTGTGGCGCCGACCACCTGGTCACCGGTGGTGACCTCCACAGGCACCGACTCGCCGGTCAGCATGGAGGCGTCGATGGTCGAGTACCCCTCGATCACCACACCGTCGGCGGCGATCTTCTCACCCGGACGCACGACGAACTCGTCACCGACGGCCAGCTGGTCGATCGGAATACGTTGCTGGGCACCGCCTCTCCGTACCATGACCTCTTTCGCGCCCATCTCGAGCAGTGCCCGCAGCGCGGAGCCGGCCTGTCGTTTGGCGCGCGCCTCGAAGTAGCGGCCGGCCAGGATGAACGTCGTGACCCCGGCAGCGGCCTCTAGGTAAATGTGGGCGCTGCCGTCGGTGCGCGCGATCGTGAACTCGAACGGATGCGTCAGCCCGGGCATGCCGGCCGTGCCCCAGAACAGCGCGTACACCGACCAGCCGAACGCGGCCAGGGTACCGACCGAGATGAGCGTGTCCATGGTCGCGGCGCCGTGGCGCAGGTTGGTCCAGGCGGCGCGGTGGAACGGCCACGCACCCCACACCACGACCGGCGCCGCCAGCGTCAGCGACAGCCACTGCCAGTGCGTGAACTGCAGCGGCGGGACCATCGCCATCGCGATCACCGGCACCGACAGAGCGAGGCAGATCAGCAGACGTTGCCGCAGTGCGGCGGTCGGATCGTCATCGGCCGGTGCGTCGTCCACCGACTGTGCGGGCAGAGTCGCCTCGTAACCTGCGGCCTCGACCGCGGCAACCAGCTGTTCGGGGGTCACGTCGGCGTCGAACTCGACGCGCGCCTTCTCCGTCGCGAAGTTGACGGTCGCGGTGACCCCGTCGAGCTTGTTGAGCTTCTTCTCCACCCGCGCTGCGCACGACGCGCACGTCATGCCGCCGATGGAGAGTTCCACCGACGTCATGGCGTCTCTCCGACGTGCGAGTGCGGATGGGGCGCGGGCGGGGCAGGCTCGGGGCCGAACACCTGACCCACCCAGAACGCGGCGACGAACACCGCGGCCAGCGCAGCGGTGAACGCGGCGATCCGTACCGGGGCCGTCATGGCGTCAGCCCGCGAGCTGGTAGCCGGCCTCTTCGACCGCGGCTTTGACCGCTGCGTCGTCGACGGGGGCGTCGCTGGTGATGGTGACCGTACCGTTGGAGAGGTCGATGTCGACGTCGACGACGCCGGGCACGGCTTTCAGCTCGGCACGCACGGACTTGGCGCATCCGCTACAGGTCATGCCGGCAACGGTGATGGTGGATGTGGCCATGTCCCGTAATATACCCCCCTAGGGTATCTCTGACCAGAGAGGAGTCACGAAGTGATGGTCAATCGGAAGACGCGCGCGACGGTGGGCGCGGCGATCGCTGCCACGGCGTTGGTGCTGGCGGGTTGCAGCAGCGACAGCGGGGAGACCGCCGAGGACCCCGGCACACACCAGGGAACGCATCAGGAGCATGACACCACCACGTCGGCCGCGGACGGCGCCGCTGCGCACAACGACGCCGATGCGACTTTCGCCCGCGACATGATCCCGCATCACGAGCAGGCCGTCGTGATGAGCGACATCGTGTTGGCCAAGGACGGCGTCGACGCGCGGGTGCTCGACCTGGCCACCCGGATCAAGGCCGCGCAGGGACCGGAGATCGAGACCATGCGGCAGTGGCTCGCCGACTGGCAGGTGCCGCCGGCCGACCCGCACGCCCACCACGGAGCCGACCACGCCGAGATGGGCATGCTCAGCGACGCCGAACTCGACGCGCTGCGCAACGCGCAGGGTGTCGACGCCGCCCGGCAGTTCCTGACCGGGATGATCCGCCACCACGAGGGCGCGGTCCGGATGGCCCAGACCGAGGTCGACAACGGCAAGTCCGCCGATGCGGTGCAGCTGGCGCGCGACATCATCGACAGCCAGCAGCGCGAGATCGACGAGATGAGGCAGATCCTCGACTCGCTCTGAGGCATGGCACGATCGCGGTCATGCGGATCCTGGTGCAGCGTGTCACATCTGCGCGGGTGATCGTCGACGGTGACATCGTCGGGCAGATCACCCCGCAGGGCCAGGGGCTGCTCGCGCTGGTCGGCGTCACGCACACCGACGATTCGGCGATCGCGCGTAGGCTCGCCGAAAAGCTGTGGAAGCTCCGGATTCTCGACGACGAGAAGTCCGCGAACGAGGTGGACGCACCGATCCTGGTGGTCAGTCAGTTCACCTTGTACGGCAACACCACCAAGGGCCGGCGACCCACATGGAACGCAGCTGCACCGCGACCGGTCGCCGAACCCCTGGTCGAGGAGTTCGCGGCGGCGCTGACCGAGTTGGGCGCCCATGTCCAGACCGGGGTCTTCGGCGCGGACATGGCCGTCGAACTGGTCAACGACGGTCCGGTGACGCTGCTGTTGGAGCTGTGAACTCACCGCCGGGCTGGCATCCTGGAGTGATGGCAAAAGAGATCGACCGGCAGCGCGCCTCGGGTGCGCTCGCAGTCCTGCGGCAGCACCCGGTGATGGTGCTGTTCGCGTTGTCCCCGGTGTTGGTGGGACTCGGCCTGGTGTGGTGGCTGGCCGGCGCCGGGTGGGCGATCGTGCTGTTGTTGGTGCTGGCCGTCGCCGGCGGCATGGCGGTGCTGCGGAAGCGTTAACGCACGGGCTCGACCGCCACGTAGCTGGAGTTCAGTGCCGGGGTCTGAGACAGCGGATCGACCGGGTCCCCGTCGACGAGCAGGTTTCGGTTGACGCCGTAGACCATGGCGTTCGAACCGTTCTTGGGATCGAAAACCCGTGACCCCCAACCATGGCCGATGACGACGACGCCCGGGCGCGGCCGGTCGTCGACCGTCGCGGTGAGCTCCACGGCGCCGACGGGGGAGTGCACCCGTACCCGGTCGCCGTCGGTGATCCCGAGCCGCGCAGCGTCGGCTGGGTGGATGACGACGTCGCTGCCTTTCCCCGCCGGATGCAACCCCGGCAGCTCGTTGAGCCAGGAGTTCATCGAATGCCGGTGGCGTCGGTTGGCCAGCTGGAACGGATAGCCCGCGGGGCCGCGGGGCGCGGGTTCGGTGAGCAGCTCGCGGGCACGTTCGACGAACTCCGACGGCGCGACGTGGACGCGGCCGTCCGGTGTGCGCAGCGCATCCCGGAAGTGGCCGAACTCGCGTGGGCCCAGCACCCAGCCGTGCGGATGCGCCAGCACGTCGCGCCAGCGGATGCGGCGTCCATCGACCTTGCGGCTCGTCGCGATCAGCAGTCGGTTCACCCAGTGCGGACCGAATTCCATGCCGGGTTTCCGCGTGACCCGTGCCAGACGGCGGGAGGCCTTGACGAACGCGTTGAGCCCGGGCGCCCCGAACAGCGGGCGGTTCATCGCCAGCGCGAGGTCGGTGAAGATGCGCCACTCCTCGCGGGCGCCTTCCGGCGGGTCGACCGCACGGACCCCGTAGTGCAGATAGGGCTCGTCGTGCAGGCTGCTCGTGAACGCCAGCAGGTCGTCGCGTTCCAGCCAGTGCACCGCCGGCAGCAACCAGTGTGCGTGCCGATGGCTTTCGCGCTGCACGAAGTCGATGGCCACCAACAGATCCAGTTGTGCCAGAGCATGATCGAGCTTGGCGCCGTCCGGGCCGGCGATCACCGGGTTGCCGCTGTTGATCACCAGCGCGCGGATCTGGCCGTGGCCGGGTGTGGTGATCTCGCCGGGCAGTTCGGACAGCGCGTGCGCGCCCGCCACCATGTCGCGTCCGCGCAACCGACTCTTGTGCGGCTTGCCGCCGGCCAGACCGGCCAGCCGCAGCGCATCGACGTAACCCGGCTCGAACCGCCGGCCGCCGGGCCGGTCCATCCGCCCGGTGATCACGTTGAGCACCTGGCCCAGCCATTCGCCGACCGTGCCGGCCAGATGCAGCGACACCCCGGTGCGGGTCACCACCATGGCCCGCTCGGCAGAAGCGAATCCGCGTGCGACCGAGACGATGTGGTGGGTCGGGATGTCGCACCGACCGGCGAGATCGTCCAGGTCCGCTGCGGCCACGAGATCACGCAGGGCGGCCATTCCGGTGACCAGATCGCGGCAGTCACCCTGGTGTTCGAGACCCTCGTCGAGGATCACCTTGACCATGGCCAGAAGCAGCGCCCAGTCCTGTCCGGGACGTACCGGCAGGTGCACGTCGGCGTGATCGACGGTCTCGGTGCGCAGCGGGTCGACGACCGCGATCGTCGCACCCTGGCTCTGGCGGGCCAGTGCGCGACGCCAGCCACCGGGCGCCGACTCGACCCAGTTCCAGGCGCTCACAGCAGGATTGGTGCCGACCAGTAGGAAATAGTCACAATTGTCGATGTCGGAGACCGGCACCATCAGTGTCGAACCGTACATCTTCTCGGCGACGACGTGCAGTGCGTTCTGGTCCACCGATCCCACCGCGTACCGGTTGAACGTCCCGACCGCATCCATCCACGCGTTCATGAACATCAGGTTCGACGACGAGTATCCGGCCGGGTTGCCGTAGTACGCGGCAACGGCGTCGGGCCCGCCGGTGTCGACGATCGCGTTCATCCGTGCGGCGATGTCTCCGATCGCCTCGTCCCAGCCGGTCTCGACGTAGCGGTCACCGACGCGTTTCATCGGCGCGGTGATCCGGCGTGGGTGTTCCACCACCCGGGCCGCGGTGCGCCCCTTGGCGCAGAAATCCTGCCAGCTGTGCGGGTTCTGCTTGTCCGGCGAGATCTTGAGCACGCGGTTGTCGCTGACGGTGACCTCGAGCCCGCAGGACGCCAGGCAGTACCGGCAGAACGTGTGCACAGTCCGGGTCATGCCCACATGCTGCCCGAGGGCTCGGCGGCATGTCCGCCGAACGCAATTGAGCAGTCCGCTCAGGTCTGCGTCATCGACCAGTACCTGCCGCGCTGGGCCACCAACTCGTCGTGGTTGCCCTGCTCGACGATCCGCCCGGCGTCGAGCACGAGGATCAGGTCCGCCTCGCGGATGGTCGAAAGCCGGTGGGCGATGATGAAACTGGTGCGGTCCCTGCGCAGCCTGGTCATCGCGCGCTGGATCAACACCTCGGTGCGGGTGTCCACCGAGCTGGTCGCTTCGTCGAGCACCAGCAGCTGGGGCTGCGCGAGAATCGCCCGCGCGATGGTGATGAGCTGCTTCTCGCCGGCGCTGATGTTGGTGCCGCCGTCGTTGACGCGGGTGTCGTAGCCGTCCGGCAGCGTGTGGACGAACCGGTCCACGTACGCGGCGCGGGCGGCGTCGATCACGTCGGCATGGGTGGCGGCGGGGCGCCCGTAAGCGATGTTGTCGTAGATGGTTCCGGCGAACAACCACGTGTCCTGGAGCACCATGCCGATCCGGGACCGCAGGGACTCACGGCTGACCGTCGCGATGTCGACACCGTCGAGCAGGATCCGTCCGGCGCTGACGTCATAGAACCGCATCAGCAGATTGACCAGCGTCGTCTTTCCGGCCCCGGTCGGTCCCACGATCGCCACGGTGGTTCCCGGATCGACCACCAGCGAGAGGTTCTCGATGACCGGGGCCTCGGGCTGATAGCCGAAGCTGACACGCTCGAATTCCACTCTGCCGCCGCCGACCGCCGCGGGCAGCGCACGCGGGGGGTCGGGCGCCTCTTCCTCGGCGTCGAGCAGGTCGAACACCCGCTCGGCGCTGGCGACGCCGGACTGCATCGTGTTGTACATGCCGGCGATCTGGGTCAGCGGCTGGTTGAACTGCCGCACGTACTGGATGAACGCCTGGATGCTGCCGAGGGTGATCTGGCCGGTGGCCACCTGCAGTCCGCCGACCACCGCAACCGCGACGTAGCTGATGTTGCCGACGAAGATCGTCGCCGGCGACACCAGCCCTGAGAGGAACTGGGCTCCGAAGCTGGCGCGGTAGACGTCTCCGTTGAGCTCACGGAACCGCTCCTCGGCGTGGGCGCGGTGGCCGAAGGTCTTGACGACGGTGAAGCCGCTGTAGGTCTCTTCGATGTGCGCGTTGAGTTTTCCGGTGTTCGTCCACTGCGCGACGAACAGCCGACGGGACCGGCGCGCGATCGAGCGGGTCACCCACAGCGACAGCGGCACGGTCACCACCGTCAGCAGCGTCAGGACCGGCGAGATCGTCAGCATCATCACCAGGACCGCCACCATGGTCAGGGTCGACGTCAGCAGCTGGGTGATCGACATGGTCAGCGACTGCTGCAGATTGTCGACGTCGTTGGTGACCCGGCTGAGCACCTCGCCGCGCTGGCGGGTGTCGAAATAGCGCAACGGCAGCCGGTGCACCTTCTCCTCGACCGAGGTGCGCAGCGCGGCGATGGTGCGTTGCACCACGACGTTGAGCAGTCGTGCCTGCACCCAGACCATCAGCGCGGCAACCAGATACAGGCCCAGCGCCAGAGCGAGGGTGCGAGCCACCGCAGCGAAGTCGACGCCCTGACCCGGTACGACCGAGGTTCCCGAGAGCAGGTCGGCGAAGGTGTTGTCGCCGCGGGCGCGGGCGGCTTCGACCGCCTGCTCCTTGGTCAGCCCGGCCGGCAGCTGTCGTCCGAGCACCCCGTCGAACAACAGGTCCGTGGCATGCCCCAGGATGCGGGGGCCGATCACCCCGATGGCGATGCCGCCGATACCGAGCAGCATCACCGCGATCGTCATCCCGCGGTTGGGGGTGAGCAGCGTCAGCAGGCGGATCGCGGACTGTTTGAAGTTCCGCGACCGCACCTGCGGCGGTTCACCCATCCGCATCGGACGGGCCAGGGGTCCGCTCATGTGGCCCGCACGGCCTGGGAGTCGGCGAACTCGCGGTAGGTGGCACAGGTGCTCAGCAGATCGTCGTGCCGACCCTGACCGACCACCCGCCCGTCGTCGACGACGACGATCTGGTCGGCACCGGCAACGGTGGAGATGCGTTGCGACACCAGCACAACCGTGGCGTCGGAGGAGACTTCCCGGAGGTTCTGCCGGACCCGCGCATCGGTGTGCACGTCAAGTGCGGAGAACGCGTCGTCGAAAAGGTAGATCGCCGGTCGTCGGATCACCGCGCGCGCGATCGCCAGTCGTTGCCGCTGTCCTCCGGAGAAGTTCATGCCGCCCTGGGCCACCCGCATGGACAGGCCGTCGGGATGCGCGGCGACGAACTCGTCGGCGGCCGCCACACGCAGGGCCGCCCACATCTGGTCCTCGGTCGCGTCGGCGTCGCCGAACCGCAGGTTGTCGGCGACCGTGCCGGAGAACAGGTATCCGCGCTGGGGCACCAAACCGATCGCGTTCCAGAGGCGTTCGATGTCGTGGTCGCGCACATCGGTGCCGTCGATGCGAACCGCTCCGGCGGTGACGTCGTAGAGCCGGCAGATCAACGAGATCAGCGTCGACTTGCCCGACCCCGTGGAGCCGACGACGGCCGTGGTGGTCCCGGGCGCGACGGTCAGTGAAACCTGCTGCAACACGGGTCGGTCGGCGCCCGGGTAGCTGAAAGTCGCGGACTCGAAACGGATCTCACCGGTCACGGTGACGGGCGCGTCGGCGGCCGGGGCGTTGACGACCGCCGGCCGGGTGTCGAGCACCTCGGTGATCCGCTCGGCACACACCGACGCGCGGGGGATGATCACCAGGATGAACGTCGCCATCAGCACGGCGAGCAGGATCTGCATGAAATAGGACAGAAACGCGATCAGCGACCCGACCTGCATCTGACCGGCGTCGATGCGCAGGCCGCCGAACCAGATCAACGCGACACTGGAGACGTTGATCACCAGTGTCGTCACCGGCAGCATCAACGCCTGCCACCGGCCCGCCTCGAGCGCCGTGCCGGCCAGCGCGTGGTTGGCCTCGCCGAACCGGGCCCGCTCATGGGCCTCCCGAGCGAACGCCCGCACCACGCGCAGTCCGGTCAGCTGTTCGCGCAGCACCCGGTTGAGCCCGTCGATCTGGCCCTGCAGCCGCCGGAAGATCGGCAGCAGATGCGAGACGATCCAATAATTGGCCACCGCGAGCACCGGCACGCTGACCAGCAGCAACCAGGACAGCCCCGCGTCCTGGTGGATGGCCATGAAGATGCCGCCCACCGACATGATCGGGGCGGTGATCAGCATCGTGCAGGTCAGCTGCAACAACAACTGGATCTGCTGCACGTCGTTGGTGGTTCGGGTCAGCAGCGACGGCGCGCCGAAGCGGGCGGTCTCCTCGGCGGAGAACCCGGTCACGTGGTGGAACATCACCGACCGCAGGTCCCGGCCGAACCCCATCGACGCCCGGGAACCGAAGTAGACCGCGCCGACCGCGCACACCACCTGAAGTCCGGTGACGACCAGCATCACCATCCCGAGTTCGACGATGCGACGCAGATCCCCGCGCGCGACACCGTCATCGATGATCGCGGCGTTGACCGTCGGCAGATACAGCGTGGCCAGCGTGCTGATCACCTGGAGCACTGCCACCACGGCCAACAGTCCGCGGTACGGCTGCACATGCCGTCGGAGCAGCCTCCAGAGCATCCCGCTACTCTCGCACACCCGCGCACCGCGCCACGTGTTCGGCTGGCTCACCTGAGAATTGGTTAAACATGCTGGTCACCCGGCATGTCGGTGGTTGCGCGCCGAGGCTGCCGCTACAGTGCATGGCGTGAACCACAGCCCGCGCCGCATCGACCGGCCTGCCGGGGTGGCCCGGACGCGCTCCGCGCTGGCCGTCGCGTTGGCGGCCGTGCTCCCGGTGCTGGCCGGTTGCTCCGACGACGGACAGTCGTCCGACCCCGCACAGGTGCCCGCCTCGGAGGCGCCGGCCCAGGACGTCTCTCACGGCCCGTTCTTCCCGCAGTGCGGCGGGATCAGTGACGAGGAGATCTCCAAGCAGACCCGCGTGCCGGGGCTGGTGAACACGGCGAAGACGTCGGTGGGCTGCCAGTGGCTCTCCGGCGGCAGCATTCTGGGCCCCCACTTCTCTTTCACCTGGTTCCGCGGCAGCCCGATCGGACGTGAACGCAAGACGATGGAGTTGTCGCGCACCAGCGTCGAAGACATCAACATCGAAGGTCACGACGGGTTCATCGGCATCAACGATGACCCGCAGTACGGGGTGAACCTGTGCGAGATCGGCATCCAGTTCGACGACGACTTCATCGAGTGGTCGATCAGCTACGGCCAGCCGCCGTTCCCGGATGCCTGCGAGGTGGCCAAGGAATTGACCCGGCAATCGATAGTGAACGCGAAATGATGGCACGACGCGCTCTGCTCGCGGCCGCCGCGGCACTGCTCACCCTGACCGGCTGCACCCAGACCGTCGACGGCACGGCCGCCAAGGCCGGCTCGACGAACCCGACGCGCAACAACGACTCCCAGCGGCAGTATCCGAACCTGTTGAAGGAGTGCGAGGTCCTCACCGAGGACATCCTCGCCGAGACCGTCGGCGCCGATCCGCTGGACATCCAGAGCACCTTCGTGGGCGCGGTGTGCCGCTGGCAGGCCGCCAACCCGTCCGGGCTCGTCGACATCACCCGCTTCTGGTTCGAAGAAGGCAGCCTCGACAACGAACGTCAGGTCGCCGAGCAACTGGGCTACCAGATCGAGAACCGCTCGATCGCGGGCATCCAGTCATTCGTCATGCGCCCCGAGGATCCCAACGGCGCGTGCGGCGTGGCCAGTGACGCCGCCGGGGTGGTGGGCTGGTGGGTCAACCCGCAGACTCCGGGTATGGACGCCTGCGGCATGGTGACCAAGCTGATGGAGCTGACGCTGGCCACCCGCGCCTGATTCACGCTCAGCGCGCTTCACCCTGACTACGCGCTCAGCGCGCTTCGATCCGACTGCGCGCTCAGCGCGCTTCGACCTGATTGCGCGCTCAGCGCGCGATATGAAACTCGCGGAGCTCCGCGCCCCCCAGCTCCAGCCCGTCCCACGTGGTCTGTGTGCGCAACACCGCCAACGCCGACGTCGGGAACTTGACCGCGATCTGTTGTGCCGCCGCGGTGTCGGTGTTCTCAGCCAACTTCAGCGACAACGCCGACATCACCGGTTCGTGCCCGACCACCAGCAGCGTCGCGGGATCGGCATCGAAATGACCCGCCGCTGAGTTGATCTCGTCGAGGACCATGCCCGGCGTCGCATCGTAGAGACGCGCCACATAGCGCACGGGCGCGTCGACGCCGGTGCGTTCGAGAGTCTGCCGGGTGCGCAGCGCCGTCGAGCACAACACGGCCTCCACCGGCGGCAGATGGGTCCTGATCCAGTCGCCGGCCAGCACGGCCTCGCGCAACCCACGCGGCGCCAGGGGGCGATCGTGGTCGGCGACCCCGTCCGGGTAGCCCGACTTGGCGTGCCGCAGCAGGACCAGCGTGCGGTGAGACGCCTCCATGGCGACCAAGCCTAGGGCATGCCGGTGCGCATCCCCGGACTTGTCGGCGGGTCGCCCTACACTCGCCATGCCCGGTTGAAGAGCTCGACCGGACACGCGACAGAACGGGGGCCGACATGCGATTTCTGCACACTGCCGACTGGCAGCTCGGCATGACCCGCTACTTCCTCAACGCCGATGCGCAGCCCCGGTATTCGGCTGCCCGCCGCGCCGCCGTGGCAGGGCTGGGAGCGCTGGCGCAGGAGACCGGCGCGGAGTTCGTCGTGGTGGCCGGCGACGTGTTCGAACACAACCAACTCGCACCGCGCGAGATCAGCCAGGCGCTGGAGGCGATGCGCAGCATCGGGGTGCCGGTGTACCTGCTGCCCGGCAACCACGACCCACTCGACGCGTCCTCGGTGTACACCGGTCCGCTGTTCCGGTCCGAATGCCCGGACAACGTCACCGTCCTCGATCGTCCCGGTGTGCACGCGGTGCGTCCCGGCCTGGAGTTGGTCGCCGCGCCCTGGTATTCGAAGGCTCCCACCACCGACCTGGTCGCCGATGTCCTCGACGGGCTGACAGCCGACGGCGTGACACGGGTCCTCGTCGGGCACGGAGCGGTCGACATCCTGGTCCCGGACAAAGACCGGCCCTCACTGATCGCGCTCGACACCCTCGAAGCCGCTCTGGACAGCGGAGCCGTGCACTATGTGGCGTTGGGCGACAAGCACTCCCGTTTCCAGGTCGGCGGCAGCGGACGCATCTGGTACTCCGGCTCACCGGAGGTCACCAACTACGACGACATCGAGGCCGACCCCGGCCAGGTCCTCGTCGTCGACATCGACGACGACGATCCCCGCCGACCGGTGACGGTCGACGCGCGGCATGTCGGACAGTGGCGCTTCCTGACGTTGCGTCACAGCGTCGACAACAGCAGGGACGTCGCCGATCTCGACCTCAACCTCGATCTGCTGCCGGACAAGGACCGCACGGTGGTCCGTCTGGGCCTGACCGGAACCCTGACCGTCACCGACAAGGCCAAGCTCGACGACTGTCTGTTCCGCTACGAACGTCTCTTCGCCGCGCTGGTGACCTGGGACAGGGAAACCGACATCGCCGTGTTGCCCGCCGACGGCGAGTTCGACGATCTCGACATCGGCGGGTTCGCTGCCGCCGCGGTCGACGAACTGGTCGCCACCGCGCGCGCGAGCGGCGAGGACGCCGAGGACGCCCGCGCAGCGCTGGCCCTGTTGCTGCGGCTGACCGAAGGAGGCGCGGCATGAGACTGCACCGGCTCACGCTGACCAACTATCGCGGAATCACCCACCGCGACATCGAGTTCCCCGACAGCGGCATCGTCGTGGTCAGCGGACCCAACGAAACCGGCAAGTCGTCGATGCTCGAGGCGCTCGACCTCCTCCTGGAAGCCAAAGACCGGTCGACCAAGAAGGAGGTCAAACAGGTCAAGCCGACCCATGCGGATGTCGGCGCCGAGGTGACCGCCGAGATCTCCACCGGCCCTTACCGATTCGTCTACCGCAAGCGCTTCCACAAGCGGCCGGAAACCGAATTGACGTTGCTGGCGCCGCGCCGCGAGCAACTGACCGGAGACGACGCCCACGATCGCGTGCGCGCCATTCTCGCCGAGACCATGGATGTCGATCTGTGGCAGGCGCAGCGTGTGCTGCAGTCGGCCTCGACCACGGCTGCGGATCTGTCGGGCTGCGACGCGTTGTCGCGCGCACTGGATGTGGTGGCGGGCGAGGTGGCCGACGACGTCGCCCCGGCCGGCGCCACCGAGTCCCTGCTCGTCGACCGGATCGAGGAGGAGTACCGGCGTTACTTCACCGCCACCGGACGGCCCACCGGGGAGTGGGCGGCGGCGACCGCCCGCCTGAAGACCGCCGATGAGGAGGTCGCGCGGTGTGCAGCCGCGGTCACCGAGGTCGACGACGCGGTGCGGCGTCACGCGGCGCTCACCGAGGAACTGGCCGAGTTGCAGACCGAGAAGTCCGACGCCGCACGCGAACTCGCCGAAGCGCAGGCGGCCGCCCAGAAGATCGCGGCCCTGCGCGTCGAGGCCGAGCAGGCCGGCGTGTTCGCCCGGGCTGCGTCCGACACCGCGGCGGCGTCGACGGCCGCGCTCAAGGAGCGGCAGCGCTGCCGGGCCGATGTCGACCAGCGCGCCGCGACCATCGCCGAGTTGCAGACCGCCGCCCAGGTCGCCGCCGAGGAGCATGACACCGCCGTCGAGATGCAGCGGGTCGCCGACGCCGCCGCGGAGGCGGCGCGGGCGACTCTCGAGTCCGCCCAGGAGCGGCTGGACCGCGCACAAGCGGCCGTGCAGCGTCTCACCGACCGCGAGTCGCTGGCGAGGCTGACCGCCCGCTCGGCCAGCCTCGAACAACACCAGCAGGCGATCGACGCGGCGCGCCGCGATCTCGCTGCGATCACCCTGACCGATGCACACGTCATCGCCATCGACGAGGCCACCGCCGCGGTCGCCCAGGCGGCGGCGGCCGTCGAGCACGCGTCAGCCCACGTCGAGGTGACTGCCGAGGCCGACGTCGAATTGCTGATCGCCGGCCGGCCGGTGGCGCTGCGGCGCGGGCAGTCGTGGGACGCCTCGATCACCGGCCCGACCGGTGTGGATCTGCCCGGGCTGGTATCGCTGCGGGTGATCCCCGGAGCTCCGGCGGCCACGACACAGGCCGGTCTGGACGTGGCCAATCTCGCGCTGCAGCAGGCACTTTCCGAAGCCGGCGTGGGCGACGCAGCCGAAGCGCGCGCGGTACAGGCGCGTCGCACGCAGCTGGAGGCGGCGCTCAAGGAGCACACGGCGATCTTGTCCGCGTTGTCCGTCGAAGGTGATGCCGAGCAGGTACGCGGTCAGATCATCGAGCTCCGGGCCCGCCTGGGGGAGGACGGCGCCGCCGACGACACCGACGCCACGACGCTGCGTAACGAGTTGACCTCTGCCGTCGCCGCGCACCAGGAGAGCCGCCGGGGCTGTGAGACCCAGCGCAAGCTGGCCGAGGAGACCGCCAAGCTGGTCGTCGAACGCGGACTGCGGGCCGTGCGGGCCAAGGAGAAGCTGCAGGCCGCCGTGGACGAGCTGGCCTCCGCGCAGCAGCGATTGGCCGACCAGCGTGCCGAGGTCGGTGACGACGAGCTCGCCGTCAAGGCCGACGCGGACACTTACGCGGCGCAAACCGCCCAAGCCGCAGCGACACGTTTGGCCGAGGAGCTGGCGGGCCACCAGCCCGACGCCGTGGCCGCCACCCTGGACCGGACCCAACAGACCGCGGCCGCCGTTACCGCGCGCCACGCCGACGCCACCGAGGCGCTGCGGGAAGTCGCCGCCGCTCTGAAGGTGTACGGCTCGGAGGGCCGGCACAGCGCGCTCGACGCCGCACGCTCCGAACGGCAGCACGCCGACAGCGAATACCAGCGGGTGCACCGCCGCGCCCGGGCCGCGAAGCTGCTGAAGTCGGTGATGAGTGAACACCGTGACGCCATGCGCAGCCGCTACGTCGACCCGTTCCGCGCCGAGGTGGAACGGTTGGGCCGGCTGGTGTTCGGTGAGACCTTCGAAGTGGACGTGGACTCCGATCTGCGGATCGGCACCCGCACCGTGTCGGGACGCACGGTGCCCTACGACTCGCTGTCCGGTGGGGCCAAAGAGCAGTTGGGCATCGTCGCGCGATTGGCCGGTGCCGCGCTCGTCGCCCACGAGGACAGCGTGCCCGTCGTCATCGACGACGCGCTGGGTTTTACCGACCCCGAACGCCTGGCCAAGATGGCCGAGGTGTTCGACACCGTCGCCGGCGACGGTCAGGTGATCATCTTGACCTGCAGCCCGCAGCGCTACGCCGACATTCGCAGCGCCTGTCACATCGAGCTGACGAGCGCGATGTGAACGGCGCGTCCTGACGGCTCAAGAAGACGCCGACTGGATCGCCCTGCCGGGCAACAGGTTCTGAGCCCTGAAACCCCCGCCCGTCGCTCAGGAGGCGCCAGGTCGGAGCAGCACGAGCCGAACGGCCGTACCGGCGCGGCACAATGGATGGCGATGACGATGACCGCCCGGCGCCGCCGACTGCACCGCAGGCTCGCGGCACTCCCCGGGGTCCGCGCGGTCCGGCGACCTGTCGGGCCGGACAGCAGCGACCATTTCGATCTTTACTACGTGCGCACCGGGCCCAAATCTCCACATCCGTTGGTCGTCATCCCCGGTGGGCCCGGGGCCGCCTCGGTCGCGCTCTACCGGACGTTCCGACGCCACGCCACGGCCGCCGGTCTCGACGTGATCATGATCGAGCACCGCGGGGTCGGCTTGTCGCGACACGACGACACCGGCGCGGACCTGCCCGCCGAGGCGATGAGCGTCGAGGCCGCCGTCGATGACATCGCGGCGGTCCTCGACGACGCTGCCGTCGAGACAGCCGTGATCTACGGCGCGTCCTACGGCTCCTACCTGGCCTCCGGCGTGGGTGTGCGCCATCCGGAGCGGGTGTATGCGATGACACTCGACTCACCCCTGCTGTGCGCCGACGACATCGACGAAGTCCGTGCCCAGATCCGCCGGGTGCTGTGGGACGGCGAGGTGCCCGGCACCGCCGAACTGGCAACCAAGATCCGCATCCTCGTCGAGGGCGGGGTGCTGACACGGCGCGACGTCCAGTTGGTCGCCGATCTGTACGGCACCGGCGGTCCGGAGGTGCTGAGCCGCCAATTGGATCTGCTGCTGTCGGGTCACCCGCTGGTGTGGCGGGCGGTCGGGTTCGGCACGAGGATGTTGCTGGAACGTCAGACACCGTTTCACCACGAACCGGATCTCGTGGAGCGCATCGCGTTTCGTGAACTCAACTACGGCGCCGAACCCGACGGTGGGCCACTGGACCCGGCCGTCGTCATGCGCGAGACAGCCCGCGGCGACGTGGGTTTCGTGGCCGAGCCCTTCGATCTGCGGGCGGCACTTCCCGGATTCCACTGGCCGACCGCGGTGCTGTCCGGCGGACGTGATCTGACCACCCCGCCGGCGGTCGCGCACCGGGTCGCCGAGCTGATTCCGTGCGCCACACTGGTCGAACTGCCCACCGCCGGACACAGCATCCTGGACACCCGGGAACCCGCGGCGCTGCAGGTGTGTGCTGCGGCGGTAGGGGACCGCCTGCCGCAGCTGGCCTTTCGCGGTCCGGAGCTCGACGCGTTGCCGGCCAATGCGACGATCCGGCTGTTGACCGGAGCCGTCAGCGTCGCCGCCCGCGCCGAGTCGCTGCTGCCCGGTGCTAGTTCATGAACCCGATCGTCGTGTAGTTCAGGTCGCCGATGCCGGCGGGACCGTAGTTGGCCAGGTTGCTGCGGACTGCCACGTTGCCCGGCGCTTGGAACAACGGCAGGCTGTGCCCTTCTTCCCAGATCATCTTGTCGACTTCGTTGGCCAGGTCCCGGGCCTTGGCCGGGTCGAGCTCGGAGAGCGTCTCCTCGATCTTGGCGTCGATTTCGGGGCTGCCGATCTTGGCGTAGTTGCTCTCGCCGTCGGAGGCATAGATCTGCGTCAGCCCGGACAGCGGGAACGCGTCCCCGCCCCAGGCGAACTGCGCCATGTCGAAGTTACCGGGAATGACGAAGTCGGAGAACAGTTTCCCGCCACCGGCCGGCACCAGCTCGAGGTTGACGCCGATCTCGGCCAGATTGCTCTGCGCGATCTGGGCGATGGCGCGCGTACTGCTGGCGTCGTAGAACACGTCGCGGATGGTCAGGCGACGTCCGTCCTTCTCGCGGAACTGGCCGTTCTGCCGCCACCCCAGCTCGTCGAGTTCACGTTTGGCGGCCTCGGCGTCGAAGCCGATGCTGTTGTCCTGGTAGCCCTCCTGGCCGGCGACGAAGATGTGGTTGTTCAGCGGCACCGGATTGTCGACCAGCCCGCGCTGCGACACCGACGCGATGGCCTGGCGATCGATGCCCTTGATGATCGCCGACCGCAGCGCGCGGTCGGCCAGGATCGAGCCGGGCGCGCCGTTGAACGTGAAGTGGTACCAGTTCGGTGCCGGTGCGCGGCGCACCGATATCCCCTCGGTGCGCCGGGCGATGGTCAGGTCGTCGAGGTTCTGCAGCCCGACCGCGTCGATCGCGTTGTTCTGCAGTGCGGGCATCCGCGCTGCGTCGTCGAGCACGGTGTAGGTGATCGACTCCAGGACCGGCGCAGCACCCCACCAGCGCGGGTTGCGGGTCAGCACGATCCGCTGCGCCCCGCGGTCGATCGTGGTGATCATGAACGGCCCCGCCGACAGCGGCGCGCTGTTGAGCAGCCCCTTGTTGAATGTCTCGGGGTCGGCGGTCACGGTCCTTGGCATCAGCATCGCGTTGCCGGCGAACATGCCGCGCCAGTCGGCGTAGTGCCGATCGAAGGTGACCACCGCCTGGCGGTCGTCGACGCCGCGGGTCACCGACGCGACCCGGTCGCTGCCGTTCGGCGCGGCGAACAGGTATCGGTCGTCCTTGCCGCTGGTCGCGTTGATCTGCGCAGCGATGTCTTCCCACGTGACCGGCGTGCCGTCGGACCAGACGGCCTTCGGGTTGATCGTGTAGGTCACCACCTGCGGTTCGGTGGTGGTCAGCTCGACATCGGTGAAGAAGTCCGAGTTCACCGACATCTCACCGTCGGGCTCGATCACGAAAGCACGCGGCAGCGTGGCGCGCAGCATCGCGCCGAGCTCACCGAGGTTCCCGTCGACGTGCAGGTAGTTGAAGTTCGGGATGAAGCCGGTCAGCGCCAGCCGCAGGTTGCCACCCGGCCGCAGCGTGGCCGGATCCTGCGGGTTGAGGTCGGCGGTCATGCCGAGTTCGGCATCGCCGCCGGGGGACGGCACGCTCTCCTCGGCGCGCGAGCAGCCCGCCAGCACCACCGCGGCCACCGTTCCCACCGCGAGCAGACGCGTGAGCCCCCTTTTCAGCGACCAATTGGGGGTTTTGGTGTCTGCTCGCGAGGTCAGGTGGGTCATGCGGACAGACTCTAACCGCGATCGGGCTCCGGCTGAGGGACCGCCGCCAGCAGTCGGCGCGTGTACTCGTGGGCCGGCGCGGTGAACACCTGCTCGCTGTCGCCCTGCTCGACGATGGTCCCGCGATGCATCACCGCGACCCGGTGGGCGAGGTGCTTGACCACCGAGAGATCGTGCGAGACGAACAGGTACGCCAGACCGAAGCGGTCCTGCAGGTCGAGCAGCAGGTTGATGATGCCCGCCTGGATGGAGACGTCGAGTGCCGAGACCGGCTCGTCGAGCGCCAGAATGCGCGGCTGCAGCGCCAACGCACGAGCGATGCCGATGCGTTGTTTCTGGCCACCGGAGAATTCTGCGGGATACCGCGCCGCGTCCTCGTGTCGCAGCCCCACCAGCGTGAGCAGTTCGGCCACCCGGTTCTGCGCATCCGCGGAGTTGAAACCGTTGGCGCGCAGGGGTTCTGCGAGCACGTCGGACACCGGCAGGCGGGGATCCACCGAGGCGACCGGATCCTGGAACACCACCTGCAGGTCCTTGCGCAGGTCCCGCCGCGTGCGTCGGTCCAGCGTGGCGACGTCGGTGCCGAGCACCTCGATCGAACCCGCTTGCGGCGCCGTGAGCTCGAGGACCTGGTGCAGGGTCGTGGACTTACCGGAACCGGACTCGCCGACGATGGCCAACGTGCGGCCCTGCTGCAGCTCGAAGGAGATGCCGTCGACGGCGCGGACCTCCCCGATCCGCCGGCGCAGCACCGCACCCTTGGTCAGCGGGTAGGTCTTGACGAGGTCGCGGGCGCGCAGCACCACCGACGGTTCGTCGGTGTCGGGCGGCGCCGCCGGTGGGGACGTCGACACGGCGTACAGGTCTGCGGCACTACGGCCGACGACGTGTTCGTGCCGGATGCACGCCACGCGGTGGTCGCCCCGGTCGTCGACGGGCTCCAGCGCGGGTTCCTCGGCGCTGCACGCCTCGATCGCCAGCGGGCACCGCGGGACGAACGGGCAACCCGCCGGCAGGGCGGCCAGCGACGGGGGAGCGCCGGGGATCGGTACCAGACGCGCGCCCTGAGGGGCGTCCAGGCGTGGTACGGAACCGAGAAGTCCTGCGGTGTAGGGCATCCTCCGGTTGCGGTACAGCTCGGAGACCGGTGCCGTCTCCACGGCTCGGCCGGCGTACATCACCAGCGCGCGGTCGGCGAACTCGGCGACCACACCGAGGTCGTGGGTGATGATCAGCACGCCCGCGCCGGTGACGTCGCGGGCGGTGCGCAGCACGTCGAGGATCTGCGCCTGCACCGTGACGTCGAGCGCCGTCGTCGGCTCGTCACAGATCAACAGGTCGGGGTCGTTGGCGATCGCGATCGCGATCACCACCCGCTGCCGCTCGCCCCCGGAGAGTTCGTGCGGGAAGGCGCGGGCGCGCTTCTCCGGCGCGGCGATGCCCACCAACTCCAGCAACTCGACGGCCTGCGTACGCGCTTCACGACGGCCGAGGTCGCGACGGTGCACCCGCAGCGTTTCGGCGATCTGGTCGCCGACGGTGTAGACCGGCGTCAGGGCCGACATCGGATCCTGGAACACCGTGCCGATCCGGGCGCCGCGGATGCGCGACAGCTGACGGTCACCCATCCCGAGGAGTTCCTCGCCGTCCAGCCGCACCGAACCGGACACCTCGGCGTATTCGGGCAGCAACCCGATCACCGCCATGGCGCCCGCGGATTTGCCCGCCCCGGACTCGCCGACCAGGGCCACCACCTCGCCGGCGTCCACGTCGTAATCCAGGCCGCGGACCGCGGCGACGCGCTCGGTGTCGGTCGGGAACGTCAGGGTCAGGCCGCGCACCTCGAGCAGGCTCATCGGCGTCCCCACCGCCATCGCGCCACCCGCGGCCGGGTGGTCGGGTCCAGCGCGTCGCGCAGGCCGTCTCCGATCAGGTTGGCGCACAGCACGATCAGCACCAGCACCCCGGCCGGGAACAGGAACACCCACGGGAACGTCGTGACCGAGCGGGTGCCGTCGGCGATGAGGGTGCCCAGCGACACGTCCGGCGGCTGGACACCGAAGCCGAGGAAGCTGAGCCCGGTCTCGGCCAGCACCGCGACGCCGACGTTGAGCGCGGTGTCGATGATCAGGATCGACGCGACGTTCGGGATGATGTGGCGGGTGATGATGCGCCAGTGGCTGACCCCCATGTAGCGGGCGGCCACCACGAACTCCCGGTCGCGCAGGCTCATGGTCAGCCCGCGCACCATCCGGGAGCTGATCATCCAGCTGAACGCCGCCAACAGCAGGATCAGCCAGAACACGGTGTTCGAGCGCTGGGTCAACGGGGTGACGATCGCGATCAGGATGAACGCGGGCACGACCAGGAGCAGATCGACCACCCACATCAGCGCACGGTCGCGGAACCCGCCGAAGTAGCCGGCGACCGCCCCGACGGTGGCCGCCAGCAGCGTCGACAGCAACGCCACGAAGAACCCGATCAGCAGCGACTTCTGCATGCCCCGCAGGGTCTGCGCCAGCAGGTCCTGTCCCAGCGCGTTGGTACCGAACCAGTGGTCGGTGCTGGGCGGTTGCTGCAGCGCGTAGTAGTCCAATTCGCTGTAGGTGTAGGGCAAGAACGGCGGCAGCGCGTAGCAGCCCACGAACAGCAGGACCAGCACCACCAGCGACACCACCGCCGGTTTGTTGCGCAGGAAACGTCGCCACACCAGCGTGCGACGCGACGCGAACCCGGGCCCGGCGGTCATCGGACACGCACCCGCGGATCGAGCGCGGCGTAGATCAGATCCGAGAGCAGACCGGCCAACAGCACCATGGCTCCGGAGAACACGGTGATCGCGGCGATGATGTTGGTGTCCTGGCTGGCGATGCCTTCGACCACCCACTCACCCATGCCGTGCCAGCCGAAGATCTTCTCGACGAACACCGCGCCGGTGACCAATGCGCTGACCCCGTAGGCGAACAGGGTCGCCATCGGGATTAGCGCGGTGCGCAGCCCGTGCTTGAACAGCGCCTGGCGGCGGGTCAGGCCCTTGGCGCGCGCCGTGCGGATGAAGTCCTGCCCGAGTACGTCGAGCATCGCGTTGCGCTGGTACCGGCTGAACGCCGCGATGGAGGACAGTGCCAGGGTCAGCGTCGGCAGCACCAGATGCTGCAGTCGGTCGACGAAGTGTTGCCAGGCCCCGCCGGTGGCGTCGGTGGAGCTCTCCCCGGTGTACTCGAAGATCTGCAGTCCCACCGCGGTGTTGACCTGCAGCGCCGCGAGAATCAGGAGGTTGGCGATGACGAAGGTCGGCGCGCTGATGATCAGGAACGACAGCAGCGTGATGACGCGGTCCGACAGCCGGTACTGCCGGATGGCGCTCCAGGCTCCGATCACCACGCCGATGACCGTGCCCACCACCGAGCCGATGGCCACGAGGCGCAGGCTGACCCCGACCCGGCGCCACAGCTCCTCCGCCACCGGCTGACCCGCCACCGTCGTGCCGAAGTCGCCGCGGATCGCGCCCGACACCCAGTGCAGGTACCGCAGTGGGATCGGCTTGTCGAGGTCGAGTTCGGCGGCTTTGGCGGCAATGATCGCGTCCGGTGGGCGCGGGTTGCGTTCCAGCAGGCTCTCCAGCGGGTTGAACGCCAGCGAGGTCAGGGTGAACGTCAGGAACGACGCGAGCACCAGCAGCAGGACGTAGTTCAGCATCCGGCGCGTCAGGAAGCGGGTCATCGGGTCGTGACTCCGCGGCGCATGGGCTCCAAGGTTAGGAGACGACGCCGCGGGCCCGCGCGGCGTGGGGCCGTGTGTTCACAGCTCGCGCACAGAAACCACACAGGGACTGCCCACTGTGCAGGCACATAATGGGCCGGTGACCACGCCCTCGACCGCCGCCGGCAGCGACGTCGAAGCCGCCCGGGTGGTGATGCGGCGCGCGGACGGCAAGCCGATCCAGGTGCTCGTCGTCGACGACGAGCCGGTACTGGCCGAGCTGGTGTCGATGGCGCTGCGTTACGAAGGTTGGGAGGTCACCACCGCCGGCGACGGCGCCACCGCCATCACGCGGGCCCGGCAGACGCCGCCGGACGTGGTGGTGCTCGACGTGATGCTGCCTGACATGAGCGGCCTGGACGTGCTGCGCAAGCTGCGCGAGCACAACCCGTCGCTCCCGTTGCTGCTCCTCACCGCCAAGGACTCGGTCGAAGACCGCATCGCGGGGCTCACCGCGGGCGGTGACGACTACGTGACCAAGCCGTTCAGCATCGAAGAGGTGGTGCTGCGCTTGCGCGCATTGCTGCGACGCACCGGAGTGACCACCGAGACCGGCGGCAGCACGCTCGTCGTCGGCGACCTGGTGCTCGACGAGGACAGCCACGAAGTCACCCGCGCCGGTGAGGTCATCGCGCTGACCGCCAGGGAGTTCGAGCTGCTGCGCTTCATGATGCGCAACGCCAAGCGGGTACTGAGCAAAGCCCAGATCCTGGATCGGGTGTGGGACTACGACTTCGGGGGTCGGTCGAACATCGTCGAGCTGTACGTGTCGTACCTGCGTAAGAAAATCGACAGTGGACGCACCCCGATGATCCACACGTTGCGCGGTGCGGGGTATGTCCTCAAGCCCGCGCCGTGACAGTGTCGGCGCCCGGCTACGGGTGCCGCGGTCGTGGTCGCTGCGCCGACGACTGGTGCTCACCCAGGTGCTCCTGCTGGCCGCGGTGTGCGCGGGGATCGGCATCGGCACCGAATTCGCGCTGCAACGATTCCTGACCGGTCAACTCGACGCGCAGGTCGTCGAGGCCGGGCGGCGCTCGACGGTCATCTTCGACTACGGCCCACCGCCGCCGCCGGGGCAGCAGCCGACGATGCGACCGCCGGAGGTGCGCGACGGGCCCGGACCCGAGTTCCTCAACGCCCCTGGACAGGCGATCCGCACTGTCGGCGCAGTCGTGTCCGACGGCCGTCCGGTCGACGCGGGAGTCATCACCAGCGACGGCGCGCGTGCGGAGTTACCGGCCTCCGCCGCCCAGCAGCTGGCCGACGCCCGGCCCGGTCGGGCCCCCGAGACGGTCGAGCTGGACGAGCTGGGGCGCTACCGCGTGGTCGGGTTGCCGAGCCTGCGTACCGGCGACACCGTCATCACCGGTCTGCCCACCACGGTTGTCGACGACACGCTGCTGCGCACCCTGGTCATCTTCTGCGTGGTGGCCGCGGTCGCCGTGATGGTGGCCGCAGCCGCCGGCATCTACATCATCGGTCGTCAATTACAGCCGCTGTCAAGGGTTTCCGACACCGCCGAACAGGTCGCCGCGCTGGACCTCGACCGCGGCGATGTGAACCTTCCCACACCGATCATCGACGTTGATCCGGCTGCCACGCGCACCGAGGTCGGCAAGCTCGGCGCGGCGTTGAACCGCATGCTCGACCGCATCGCCACGGCACTGCAGGCCCGCCATCTCAGCGAGACCCGGGTGCGCCAGTTCGTCGCCGACGCCAGCCACGAACTGCGCACACCGCTGGCCGCGATCCGCGGGTATACCGAGTTGGCGCAACGCCGCCGAGCCGACATGCCCGACGAAGTGGTGCACGCGATGAACCGCGTCGAGTCCGAGGCCGCGAGAATGACCCAGTTGGTCGAGGACATGCTGCTGTTGGCCCGGCTCGACACCGGCCGGCCGCTGCAGCGCGATCCGGTCGATCTCAGCCACCTGGTTCTCGACGCCGTCAGCGACGCCCATGTCGCCGGCACAGACCACATCTGGCAGCTCGACCTCCCTGAGGAACCCGTCACGGTTGCCGGGGACGAGGCCCGACTGCACCAGGTGTTGGCCAACCTGCTGGCCAACGCGCGGATCCACACCCCACCCGGCACGACCGTCACGGTCTCGCTGTCGGTGGCTCCCGACGCGACGGCGGTGCTCAGCGTGGCTGACGACGGGCCCGGCATCCCCGAGCAACTGCAGCCCGAGGTGTTCGAACGGTTCGCGCGCGGCGACTCGTCACGAGCCCGCCGCGACGGCAGCAGCACCGGTCTGGGCTTGGCCATCGTCGCCGCGGTGGTGCGGGCCCACGGCGGCACGATCGCGCTGCACAGTGGCCCCGGCAGCACCGCGTTCGTCGTCACACTGCCCGGCGCGGTTCTCACAGCCGGCACATAGCTGCGGCCAACGGCCCGCACACGCGGCGGGCCGACGATGAACTCCATGACAGACATCGCCGAGCGGACCTTCCGGCGCCGATCCGACGCCGCATCCGCGGCACGGGGTGCGGGCGCGCCGGTGCTCGATGTGGTGGTCCCGGTGTTCAACGAGCAGGCGGTGCTCGCCGAATCGGTGCATCGCCTGCATCGCTACCTGCGCGACGCCGTGCCGTTCCCGTCGCGGATCACCATCGCCGACAACGCCAGCATCGACGACACCCCGCGCATCGCCGCCGAACTCGCCGACGAACTGACCGATGTACGCGTGGTGCGTCTGGAGGAGAAGGGCCGCGGCCGCGCGCTGCACCATGTCTGGTCCCGCTCCGACGCCGCGGTGCTGGTGTACATGGATGTCGACCTGTCGACCGATCTCGCCGCACTGGCCCCCCTGGTGGCGCCGCTGATCTCCGGGCACTCCGATCTCGCGATCGGCACCCGGCTCGGCCGCGGCGCCCGTGTACACCGAGGCGCCAAACGCGAGATCATCTCCCGCTGCTACAACGGGCTCCTGAAATCGACTCTGGCCGCCCGCTTTTCCGATGCGCAGTGCGGCTTCAAGGCAATTCGCACAGACGTCGCAGCCGAGTTGCTGCCCTACGTCGAGGACACCGGATGGTTCTTCGACACCGAACTCCTGGTGCTCGCCGAACGCAGCGGTCTGCGCATCCACGAGGTCCCCGTCGACTGGGTCGACGACCCGGACAGCCGCGTCGACATCGTGGCCACAGCGGCTGCCGACCTGCGCGGAATCGCGCGGCTGGTCAGGGGATTCGCCTCCGGTGCCATTCCGGTCCACACCATCGCCGCTCAACTCGGGTCGGCGGGCCCGCCCGCTTCGCTACTGCGGCAGGCTGCGCGGTTCGGCGCCGTCGGGGTCGCCTCGACCGCAGCCTATGTCGCGCTGTTCATGCTGCTGCAAGGCTGGGCCGGCGCCCAGTGGGCCAATCTGGTGGCCCTGCTGCTCACCGCGATCGCCAACACCGCGGTCAACCGACGCTTCACGTTCGGGGTCGCGGGTCGGAGCGGTCTGGGCCGACACCACGCCGAAGGGCTCATCGTGTTCGGCATCGCGTTGACGATCACCAGCGGCGCCCTGGCGCTGCTGCACGCCGCCGCCGACTCCCCGCACCACCTCGTAGAGCTCACCGTGCTGGTCGCCGCCAACCTGATTGCCACCGTCGTTCGCTTTGTCTTATTGCGTGGCTGGGTGTTTCACCCGCTGCGGAACCGATCCGAAGGAGTTCGGCGATGACGCTGACCATGGACACCGCGTTGGTCGACCCGACGATTCCGGGCGGCCGGCCCCGTTGGGCGCGGCCCGCGCTCGCCGCGCTGCTCGGCGCCACGGCACTGCTGTACCTGTGGGGTCTGGGTTCGGTCGGGTGGGCCAACGAGTACTACGCGGCTGCTGCGCAGGCCGGCACGCAGAGCTGGAAGGCGTGGCTGTTCGGCTCGCTCGACGCGGGCAACGCGATCACCGTCGACAAGCCGCCCGCCGCACTGTGGGTGATGGCGTTGTCGGGCAGACTGTTCGGGTTCAGCCCGTTCACGATGCTGCTTCCGCAGGCGCTGATGGGGGTGGCGGCCGTCGGCGTGCTGTACGCGGCGGTGCGCCGGGTCGGCGGACCGGGTGCGGGCCTGATCGCCGGTGCGGCACTGGCGGCGACGCCGGTGGCGGCGTCGATGTTCCGGTACAACAACCCCGACGCGCTGCTGGTGCTGCTGCTCGTGATCTCCGCGTACCTGATGGTGCGTGCGATCGACAGCGGCCGGACCCGGTGGGTGGTGCTGGTCGGGGTGGTCCTCGGGTTCGCGTTCCTGACCAAGATGCTGCAGGCGTTCCTGGTGATCCCGGGTCTGGCGCTCGCGTTCCTGGTTGCGGCGCCGATCGGCGTGCGGCCGCGGCTGCGCGCGCTGCTGGCGGGCGGCGCGGCGATGATCGCGACCGCGGGGTCGTTCCTCGCGCTGGTCAGCATCTGGCCGGCGGATTCCCGTCCGTACATCGGCGGGTCAACCGACAACAGCCTGCTGCAGCTGGCGTTGGGTTACAACGGTATTCAGCGCGTGCTGGGCATGGACGGGATGCCCGGTGACGGTCCCGGCGGCCCGGAAGGACCGGATGGTCCCGATCGCGGCGCGAACCTCTTCTTCGGTGGCGAGCCCGGGATCACCCGGATGTTCGGCGCGTCGATGGGCGCCGAGGTGTCCTGGTTGTTGCCCGCCGCGCTGATCGGCCTGGCCGCCGGTCTCTGGTTCACGCGCCGCACGCCGCGCACCGCGCCCCTGCGGGCGAGCCTGCTGCTCTGGGGTGGCTGGCTGCTGATCACCGCCGCCGTCTTCAGCTTCATGGACGGCATCATCCACCCCTATTACACGGTCGCTCTCGCGCCGGCGGTCGCCGCGTCGGTCGGGCTGACGGCCGCGCACCTGTGGCGGGTGCGCGATCAGTGGGGTCCGCGACTGGTGCTGGCCGCGATGAGTGCCGCCACCGGTGCGTGGGCGTTCGTCCTGCTCGACCGCACCCCGGACTGGCACCCGTGGCTGCGCTGGGTGGTGGTGGTCGGGTCCGTCGGCGGCGCGGTGGCCGTCGCGCTGGGCGGACACCGCGGGGGACGGGTCGCCGCGGTCGTCGCCGGGGCGGCGCTGGTGTTCGGCGCGGCGGGGTCGGCGGCCTACGCGGTGGAGACGGCGACCCATGTGGGCACGGGTCCGGGCATGATGTCGGGCCCGGTCGGGGAGCCGGGTATGTCGGGACCGGGCGGCCCGCCGATGGGGCCCCCGCCCGGGATGGACATCGCCGACAACACGCTGCTCACTCATCTGATCGAGACGGCCGACAACCGATGGGCCGCAGCCACGGTGGGATCGATGCTCGCCGGCAGGCTCGAGTTGCAGACCGGCGCGCCGGTGATGGCCATCGGCGGATTCACCGGCAGCGACGACGCACCGACCCTTGCGCAGTTCCAGGAGTACGTCGAAGACGACGAGGTGCGTTACTTCATCGCCGGGCCGAACCCCGGCCCCCGCCGCGACACCGGGGCGGCGGCCGAGATCGAAGCCTGGGTCCGGCAGCACTTCACCGCAGCCGACGTCGGCGGTGTGACTGTATTCGACCTGCAGCACGGAGCGACCTGATCCCGGTGATTCTGACTCGTGACTTCCGGTGCCGACGCTGTTAGCTTCGCGCCATGTCGGTCACTGATGAGTACCTGAAGAACAACGAGGAGTACGCCAAGACGTTCTCGGGCCCGCTGCCGCTGCGGCCCAGCAAGCACGTCGCCGTCGTCGCCTGCATGGATGCGCGTCTCGACGTGTATCGGATCCTCGGGCTCAAAGACGGGGAGGCCCACGTCATCCGCAACGCCGGTGGTGTCGTCACCGACGACGAGATCCGGTCGCTGACCATCAGCCAACGTCTGCTGGGCACCAAGGAGATCATCCTGATCCACCACACCGACTGCGGGATGCTGACCTTCACCGACGACGGCTTGAAGCAGCAGATCCAGGACGAGTTGGGCATCAAGCCGGAGTGGGCTGCCGAGTCGTTCATCGACGTGGAGGAGGACGTGCGACAGTCGCTGCGCCGGATCGAGGCCAACCCGTTCGTCACCCGGCACGAGTCGCTGCGCGGCTTCGTCTTCGATGTCGCCACCGGCCGCCTGAAAGAGGTCACCTTGTAACGACGAGCAGACGCGTAGGCCCCCGAAAACGCTGCGAATCGGGGGCCTACGCGTCTGCTCGCGGGGAGAACTTTGACACCCGCAGGCCGGGGCGGCTACATTCGCGGATTATGGCCGTAAATATGGTCAGTTCTACCAACTTTACGAGGATGCGATGACCGCGACCGAGGAACTCGCCCCGATTGCCGGGACCTATGAACTCAGCCACCTCCGTGCGCTGGAGGCCGAGGCGATCCACATCATCCGCGAGGTTGCGGCCGAGTTCGAGCGGCCGGTGCTGCTGTTCTCCGGCGGCAAGGACTCGATCGTGATGCTGCACCTGGCCGTCAAGGCGTTCCGGCCCGGGCGTCCGCCGTTCCCGGTGATGCACGTCGACACCGGGCACAACTTCGAGGAGGTGCTGTCCGCCCGCGACAACCTCGTCGAGAGCACCGGGGTTCGGCTGGTGGTCGCCAAGGTGCAGGACGACATCGACGCCGGCCGCGTCGTCGACAACGGCCCGTCGCGCAACCCGCTGCAGACGGTGACGCTGTTGCGCGCGATCCGGGAGAACAAGTTCGACGCCGCGTTCGGCGGGGCCCGCCGCGACGAGGAGAAGGCGCGCGCCAAGGAGCGGGTGTTCAGCTTCCGCGACGAGTTCGGGCAGTGGGACCCCAAGGCGCAGCGTCCGGAGCTGTGGAACCTGTACAACGGGCGCCATCGCAAGGGCGAGCACATCCGTGCGTTCCCGTTGTCGAACTGGACCGAGTTCGACATCTGGTCCTACATCGGTGAAGAGAACATCACGCTGCCGTCGATCTACTACGCGCACCAGCGCAAGGTGTTCCGCCGGGACGGGATGTTGCTGGCCGTGCATCCGTTTCTGCAGCCGCGCGACGACGAAGAGGTCTTCGAGACCAGCGTGCGCTTCCGAACCGTCGGTGACGTCACGTGCACCGGCTGCGTCGAATCGACCGCGGCCACGGTCGAGCAGGTGATCGCCGAGACCGCGATCTCGCGGCTGACCGAGCGCGGCGCGACGCGCGCAGACGACCGGATCTCCGAGGCCGGGATGGAAGACCGCAAACGCGAAGGCTACTTCTGACCATGACGACGACGATGACCGAGGTTCCGAGCCTCGACGCGACGCTGCTGCGCCTGGCCACGGCCGGGTCGGTCGACGACGGCAAGTCCACCCTGATCGGGCGGTTGCTGTTCGACTCGAAGGCCGTGATGGAGGACCAGCTCGCGGCCGTGGAGCGCACCTCCAAGGAGCGCGGCCACGACTACACCGACCTCGCGTTGGTGACCGACGGCCTGCGCGCCGAGCGGGAGCAGGGCATCACCATCGATGTCGCCTACCGCTACTTCGCCACGGCCAAGCGGAAATTCATCATCGCCGACACCCCGGGCCACATCCAGTACACCCGCAACATGGTGACCGGCGCCTCGACCGCACATCTGGTGATCGTGCTCGTCGACGCCCGCAACGGCCTGCTCGAGCAGTCGCGTCGGCATGCGTTCCTGGCCTCCCTGCTCGGTGTCCAGCACGTGGTGCTGGCGGTCAACAAGATGGACCTGATCGATTGGGGCCGTGAGCGTTTCGAAGCCATCCGCGACGAGTTCCACGCTTTTGCGACACGTCTGGACATCCACGACGTCACCACCATCCCCTTGTCGGCGTTGCACGGCGACAACGTCGTCACCAAGTCCGACCGCGCCCCGTGGTACGAGGGACCGTCGCTGCTCAGCCACCTCGAGGACGTCTACGTCGCCGGCGACCGCAACCTGATCGACGTGCGCTTCCCGGTGCAGTACGTGATCCGGCCGCACACCCGCGAGCACCAGGACCACCGCAGCTACGCCGGAACCGTGGCCAGCGGTGTGATGCGTCCCGGTGACGAAATCGTCGTACTGCCCAGCGGGAAGACGTCGCGTATCACCGCAATCGAAGACCCGAGTGGTCCGGTCGCCGCGGCGTTCCCGCCGATGGCGGTGTCGGTGAGCCTCGCCGACGACATCGACATCAGCCGCGGTGACATGATCGCCCGTCCGAACAACCGGCCGCGCGTGGCGCAGGACTTCGACGCCACCGTGTGCTGGATGGCCGACGAGAGCGCGCTCGAGCCGGGCCGTGACTACCTGATCAAGCACACCTCGCGCACCACCCGCGTACGGGTGACGGGGCTGGATTACCGCCTGGACGTCAACACCCTGCACCGCGACAAGACCGCCACCGCATTGAAACTCAATGAACTGGGCCGGGTTTCGTTGCGGTCTCAGGCGCCGCTGCTGCTCGACGAGTACAGCCGCAATCCGGCGACCGGCTCGTTCATCCTGATCGATCCGAACACCAACGGCACCGTCGCCGCCGGCATGGTGTTGCGCGAGAGTTCGACGGGCACGGCGAGCCCGAACACCGTGCGCCACCAGTCGTTGTGCTCGGCCGACGACCGGCTGACCAAGGGGCGCACCGTGTGGTTCACCGGGTTGTCCGGTTCCGGCAAGTCTTCGGTGGCCATGCTGGTGGAGCAGAAGTTGCTCGAGAAGGGCGTTCCCGCATACGTTCTCGACGGCGACAACCTTCGCCACGGACTCAACTCCGACCTGGGGTTCTCGATGGCCGACCGTTCCGAGAACCTGCGGCGACTGGCCCACGTCGCCTCGATCCTGGCCGACGCGGGCCAGGTGGTGCTGGTCCCGGCGATCAGCCCGCTGGCCGAACACCGGGAACTGGCCCGCAAGGTGACCACCGAAGCCGGCCTGGAGTTCTACGAGGTGTTCTGCGACACGCCGCTGGAGGACTGCGAACGACGCGACCCCAAGGGGTTGTACGCCAAGGCGCGCGCCGGTGAGATCACCCATTTCACGGGGATCGACAGCCCGTATCAGCGTCCCAAGAACCCTGATCTGCGCCTGACGCCCGATCAGAGTCCCGACGCGCACGCCGAGGCGGTCATCGAATTGCTCGAGCGCGACCGCGGGTGAACGACCACGAATTGGCCGGGCGGCTGGCCACCGAGGCCGGCCAGCTCCTGCTCACCGTGCGCGGCGAGCTGGCCCAGGCCGATGCGCAGGAACGGAAAGCCGAGGGGGACAGGCGCTCTCACGAGTTCCTGATGTCGGCCCTGGCGACCGAGCGGCCCAGCGACGCGGTGCTCTCCGAAGAGGGTGTCGACGATCCGGTGCGGCTGCGCGCCGAGCGGGTGTGGATCGTCGACCCGTTGGACGGGACCCGCGAGTTCTCCGAGTTGGGCCGCACCGACTGGGCCGTGCACGTGGCGCTGTGGCAGGCCGGGGACCTGGTCGCCGGTGCGGTTGCCCTGCCGGCGCAGGGCGTCACCCTGGCGACGCCGACGGTGCCGACGCCTCCGGCGGCGCCGGAGTCGCCGCGGGTGGTGGTGTCCCGCACCCGGCCGCCCGCGATCGCGCTGCAGGTCCGCGACGCGCTCGGTGGGACGCTCGTGGAGATGGGGTCGGCCGGCGCCAAGGTCGCGTCGGTCGTGCAGGGGCTCTCGGATGTCTACGTCCACGCCGGCGGCCAGTACGAGTGGGACTCCGCCGCGCCGGTCGCGGTGGCCCGCGCCGCGGGTTTGCACACCTCTCGCATCGACGGCTCGGAACTGGTGTACAACCAGCGTGACTCCAAGTTGCCGGACCTGATCGTCTGCCGGCCGGAGTTCGCCGACGCCGTGCTGGCAGTCACCGCCCCCTGAGCCGCAGCTGCCTTCCGTACGACGTCTCCTCGGACTTCCGGAGAAGCAATCTGGACGAGCGCGCTGACGGTAGTCTCCGGGCATGTCCGATCTCCCCACCCTGCGCTCACTGACAGGTCTGCCGCTCGAACCGGTCCGGCTCGCCGACTCAGCGCTGGTGCTCATCGACTGCCAGAACACCTACACCTACGGGACGTTGGAGCTCGACGGCGTGCAATCTGCTCTCGAGGAGGCGGCCGCGCTGCTGGACCGGGCCCGCAGCGCCGGTATCCCGGTCATCCACATCCAGCACGACGCCGGACCGGGTTCGCCGTATGACATCACCGCCGAGATCGGCGCCATCCACTCCTCGGTCGCACCGCGCGACGACGAGGCAGTGGTGGTGAAGAACTTCCCGAATTCCTTCGTGCAGACCGATCTGGACGAGCGACTCAAGGCGGTCGGCGCGTCGAATCTGGTGCTGGCCGGGTTCATGACGCACATGTGTGTGAATTCCACCGCGCGCGGCGCGTTCAATCTCGGCTACGCGCCGACCGTGGTCGCCGCCGCGACGGCGACCCGATCGCTGCCCGGCGTCGACGGCGACGTTCCCGCCGAGGCGGTGCACGCGGCCGGTCTGGCTGCGGTAGCCGATCTGTTCGCCGTGGTGGTCCGTGACGGCGCGGCGATCCCGGATTGAACGGGTTCGGCTCCCGCGGTCGGGGTAATCGGGCGGGACGAGACATGGAGATGAAGGGGGCATGCGTGCTTCGCGTGATGATCGCCGTGACAGCGACCGCCGGGATCCTTGCGGGGTGCAGTGGTCAGGAAACCTCGCCGGAGACTTCGCCTGCGCAGGGGTCGGCCTCCGCGGCCCCGGAGGAGCGCAGTGACGAAGACCAGATCCGCGACGTCGTCTACCAGCAGGCGCGCATCTTCGAGGAGGGCGCCTGGGCGGAGCTGCCGGGACTGACCTGCGCCGCCCAGCAGGAAGCGGTCAGCAACCCGGCCGAATACCTCGCGCCCCCCATGTCGGCTTTCGGTTCGCAGCAGGAACTCAGTTCGCTGACGGTTCCGCAGGTCTCGGAGGGCTTGACCCAACAGTTCGGCAGGGACGCGCCCAAGGAACTCCTGGACCGGGTCGCGCAAGCGCTCGTGGCCTACGACGAGGCCGCCTACGAGGCCGGCATCCTGGACCTGATCCGGGAGTCCTCGACGCTGACCATCGACAAGGTGGACAACATCCAGGTCACCGGGGACAGCGCGACCGCGGAGGTGACCAGCAGCCGCTCCATGGGCGATGCGCCGCCCGAGACCCGCACCGACGTCATGCCCTTCGCGCGGGAGGACGGCCGTTGGCTGGATTGCACCGGCGCCACGGACGAACCGGAGGGTGAGGCCCCGCCGCCGCGTTGACTAGCCTGAGGCCATGCGGATGTCGGCCAAGGCGGAGTACGCCGTGCGGGCGATGGTCCAACTGGCGACCGTGCAGGACGGCATCCTGGTCAAGACGGACGATCTGGCCAAGGCGCAAGGCATTCCGCCGCAGTTTCTCGTCGACATCCTCTCGGACCTGCGCACCGACCGGCTCGTGCGCAGTCACCGCGGTCGCGACGGCGGCTACGAACTGGCGCGCCCTGCCCACGACATCAGCCTCGCCGACGTGTTGCGGTGTATCGACGGCCCGCTGGCCAGCGTGCGCGACATCGGCCTCGGCGATCTGCCCTATTCCGGGCCCACCGCTGCCCTGACCGATGTCTGGCGGGCGCTGCGGGCCAGCATGCGCTCGGTGCTCGAGCAGACCAGCCTCGCTGACGTCGCGTCCGGAACGCTGCCTGATCACGTGGGCGCCCTCGCCGACGACTACCGCCGACAACAACAGGCCCGCGGACACTAGGCGCGACACGCCCGTCGTGGTAGCAAGAGCAGGTGGCGTTCGACTTCCGGGATCTGACCGTTCCCATCGCCGTCGCGCCGATGGCCGGTGGGCCGTCGACGCCCGAACTCGCCGCGGCCGGCACCGAGGCCGGCGGTCTCGGGTTCGTCCCCGCCGGCTATCTGACCGCACCTGCGTTCGCCCAGCGGCTGGAGGCCACACTGCGACTCACCTCCGGTGCGATCGGGGCGAACCTCTTCGTGCCCCGGCCCGGGTCCGCGCCGCCCGCCGAGGTCGAGGCCTACGCGGCCCGGCTGGCCGGTGAGGCGCAGCGTTACGGTGTCGAACTCGGCACGCCCCACTACTTCGACGAGGACTGGGACGCCAAGATCGAGGTGCTGCTCGACGCCAAACCCGCCGTGGTGTCCTTCACGTTCGGCCTGCCCACCGTGGACGAGCGGCGCCGGCTGTCTACTGCCGGCATCACCACCGTGGCGACGGTGACCACCATCGACGAGGCGCGGCAGGCCGTCGACTGTGGCGTCGATGTACTTGCGGCACAAGGGCCCTCAGCAGGCGGTCACCGCGGGACCTTCGATCCCACGGCGTCACCCTCGGAGCAGTCGCTCCACGAGCTGGTGGCTGCATTGACCGCGCAGTTCGATCTGCCCGTCGTGGCCGCGGGGGGTCTGATGACCGCCGCCGACATCGACGGTGTGCGGCAGGCGGGGGCGATCGCCGCGCAGCTCGGCACGGCGTTTCTGTGCAGCGACGAGGCCGGTAGCACCCCGGTGCACCGGGCGGCGCTGCGAGACGGTGCCTTCACCGAAACAGCTGTCACGAAAGCATTCTCGGGCCGCTACGCTCGTGGCCTGCGCAACCGCTTCATCGACGAACACGACGTGCACGCGCCGCTGGCCTATCCCGAGGTGCACTATCTGACCAGTCCGCTGCGGGCGGCCGCGGCCCGGGCGAACGACGCGCAGGCGCTCAACATCTGGGCGGGCACCGGATTTACGCAGATCCAGTCCGGCCCGGTGCGCGCGATCATGGCGGTCCTGCACTAGTCGACTTCGTCGACGACGACGTTGCCGGTGTCCGACCGCGCCGTCACCACTGCCACTGCTTCGTCGACGTTTCGGGTCTGCGGGACCTTCACCACGGTGTCCCCGCGGTCGCGACCGGTGCTGACGTTGACCAGGTACGGGCCGGGTGCGGGTAACGACAGCACCACATCGCCGCGCCCGGCTTCGGCGTCGACGGTTTCGGGCACCTCACCGAACTTGACGCTCACCTCGCCGGTGGCGGTGGACGCCCGGAACGATTCGGACACCGCGATCGGGCGGCGGCTGACGATCTCGCCGTGTTCGTTGTCGATGTCGACCTGGCGGGCGGATCCGTTGAGCACCACGGCACCTTCGCGGGTCTGCGCGGTGAACCGGTCGAGGTCGGCCTCGGCGAACACCACCCCGACGTCTTGGCGGACGGTGACGGCCAACCGGCGAGCGAGTTCGTCGGGCAGCACGACGGTGATCTCGCCGGCACGGGCCTGGCGCAACCATTCTGAGGACGCGGGAGTGATGCTGACTCGGGCGGCGGTCCCGTCGGCGCTGACGCTGAGCGGCTCGGCATCCGAGCGCGACGAGTTGACCATCCGCATGTCGACCCGCGGTTCGCGAGCCGACCGGTCCGAGGTGATGCGGACGGCCGCCGGTGCGGTGTCGATGTCGATCTCCAGCGTGCGCAACGACGCCGGCAGCGTCGAGGACTGCGCGACGACGCGGAATCTGGTGAGTCCGAAGGCCACACCGGCGAGCGCGACGAGGACACCGACGAGCAGGATGGCGGCGAGCACGACGAGGCCGGCGCGCACGGTGGTGCGCGTACCCGGGGACAGTTGTGGCGGGGGAGCGGCGTCAGCCGGTGTGATGGTGTTCGTCACGGGAAATCCTTTCAACACATCACGATTCGAGGTAGCGCAGAACCGCCAGAACGCGGCGGTTCTCGCTGTCGTCGGGTGCGAGGTCGAACTTGGCGAAGATGGAGGCGATGTGCTTCTCCGCCGAGCCCACCGACATGTGCAGTTCTGCGGCGATGGCGGAGTTGGTCCTGCCCTCGGCCATCAACTGCAGGACTTCGCGCTCGCGCGGTGTCAGTACGTCCAGTGCCGCGCGGCTGCGCGAGCGCACCAGGATCTGCGACACCACCTCGGGGTCGAGCACGGTGCCTCCCGACCCGACCGTCTGCACCGCGTCGAGGAACGCGGGCACATCGGCGACCCGGTCCTTCAGCAGGTAACCGAATCCCCGTGTGTCCGAGGCGATCAGATCGGCGGCGTAGCGCTCTTCGACGTAGTGGGAGAGCACCAGCACGGGCGATTCGGGGTTCTGGGTGCGTAACAGCGCCGCGGCGCGGATGCCTTCGTCGGTGAAGGTCGGCGGCATCCGGACGTCGACGATGACCAGATCGGGCCGGTGTTCGTTGACCAGGCGCAGCAGGTCGGTGGCGTCGGAGACCTCCGCGACGACGTCGTGACCGGCGTCGGCCAGGATGCGCACGATCCCGCCCCGCAAGAGCGCCGAATCCTCGGCGATCACGATGCGCATGGCAGCACCGCGGTGACGATCGTGGGTCCGGTGACGGGACTGGACACCGAGAACGTGCCGCGGGCGGCCCGCACGCGTTCGTCGAGCCCGCGCAGACCGGTGGCCTCGGAGCCGTCGTCACTGATCTGCGCGCCGCCGCGGCCGTCGTCGAACACCGTGACATGCAGTTCGTCGGCCGCTTCGTCCAGGCGCACCGTGACCGTCGCGTGTGTCGCTCCCGAGTGTCGGGTGACGTTCGTCAGTGCCTCGGCGACAACGAAATACGCGCACGCCTCCACCTCCTCGGGCAGGCGATGCGGCAGATGCACGCTCAACGTGGTCGGGACACCGGCGTTGGTGGCGCGCTGGACGACAGCCGACAGCGCCGCGTCCAGGCCCCGGTCGGCCAGGATGGTGGGAGCGATGCCACGCACGACGTTACGGAGTTCCACCAGGGCGCTCTTGGCGTCCTCGTGGGCCTCGGCGATCAGCTCCCTGGCTTTCGGTAGATCGGTGTCGAGTTTGGTGCGGGCCAGGCCGATGGTCATCGCCAGCGAGACCAGGCGCGGTTGGACCTCGTCGTGCAGGTCGCGTTCGATGCGGTGCCGTTCGGTCTGCGCCGAAGTGACCGCACCCGCGCGCGCGTCGGCCAGCGCAGTGACCTGGTGGCGCAGCGCCGCTGTCGGCGAGGGCGTCAGCAGCCAGCGGTCGATGCGCGCGTCGAGTTCGGGGCCGAACACCAGCAGGGCCGCCGCAGCCGCGAACGCCACCACGGCGAGCAGGACCGCCACCGGTGTCGGGATGAAGGACAACCCGGCATCGGCGTCGCTGTTGCCGATCACGACGGCCGCCGCCGGCGCGACGAACGCGAACACCAGCAGCCCGGCGATCAGCGCCGTGACCGCGATGTCGTAGAGCATCCGTAGGTAGTGGTGCGCGGCGGCTTTCCAGAACCACGCACTGCTGACGTCGATCCACAGCTGGTGGGCCCAACCCTGAAACCCGGTATGCGTCGACGGACGATGCACCGGAGCCCCCAGCCCCATGCCGAACACCGCCTCGCTGCGCACCCGCTCGGCACGATCGATTCCGCGGATCAGATACACGAAGATGACTGCGGCCAAAGCGAATCCGACGACGCTGGGTATCGAGGAGATCCCGAGGACGAAGATCCCCAGCGGAATCCAAAACCAGACGGTGCCCAGCGCGCCTCCCACGAGCAGCGACGCGCTCGGCACCACCCCGATGCGGCGGACGCGCGGTGGCGCCTCGGGCACGGGCGAGGGTGGAGCGAACTCGACGGTGTCGGCGTGCATGTCGGAAACTGCGGCCATGTCCCCAACCTAGGGATGCCGCGACATCACGGAAACAACGTTTTCCGGACATCTGCCCGGGGGATAACCCCCGGTGGGTCTGCGGGGTTCGCCGCCGGCGGTGGCCATACTGTCCCGATGACCAGCGATCGGCCCTCATTCCTCGGCTACCTCGGGCCCAACTGGTTCGCCTCGGTGATGGGCACCGGGATCGTGGCCACGGCGGGAGCGACGTTACCGGTGCAGGTGCCGGGACTCCGCGGGTTCGCGTCGGTGGTGTGGGCCATCTCCGCGCTGTGGCTGGTGGTCCTCGTCGTCGCGATGATCGCGCACTGGGTCCGCAATCCGACGGTGGCGCGTAGCCATGTCCGCAATCCCCAGATGGCGCATTTCTACGGCGCCGCCCCGATGGCGCTGCTGACCGTGGCCGCGGGGTCGCTGCTGGTCGGACCTGATCTGATCGGTGCCGAGGTCGCAGTGGAGCTGGCGTGGTGGTTGTGGGGCGCCGGCACCGCGGGCGGCCTGTTCACCGCGATGAGCATCCCGCATCTGATGTTCACCCAATACCGGGTCGAACCGGATTCGGCGTTCGGCGGCTGGCTGATGCCGGTCGTCCCGCCCATGGTGTCGGCCGCCACCGGCGCCATGCTCATCCCGCACATGGCTGAGGGCCCGGGCCGGGCGACGATGCTCTACGGGTGTCTGGCGATGTTCGGGTTGTCGTTGATCGCGTCGCTGATCATCATCACGATGGTGTGGAGCCGGCTGGCGCACTACGGTACGTCCGGCACCGCGCGGGTGCCGACGTTGTGGATCGTGCTGGGGCCGCTCGGCCAATCCATCACCGTGGCAGGACTTCTCGCCGCCGACGCGCCGTCTGCGGTCGACCCGCAGATCGCCGACGGGTTGCAGGTCTTCGCCGTGCTCTACGGCGTTCCGGTGTGGGGTTTCGCGGTGTTGTGGATCAGCCTGGCGACGTCGCTGACGGTGCGGACCCTGCGCCGGGGCATGCCGTTCGCGCTGACGTGGTGGAGTCTGACGTTCCCGGTCGGCACCTTCGTCACCGGGACGACGCAGTTGGCGTTGCACACCGGGCTGCCCGCGTTCCGGGTGGCGGCAGCGGTCGCCTACGTCGGGTTGCTGGCCACCTGGCTGCTGGTGGCGGTGCGCACGTTCGGCGGCGGAATGCGCGGGGCGTTGTTCACGCCGCCGGCCACCGAACCGATCCGGGCCCGCAAGGATCCGCCGCGCTGAGCCTGACTCCCCGGTGCCCGTGTCAGAATCGCCGACGTGCGTATCGGGATGACGATGCCGGTGATGGAGCCCGACCTGGACCGCGCGACGCTGCGGCAGTGGGCCCGTGTCGTCGACGACGGTCCGTTCTCGTCGCTGTGCTGGGGCGAGCGCATGGCGTTCGACAACCCGGAGAGCCTGACCCTGCTGGGCGCGCTGGCGGCGTGGACCGACCGGGTCCGCCTGGTCACCACCGTCGTGATCCCGCAGTTGCACGATCCGGTGATGCTGGCGAAAGCGCTGGCGACCGGCGACGTGCTCAGCGACGGCCGGCTGACGGTCGGCCTGGGCGTCGGCGGGCGCCACGAGGACTACCGGGCCGCCGGCGCCGATCCGGCCACCCAGACCATGCGCCAGATGGCCGACCGCGTCGCGGTCATGAAACGTGTGTGGGCGGGGGAGAAGGTCACCGATTCCACGCTGCCGGTCGGGCCGCCTCCCGTGCAGCCGGGCGGTCCGTCCCTGGTGGTGGGCACGATGGGACCCAAGACTCTGCGCAGCGCGGCCACGTGGGCCGACGGGCTGGCCGGCACCACCCTCGACCTCGACGTCGTGAAGCAGAACGAACTGTTCGACGTCGCGCGCGAGGCCTGGCGCGCCGAGCGGCGCGGACGACCGCATCTGGCGACATCGTTCTGGTTCGCCGTCGGTGATGGCGACGCCCCACGCGAGCAGGTGCGCCGGCACCTGCTGCGCTACATGAACTGGATCCCCGCCGAGATCGTCGAGGCGATGGCCCCGACCACCGGCTGGGCCGGAACCGCCGACGAGTTGCGGGCGGTGCTGGACAAGTTCGCCGCCGTCGGCACCGACGAGATCCACCTGATCCCGACCAGCACCGACCTCGACCAGGTGCGGCAGGTCGCGGAAGTCGTTTCCGACCTCAATTGACGACGGACGGTGGCAAGCTCGCAGACATGGGAACCGCGTTGCCGCCGATCGTGTCTCGTGACGAGTGGGAAAACGCCCGCGCCGAACTGCTGGTCCGGGAAAAGGAACTCACGCGGCTGAAAGACGCCGTCAGCGCGGCACGGCGACGTCTGCCGATGGTGGCGATCGATACCCCGTACGCGCTCGACACCGAGTCCGGGCCGCTGTCACTGCTCGACCTGTTCGACGGCCGGCGCCAGCTGATCGTGCAGCACTTCATGTTCGCGCCCGACTGGGATGAGGGCTGCTCGGGCTGCTCGATGATGGCCGACCACGTCGGACCGCTGTCCCACCTGCACGCCAAGGACACCTCGTTCGCCCTGGTCTCCCGCGCGCCCGTCGGGAAGCTCGTCGCGTTCAAGGACCGCATGGGCTGGGACCTGCCCTGGGTGTCGTCGGGGCGCAGCACCTTCAACGAGGACTTCCACGCGACGGTCGACGGCGAGGAACACCATTCGATCAGCGTGTTCCTGCGCGACGGTGACCGCGTGTTCCACACCTGGCAGACGTTCGGTCGCGGCGAAGAGCCGTTCATGGTGGTGTTCGACCTGCTCGACCTGACACCGTACGGGCGCCAGGAGACCTGGGAGGACTCACCAGACGGGTGGCCCCAAGAGCCGCCGTATCAGTGGATGCGGCTGCACGACCAGTATTAACATAGCTACGCTTGCGTAGCTATGGTCGCGTAGCTAACGTGTCACGCTATGCGCCGGACCACATCCGACCTCAGGGCCGTGTGCCGCGCGGCGATTCTGGACGAGGTGCTTCGGGTCGGGGTCGCGGCGATCACCGTCGAGGGGGTGGCGCGCCGGGCCGACGTCGCGAAGACGTCGATCTACCGGCACTGGCCGACGCTGGACGATCTGCTGCTGGAGGCCCTGGCCGAGAGCCATCCGGTCGAGACGCCCTCACCGGCCGGCGGTGACCTGCGCGCCGACCTCCTGCGCTCGCTGGACCTGCTGGCCGACTGGCTGGCCGGGCCGACCGCCGTCGTCGTCGCGTCGATCCTCGCCGAACGGGACCGCCGCCCAGACCTGGTCGACGCGCTCTATCGGCAGGTCTTCGCGCCGCGCGGCGGACGGTTCACCCGCACGGTGATGGAGCACTACGCGGCCATCGGCCAGATCGACTACGAGCGTGTCACCGACGTCGTCGCAGACATCGGAGAGGCATTGATGATCAAACACCAGATCGACACCGGTGAAGTGCCTGATGCCGAGCGTCGTGCCGCCATCGTCGACCAGGCAATTCTGCCGGCACTCGGCCGGTGACTTCAGGAGGAAAAGACGGTGACGATTCCGCTGCGCGTTGACTGGGCCGCCGCCACCGGGATCTCGCGGACCACGCTGACCACCCATGTGTGGACCGCGCCGACACTGCGTCGCGGCTCGCCGGTGCACGATCGGGTGTTCGCGGCGCTGAAGGAACTGCGTGCCGACCTGATTCGCTTCCTGCCGTGGTTCTCCCACCCGCACGTGTCTGTGCCCGCGCTCACCCCACCAACCGATGGGCAGACGTCGTGGAATTTCGACCGACTCGACCCGTTCGTGGCCGACGTCATGGCCGCTGCAGAGGGGCGGCCCGTGGTGGCCAACTTCGCAACCATCCCGGCGTGGATGTTCACCACGACCGTCGACGTACCCGATGACCCGGACCAAGCCGTCTGGGACTACGAGCATGGTGTGGAGTTGCGCGACCCCACCTGTGCGGAAGTCGCCGACTACTTCTATCGACTGGCCAGCTGGTACATCGCAGGAGGCTTCACCGACGAGGCCGGCCGTCGGCGCGAGTCCGGCCATCGGTACCGGTTCGCGTACTGGGAGGTGTTGTGCGAGCCCGACATGCGGGGACTGTCACCCCAGGCATACACACGCCTGTTCGACGCTGTGGTGCAGCGTCTCGCGCCCCTGGACCCGCAGATGAAATTTGTGGGACTCTCTTTGACCCACCAGCACCACAATCCGGAGTACTTCTGGCATTTCCTCGGTTCAGGACCGCACCGCGACGCGATCTCCTACCACTTCTACGCCCATCCCGACATCGTGAATCCTATTGCACCGGAAGGAAACATCCCCTTCGACCAGTGGCCCGCGGTCTTCTTCGCCCAGGCCGACGGTTTCCTCGACCAGGTGCGATGGATCGAGTCGGTCCGACGTCGCCTGTCACCCGACACCAAGACTTTTGTCAACGAGGTCGGCACGTTCACCCCGGATCTGATGAACCCGGAGCCCGAGATTCCGGCCGACTACTGGCTGCTCAGCGCCGCGCTGCAGTCCTACGTGTGGGCGCACCTGGTGACGCTCGGGATCGATCTGGTGGGGATCGCCGAATTCATGGGCTATCCCGGCATGATCCCGGGTGTCACTCTGGTCGACTGGGACACCGGCGAGCCCAACGCCCGCTATCAGGCGTTACGGAAGCTCCTGGAGCACTTCGGCCCAGGCGACACCCTGGTGAGCACGGAAGTGGGTGACCCGAAGTTCCCGGACGCAAGGGTCTATGCCCAAGCGTTCGTCACCGCGGAGGGCACGCGAAAGGCCTTGTTGATAAACAAGTCCGGCAATCCTGTGGGTGTCGAGCTGCCGGACTCCGGTGCCGTGGTCGCGCTGGACCGGTTCGCGGTGGCCGTCTACCAGTCCGGCATCGATGGCGGTGGTGCGCAGTGCTGGACGGCGGTGTGAACCGGCTACTTGAACCACTTCCACGGTTTGTCCCAGTGCCCGGGCGGCACACCGACCCACTGACCGATGTGGCCCGGCGGGATACCGACGGCCTGTCCGACGTGCCCTGGCGGGGGCGGCGGATACCACCAATGCGGGTCGGCCGTTGCCGTGCCCGCACCGAACACTGTCGCTGCCGCACCGAGGCCACCGGCGATCATGACGCCGGCCATCAACTTTTTCGCCTGCATCGTGCACTCCTGCCTGTTGGATGCTCGTTGCAATGTCTCTACGGTCTGTCGAATTCCCGCCCGTGGGCGTTACGAAGCCTGTTCGGGCCCGGTCAGACGGTGATCACCTCGTAGTCGTCCAACACACCGACCAGCGTGTGCAGCTGATCCTGCGACGACCCGAGCGTGTTCTCGATCGCCGTGAGCCGGGCCGCGTAGTGGCTGATCGGGTACTCGGCGGTGACACCGATACCGCCGTGCAGCTGGATGGCCTCCTGGCTGATGTGTCGCCCGGATCGGCCGATCTGCAGTTTCGCCCGTGCCGCGATGACGGGGTCGAGGTTGCCGTCGGCGATCGACATGGCCGCGTACATCGTCATGCTGCGCGCGAGTTCGAGGGACACGTACATGTCGGCGGCGCGCTGGGTGAGCGTCTGGAACTTGCTCAGCGTGACGCCGAACTGCTTGCGTTGCGTCAGGTACTCGGAGGTCAGGCGCAGGGCCTCCTCCATCGCACCGAGCGCCTCGGCGCACAGTGCCGACGACATGCGGACCAGGGCGCGGCTGATCGCCTCCGACGCGTCGGCGCCGTCGCCGAGCGGCCGAGCGGCCGTGGCGTCGAAGTCGACCTGCGCGGCGCGCAGACCGTCGAAGGTGCGGTACGGCTGCCGACGCGCGGCAGCCGCGTCGACCAGGAAGAGGCCGGTCCCGCCGTCGGGCAGCGCGGCGCTGACGACGAGGGTATCGGCGCTGTCGCCGGCCAGCACCGGGTTCTTCGTCCCCGTGATCGTCCACGAATCACCCTGCTGCGCAGCAGTTGTGGTCACCGTCGTCGACGGTCCGCGAGTGCCCGGCTCGAAATGGGCGAACGCCAGCAGGTGCTGCCCGGCAGCGACCTCGTCGAGCATCGCCTTCTGCTCGTCGGTGCCGACCTCTGCGATCAACGAACCCGGGCCCAGGGCGGCGTGCAGCACCGGCTCGGGAGCCAGGCGCCGACCGATCTCGGCCATCGCGGCCATCACCTCGATCTGACCGCCGGCGTCCTCCTCGAAACCCAGGCCCAGCAGCCCGATCTCGGCCAATTGGCTCCAGACTTCCCGGCTCCACCCGGACTCGGAATCGATGACTTCGAGCCGACGTTCGACCGGATAGGCGCGTGAGAGCACATCTTTGGTGGTGTCGCGGAGCAGGACCTGCTCTTCGCTGAGTTGAAAGTCCATGGCTTACCTCACAATCCGAGAATCGTCGACGCGATGATGGTGCGCTGCACCTCGTTGCTGCCGCCGTAGATCGATGTCTTGCGGTAGTTCAGATAATGCGGAGCGGCGTGCTGCGCCCATACCGGCGAGGCGATGTCGTCACCCGCGTCGAAGGGCAGTGCGTCGAGGCCGGCGACCTCGACGGCCAGTTCTGTGGTCAGCTGCTGGAGTTCGGTGGCGCGCAGCTTCAACACCGACGAGGCCGGGTTGGGCTTGCCGGCCGACGATCCGGACACCACCCGCATCTGGGTGAGTTCCAGTGCGACGACATCGTTTTCGAGTTCAGCGAGCCGCGCGGCGAACAGCGGATCGTCGAGCAGGCCGATCTTCTTGGCGCGGGCCTTGATATCGGACAGCTTGACCTTGGTGCGGCCGATGTGGGTGATGCCGGTGCGCTCGTTGCCGAGCAGGAATTTGGCGTAGCTCCACCCCTGGTTCTCCTCGCCGACCAGCTGATCGGCAGGCACCCGCACGTCTTCGAAGAACACTTCGTTGACCTCGTAGCTGCCGTCGATGAGTTTGATCGGCCGCAGGGTGATGCCCGGAGTCTTCATGTCCATCAGCAAGAACGAGATGCCGGCCTGCTTCTTTGGGGCGTCCGGGTCGGTGCGGACCAGGCAGAAGATCCAGTCGGCGTACTGGCCCAGCGTGGTCCAGGTCTTCTGGCCGTTGACGACGTAGCTGTCGCCGTCGCGGATGGCGGTGGTACGCAAGGACGCCAGGTCCGAGCCGGCTTCGGGTTCGGAGAACCCCTGCGCCCACCAGATGTCCAGGGCTGCGGTCGGTGGCAGGAACCGCTCCTTGAGTTCCTGGGAGCCGAACTCGGCGATCACGGGGCCGACCATCTGCGCGTTGAAGGTGAGCGGCTCCGGCACACTGGCCAGTTGCATCTCGTCACGCCAGATCTGGTGCTGGGTCTGCGTCCAGTCTTTGCCGCCCCATTCCACCGGCCAGTTCGGGACCGCGAGCCCGTGCTCGTGGAGGATCTTGTGGCTGGTGATGATGTCTTCGTGGTTGAGTTCCGTCGCGTGGCGAGACCGCTCGCGGATCTCCGCCGGGATCTTCGTCCGATAGAAGGTGCGAAGCTCGTCGCGAAATTCGGCTTCCTCGGGTGTCAGCGCCAGCTGCATGGCGGCCTCCTGCTCCATCGTTGGACTCCTTGCAGACTAACCACTTGGTTGGGACTGCAATCGAAGTGGGCGGAATCCGCGGCCGGAGCGGACTCCGCCGCCGCGAGACCCGGGTTTCCGGAGTAGCGCATCGGCGGCTCAGCCGTTCCAGATGGCAAACATGCGCAGGGGTGTCTTCAGCGCAAGCCCCGTACTCGCCACACGGATGCTGCGGCAGGGTGGCCACCGAGAGATATCGTGAAAATTGCACGTCAAAATCCTGGGCGGGCCAGGTGGGCTTTCGCTCACCCGTATCCCACCGCAACGCGCGCAGACCAGTGGCACGAACGAAACCGCACTCAAACTGACACAGCAGCAAATTATGAAGGCCTTTTCGATTGTGCGCGCTGGTGTTAGCTTGCTCACACATTGACGAGTCGATTGGGGGAAATCCGGTGAGTCTGAAGTGTCGAGCGTGCGCGACCATGGCGGCGATTGTCGTCGCGGGGGCAACCGTCGCGGTCACACCCGTCGAAGCATCCTCGGAACCGGTGCCAAGCTCGATGACATCGGTGGATCTGACGGCGTCGACGAAAGCGCTCCGGGGATGGCCGTGGCTGCCCGCACCGTCGTCGTCACGCAGCAGCGCGGACGCCGCGGCAGCGACGGTCGGTCCGCAGCAGGCAGCCACGCCCGACGACATCGATGCCGGGTTCATCGCATTCCGCAACGCGGCGCGCACCGACTTCCACGAGTTCGCCAACCGGCTGGGCTACCTCGGCAAGCAGCTGGCCGTCGGACACAACTTCGGGGAGACGATCGTGGCCAGCGCCGTCTTCAACGGCGCAGACATCGCCCGCGGCGAGGGACTGTCCACCAACCTGGGTGAGTTCGCCACCGACGTGTTCCTCGCCGCGCTCTATGTCCTCGTCGACGAGTGGACCCTGAACATCCCGGGCGCCAGCGCCACCCCGATCATCGGTCTTCCCGACCGTGGGCCCGTGGATGCGCCGAGCGCATGGTTCCACGCCTGGACCATAGCGCCGGACGAGCCGCTGCAGGTGCCGTTCCCGCCGGACTGGTTCGACCCGGAGGCCCGCTCCGCGGAAGTCCCGGAGAACGAACGATCCGTGCAGGCGTCCACGGCCGAGAAGATCGCGATGGTCGAGGACGATGACGTGAAAGAGGGCGACGAGACCGCGATCGATCCGCAGGAGCTCGTCGACCAGGCCTCCGAACAGGCTGAGACCGAAGCGGCCGACAGCAAGGCGGAGATGAGTGGCGCAGCTGACGCAGCGCCGGCCCCAGACGTAGCGAAGCCGCAGACCCGCGAGGGTGCCGGCGAGAAGCGCGCCTCGCGGACGGAGCGCGGTCGGGCGGCCTAGACCTCGATTCACCGCAGCGGACGCAGCACCACCACACCGGGGACCGTGGCCAGGTAGGCGCGCAGCGGGGTGTCGACCACTCCCATGTCCGACTCCAGGGACGACGCGTTGCGGAACATCGGCCCCGCCGGCGAATCGATGAAGATGCCGACATGGGTGACGTCGAGTCCACCGTCCTCGGCGTAGGCGCCCACATAATCGCCGGTGCGCAGGCGGCCGATCACCTCGTCGTCCACCCGGTCGCTGGGAATGTAGGACACGTCGCGGGTGACCGGCGGAAGACCAGGCAGGTACACCCCGCCGGAATCCTTCTCATTCAGGCGTTTCGACGTGCGGACCGCGTCGTCGCTGACCGCTGACGTCACGTCGGTGGCCACGGCAGGCGCCGACGCGGACCAGTCGGTGAAGAAGTGGCGCCTGCTCTGGAAGGACACCTCACCGTCCTTGTAACGGACCGCGGTGAGGCTCTCGAGGAACGAAGCGCGGTCGTTGGCGCGCTTGAGGGCTTCGACGTAGTCGGCGTAGGTGAAACAGTCCACGTGCTGCAGGTCGACGACGAGCTGTTCGGGCTCGGTCGCCGACCCGATCAGCGTGTTGGCGCCGTACGGCGTGCCCAGGAACCGGGCGGACACCGCGTCGGCGTCCCGCGCGTCCGAAGCGAGCATCGCCGCCAGGATCTGTTCGTCGTCCGCGGACATGCGCAGAGCCGGCGACGCGAGCGCGGAGGACGGCGCGAAGACCAACGCCGCGAGCACCACGGCCAGCCAGGCACAGACGATGCGGCCTCGTTTCATGTCGGCCACTCTACGGAGGTGGGCAGATGGCGACGTTGTCGTCACACTGGTCGGGAAGCCACCCGAGGGAGGGATCACTCTGAGTCGCACCCGCGCGCTGACCGGAGCCATCATGCTGACGATCGGGCTGCTCGGCGGCTGCACCTCGGCGCCCACACCCGAGCAGCACACCGCAGCGCCCACGGCCCCACCCGTGCCGGAGGCGGCGCCGCCCCCGCACGTCACGCCGCCGTGGGCGCAGCCCCGTCTGGCCGCCGAGCCGCAGCGCCTCGTCGACGACCTCGTCGCCGACGAACGGGTGCTGCGCGACCCGGCCGCGACCGAGGAATGGCTGACCGCCGCCGCGCGCCGGCAGCAGGCGGCATACCGCGCGTTCGCACGGCACCCCGAGTGGGATCCCGTCGCCCACGCCCGTCTTCCGGCGTCGCTGCGCGAGGTGTTCGACCGCAACGTCGACGCCCGTCGCCAACTCGAGGGCATGAGCTCGGTACGGGGCAAGCCCACGTTGCCGGCCTGGCACGTCGACCCGCCGGTCCCGCTGCCGGAGCTGCGGGCGCTCTACCGCGAAGCCGAAGAGGCCTCCGGTGTCGGCTGGAACTACCTGGCCGCGATCAACTTCGTCGAGACCGCGTTCGGCCGCATCCACGGCGTCAGCACCGCGGGGGCGCAAGGCCCGATGCAGTTCCTGCCGTCGACATTCGCGATCTACGGCCGCGGCGACATCTGGTCCCCGAGAGATGCCATCCTCGCGGCCGGCCGGTTCCTGGCCGCCCAGGGTTTCGCCCGCGACAAGGATGCCGCGCTCTTGCGCTACAACAACTCTCGCCAGTACGTGCGCGCGGTCAACCAGTACGCCGCCCTCATCGCAGCCGACCCGGCAGCGTTCGCGGGTTTCCATCGCTGGGACGTGTACTACCGCACCGCGGTCGGCGACGTGGTGCTGCCCGTGGGGTACCGCGCCGACCACCCGATCCGGGTCGAGGAGTACCTCGCCAGATACCCGCAATGATGTCGCTGCTCGTTTGACCGAAAGCCGCATCTGCAGCCCGGCTCGGCGCGACAATCAGAGCCGAAGCACGCGAGGAGCGGCCATGGTGCGCACAATACGGTCCTCAACGAAAATGGCGACGGCAGCATTCGCCGCAGCCGGGATCGCGGTGGCCGCGACTGTGGCTCCCCTCCCCGAACCGTCCCGCATCCAGCCCAGCGCACACCTCTGTGTGCAGACATCGGCCGCGTCGACGATCAACGTCGCTGATCTTCAACTGACCGCGTCGGTGCAGCGACTCTTGCTCGACCCCACGCCGACGCTGGCGAGCACGCCGTCGCTGATCGCCTTCGCGGACGCCGTCGATGCCGCATATGAGGCGATCGAGAAGTGGGTCCGGTACGGATTCCAGGTCGCTTCAGACATCATCGTCTGGATCCCGTACATCGGGATTCTCGGCAACCAGATCATGGTCGTCTACAGCTTCGTGGAGTCGCTGATCAACAGCGGCGTGTTCAACACCACCGACTGGCTGCGCGGCGAGGGCTCTGTGCTCAAGAACGTCGCCGACTGGGTGGTCGACCTCGGGCTCGCCACCGTGTGGCTGGGTATCGACGAGGTGGGGGCGTGGATTCCGCTGCCGCCTGTCGACATCTACCCGCCTCGGCCGCCGGCGGCAGATCTTCCCGAGGGTTTTCTCGGCGACGCGGTGGTCGGGGCATCCCATCTACTCGCTGATGTCTCCAACGCTGTCTGGAACGTCTGGGAGCCGATTCGCGGAGGCATCGACTGGACCGTCAACGCCGCCAGCGACGTCCTGGACACCGTCGGTTGGATCCCTTTCGTCCCCTTGATCAATTTCGAGCTCGTCGCGACCTGGGAGTTGATCGCCGGCGAAATCGACGCGCTCACCGGTTTCGCACACGACATGATCAACGCAGGAGACCAGTTCGTCACCGACGCCATCCAGGGGGACGGCCTGATCGCCGCGGTCGTCAACGCCTTCAACACGACCATCGGATCCATCGCAGCACGCACCGGCCAGGCGTGGCAGGCGTTGGTCGACTGGATGGGTGCGCAGGCCGATTTCTTCCTCAGTCCGTTCGACGCCGCCGGCGCCGAGGCGGATGACAGCGAGATGTCGGACGCGCCCACCGATCCGCCGCGTGTGCAACGGGCGTTGACAGCCGACGCTTCGGTATCGACACCGCCGGCCGCCGAGGAGGCCTCGACTTTGCATGAGGGTGTCGCCCTGGACGACGTTGAGGCGGTGGAGACGCAGACGTATCTTCCCGGGAATTCCGTTGCGCCACGCCAGCCCACCGAGCGGGAGGACGACCTGCGCGCGCAGATCGGCGTCGACCGTGACACCGAGACGTCCGGAGAGGACGCCGAGACGTCTGGAGAGGACGCCGAGACGGTGAGCGACGATCTGTCCGAGGAACCTTCGACCGGTGCGGACGGGGCGCCCGAGGAATACGCTGACGACGTCGGATACGACGAGGATCCCGGTGACCATCCGGCTGCCGAGGAGCCACGATCCGAGGCGAGCGTCCGCGCCGAAACAGTGCGAGACGCCGCCGCCTGAGATACGTGCGGTTGCAACCGCATCGCGACCCGACCGCATCGCGGACAGCGGACCGGACGTCACGGCCCAACGAGCGGGCGGTCGTAGAGGGTCGTCTAGGGCAACAGCGACAAAACAGTGTCTTCCTGTTGCCTGCCAATGGTTCTCAATCCCAGGTCATTCTGTTCGGGGTGGAGCGGCCTTCCGGACACTGTCATACGTGGCTAGACTCCGCTGCGATGTTCAAGGCAGGCAGCGGTACCCGATGAGTGACGACGGATGGCAGGACTTCGCCGACGGTGTACGCAAGGCCGGCGAGACGATGGCAGCGGCTACCGCCGCACTCGACGCCGCGGACCGTCACGATGGTCAACGTGCTCTGGTGCGAGCGTTGAACAATCTCGTCGGACGGTTGGAGACCGACCGAGACCGGCCCGAACTGGTGCCGTTCAACGGCTGGCGGCAGAAGTTCTTCATGGACAACCCGGATTACCGGTACTGGATCACCGACCTCCGCGACGACCGCAGCTATCGGATCATCGGCAACGTCGGGCAGTCGGTGTACCAGTCCGTCACGGTCTACAGCGGTACCGGGATCGCCGACGCGGCGGCCGTGGCGCGCCTGGACAGCGACAATCTGGGTCCCGACGCGGAGGGGAACTTCTCGATCACGCTGTCTCCCAGTGACTTCGATGGCCCCGGGCTGACGTTGCCCCCGGGTTCGTCGTCGGTGTGGGTGCGCTACGTCCATGACGGTGTCGATCCGGCCGACCCGGGTTGGTGTCGAATCGAGGCGCTCGACGCGGATTCCGCTGTCGCGCCGCCCGAACCGGACGTCGATCGGTCGTTGTCGCGGCTGGGGCGCACCTTCGCGGCGTTGCCGAACGTCCTCGAGTTCGCCGTCGCCGAGGACGTCGCGGCACCCAACGCGGTGCGGCACTGGTCGGCGATGGCCGGGGGAGCGGCGTTCACCGAACCCGGCATCCACTACGTCCGAGGCGCGTGGCAACTCGGCGACGACGAAGCTCTCGTCCTCGAGGGTGTCCCGCCGGCCTGCCGGCACTGGAACATCGTGCTGTACAACCGCTTTCTCAACTCGCTGGACTACCGGCATCGAACCGTGTCGCACACGGGCGCGTCGGTGACCCTGGCTGACGGCGGTTACCGGTTCGTGCTGGCCGCCCGTGATCCCGGGATGGCGGGCTACGACTGGCTGGACACCGAAGGGCGGAACTTCGGTGTGTTCGTGATGCGGTTCCTGCATGCCGCGGCGCCGCCGGAACTGCCCGCAGCGCGGCGCATCTCGCTCGGTGAGCTCCGATGAGTTGGCGCATGCCGCAGCGGAGCGAGACCGCGCAGCAGATCTACGCCGAAGCCGGGAAGGATCGGGCGGAGAACCCGCAACGCTACCGATTCGACGCCGACCGGGTCGTCGAACGGGCGACGCGCCGTGGTGAGTTCTCGCCGGACGATTTCGCCGACGGATGGAGATCGGGCCTCGACGCTTTCCTCGGCTCCGCCGAGCAGGACGGTAGGCTCAACGCGGTCGGGATCAGGATGGCGCTGCAATCCGCCACCGGGCGGCTGACCGCCGGCGCCCGAATCGGCCGCTACCGCAGGGATCACCCCGAGGTCTGTGCCGTCGAGATGGCCCCGCCCATCGTGATCATCGGGGGCTGGCGCACCGGCACGACGTTCCTGTTTCGGCTCCTCGGCAGTGACCCCCGCTTGCACGCACCACTGCCCGCCGAGTTGGTGGCGCCGTGGCGATTCGCCGCACCTGACCATCCGCCCGCCGCCGAGATCAGTGCGACGACAAGCGATTTGCTGCACACCCTCAACCCCGACATGGCGGTGGTGCACCCGTCCGGTCCGGCGCTGCCCGAGGAATGCGTGCTGGGCATGGGGACCGACCTGCGCAACTGGGGATTCACGTCGATGATGCGGCTGCCGTCGTACGCCGACTGGCTTGCCGGACAGGACTTCGGCGGCACCTACGCGCGGTACCGGGAGGGACTGCAACTACTCGCCGGTGGCGATACGCGTCGCTTCGTACTGAAGGCCCCGGCCCACACCGCCGAACTCGACCACCTCATCGAGACGTTCCCCGGCCTGACCGTCGTGCAGATCCATCGCGACATCGTGTCGACTCTGACCTCGGGCGCCAGCCTGTTCGCGGTGTACCGCACGACCTACAGCGACGACGTCGATCCCATCGAGGTCGGACGCCAGCAGGTCGACCAGAGCGAGCTCTGGTTGCGGCGTGCCGTCGCGGTGCGCCGCGAGATCGCGCCCGACGCCGCGACGTTCCTCGACCTCGACTACCGCGACCTGGTCGACAACACCGCCCACGTGGTAGCACGGGTCTACGCGGCGGCAGGGATGGCGCCGCCGAACGACCTGAACGGCTTCATCGGCGCCTATCACCGAGCGCACCCCCGCGAGGCGGGCGGGCATCGCTACACCCCTGAGGAATTCGGCATCCGGCCCGACGAGGTCCGAGAGCGGTTCGCGTTCCTCGACGAGATCGCGCCGGGGACACGCTGAGGTCAACCGCTCGCGGCGCCGATCGGAGGTGTCGGGCCCCGGCCCTTGCCGCGGCGTCGGATCCGCCGCCAGAGTCGCCACCCCACCCACATCAGCGCTGCCAGGGCCACCACGACCAGCAAGGGGATCAGCAGGGCAACGAACACCAGCCCCACGCTGGCCGCATCCTCCACCGTCGACAGCACAGGCGCGGCCACTCCCGCAGTGGCGACATTGGCGGCTGGTCGCACCGCTGACTTCGCCAGCGAAACCACCAACGCCACGACGACACCGATCAGCACCGGCACCCACTGCCCCGACTGCGCCCACTGGCCGGGATCGGAAACAGCCGCCGTCTCCGCGGCGGTACCCGAGCCGAACACGATGCCGCCCGCCGCAGGACGTACGAATGTTTGGACCGTGTCGTTGATCGAATCCAGCGCCGGCACCTTATCGGCGACGATCTCCACCGCCAGCAACACCGCCACAATCGCCAGAACCCAGCCGTTCTCGAGCCACGACCAGCTCGTAGGCAGGCTGACGAGGTCGGTGAAACGCGCCAGGATCCCCAGCATCAGCATGGGGATGTAGGCGTTCAGGCCGGCCGCGGTCGACAGCCCGAGACCCGTGAGCAACTGCTCCATGCCGTTCAGTATGGGCACGGTGCCGCAAAGCCGGCAGCGTCTGTCGGGACTGCGGCTACTGTCACCTCGAGATCAACGTCGTGACCAGAGGTGACCATGTTGGAGATCGAGCTGGGTGATTGGGCGACCTGGGTCGGCTCGATCGGCACCATCGGAGCGTTCATCGTGGCCTTCTGGCAGATCCGGCGTGAACGGGTCGAGCGGCAGAAGCGCGAGCATCGCGAATGGTGGGAACGCCGACGAGCACATGCCGATCGGGTCTCCGCGTGGGCCACGACCGGTCAGGTCCGCATCCGCAACGCGTCCGGTCACCCGATTCACGACGTGGTCGTGATCTGCGCCAACGGCAGCGAGCACGTTGTCGACCTGGTGCCACCCGGTGACCACGACCGATCCGAGCCGGGTCTGGCCCCGGGTCCGGTGACCGTCGAGTTCACCGACCAACGGGGCGAGCGCTGGCGGCGGGAGCCCGGGCAACCGCCGCACGTGATGGATGGAAAGCGTCAGACCGATTAGCTGACCTGGGAGAATCTGGTGCCCCCGGCAGGATTCGAAGTAGCTGACAGCTACAATTGTCATTGCAGCGTGAGCAGCGAAAACCATCGCTGAGCTGCGTGACCAGCACAAACCACCGTTGAGGCTGACTGAGATTCTGCGCAGATCGTTTAGAGTCACTATTGCCCGTTTGTTGCCCATCTAGGAGACGGTCATGCCGCGCACGAAGTCGCCCGCGAAGCCCGTCGGCGAACGCACCCGACGACAGTTCGGGCGACTGCGGCAGCGCGCGAGCGGTCGATGGCAGGCCGGGTACCTGCACCACGGCGCGGTCTATAACGCGCCCGCGACGTTCCCGACGAAAGCGAGCGCGGTCGCCTGGCTTGAGGACGAGCGCGAGCTGATCGAGCTTGATCGTCGCAACCCCGGCGCATGGGCACCGCCCGCTGAGCGCGTCGCCAGACGGCAAGCCGAGAAGCTGACACTCGACCGCTACGCGCAGTCGTGGCTCGCCGCCAAGACGAAGCTGGCCCGTCGCACGCGCGACCTGTACGAGTCGCAGCTCGACAATCTGATCGTCCCGGCACTCGGCGATCACGCGCTCGCTGAGATCACGCCCGAGATTGTGCGGCGGTGGTTCGCCGAGTTGGGCAGCGAGCACGAGTCGCGCAACGCGAAGGCTTACGCGCTGCTGCGCTCGATCTTCAACACCGCCGTTGACGACGGGCTGGTCGCGAGCAATCCATGCCGGATTAAGGGCGCAGCGCAGGTCAAGCACGCGAAGCACAGCATTGTGCTGCTTGACGCTGCTCAGCTGACGCAGCTCGCCGAGAAGATGCCCGACGATCTGCGACTGACGGTGCTGCTCGCTGGCTGGTGCGGGCTGCGGCGCGGCGAGCTGTTCGCGCTGCGTCGTTGTGACGTCGCCGCTGACGGCTCGATGGTGCGCGTCGAGCGCGCGGTGACGTATCGGCATGGGAAGCACGAAGTCGGGCCGACGAAGACGCGCGAGTCGCGTCGCGAAGTGTCGGTGCCGCCGCACATGCGGCCCGCCGTCGTGCAGCACTTGCAGCAGCACGTCGGTTCTGACGATGACGCGCTGCTGTTCACCGAACCGGGCACCGGATCGTTCGCGGGCGAGAAGCGGTTCAGAGCTGCGTGGGAATCTGCGCGCGACGCGATCGGTAAGCCCGATCTGCACTTCCACGACTTGCGGCACTGCGCGGGTGTGCTTGTCGCGCTGACGGGCGCGACGCTGCGCGAGATCATGGGCAGGCTCGGGCACACGTCGCCGAACACTGCGATGCGCTATCAGCACATCGCCGAAGGGCGCGCTGCTGCGCTCGCTGATCGACTGTCGATGCTCGCGCAGCTGAGCGACACCTGAGCCGAAAGACGCTGGCAGTTCTACGACTTCGTCGTAGTTCTCACGCCAAACGGTTCTCGATGATCTCGCGCCAGCTATAAGCAGCTGCGCTCTGCATCAGCTATTCTGGCGTCAGGTCATAGCCCCAGACCCGCGCACGCCCCACGCTCCGCACACGCCGACACGCCCCGCTCACACCGCACACACGCCCTGGGGATCGTCACCAGACGACGGAGCGACAAGTGAGTGCCAGGCCAACTGCCACACCACACTTCATTTCCCTGCAAGACGCTGCCGTGCGCACCGGCTTCTCGGTGTTCTCGCTTCGAGACAAAGTCGCGAGCGGTGAGCTGCCCGCGTACCGCATCAGCGACAAGCCGCGCAGCGCGATCCGCGTGAAGATCAGCGACGTTGACGCGCTGTTCAAGCCGGTCATCCCGCCCGAGATTCAGGCTGCGCGATGAGCACCGCGCGAAACATCAACGCGCACAATGCCGGCCATGTCGGAGAAGTCACCCGGCGCGCGTGATCACTAGATAGCAGCGATGCCGCCCAGCGCGAGCGTTTTGCCTCGACTCGCATGTGCCAGGCGGCATCACCGATCACCGACGACTCCGAGAGAGTCAGCCCCTCCGAGGGCGAGAGAAACCCAACAGAAGGAACACTGTGAAGAATACCGCGCACAGCGGCAGTCGCGAGGCTCAGCTCTCGGCGGTGCTCGCTGACGTGCCCAAGGCTGACGACCACGACGGAGTGCGCGAATATCTGCACGCGCTCGCTGCGCTGGGCTGCGCGCCGCTGCTGATTTATCCCGGCAGCAAGCAGCCCGCCGACATGCGTTCGCCGCAGCGACAATCAGCTGACGACAAAGCGGCGCAGCAGCAAGCGCGCGACGCCGGTAAACGCAACTGGCAGCGCGTCAAGTCCGACGCGGGCGTGCATCTCGCCACAAGCGACGTCGCGACGCTCGACGACTATCTCGACCGCTACATCGCGACGTTCGGCGACGCCGTCCAGATCAACGCCGCGCTGTCACTCGGGCGCAGCCGTCTCGTCGTCGTCGACTGCGACAGCGTTCAGCAGCGCGCGGCGTTTCTCGCCGACGCTCGTGGTGACGCTCACATCGCGCAGACAGTGAGCACGCCGGGACACGTCGGCGACGGTGACCCGAACGATCCCGAGAGTTGGGCGCACAGCAACGGCGGTCACTTCTGGTTCGTCGTGCCCGACGATGTCGAGCTGCCGCAGCGGCCCGAGTCGATGAGCATCGGCGACGGCGACGACGCCTACTCAGTGATGTGGGGCGCGGGAAAGTACGCGCTGATCCCGCCGAGTGTGCGCGACGAAGGCACGTACACGGTCAGCGGCGACGTTCACGCGCTGCCCGATTGGCTGCGTGCGCGCATCATCGAGCACGGCCAGTCGCACGCCGAGCGGGCGCAACGCAGCCGCGAGCACATCGACAACGACAGCCCGATCGCGCGGTGGGGCGCGACGATCAGCTGGACCGAGATTCTGCGCGCAACCGACTGGACGCCCAACGGGAAAGCCGACAGCTGCGGATGCGAGACGTGGGCTGCGCCGGGGCCGCACGCGAGCGCGAAGTCGGCGACCGCGCATGAGCCGGGCTGCGCGCAGTGGGTCGACTCGTCCGACCCGCCGATGCACATCTGGACCGACCACGACATCGAGCCGTTCGACGCGCTCAACTGCGCGACAGTCTCACGGCTGCAAGCGGTCGCGCTCATCGACTTCGACAACGACATGGGAGCCGCGATGACCGCGCTTGATCTTCACGACGACAGCGACTCGCTCGCACTGAACGACGATCTCGGCCTCGACATCGGTCGACGCGACGATGACGACGAGAACGGCGACCGCGCGGTGCCCAAAGGTGTCACGCTGCCCGCGTCATTCTGGGAGGCGCGCGACTCGCTGCGTCACATTCGCGACGCCGCGTTGGCTCGCCGCGCTGCACCCGACGCGACGCTCGGTGCTGTTCTCGCCCGCATCTCCGCGCACACCCCGCCGTGCGTGCGCGTCGACACCGGCATCATGTCGCCGCTGCCGCTGCATCTGTTCGCGGCGTCGGTGTCGTGGTCAGGCAAGGGCAAAACATCGGCGATGACGACCTCGGCGCAGATCGTGCGACCGGTCCCGAGCTGGTCGATGGACCCGATGGACGACGTCGATCGTCCGGTGCTGCTGCCGGGCGGCGAGCCGTTCCCGCGCGTTGGCAAGATTCGCTCAGGCGAGGGCATCGCCGAGATGTATTGGGGCGACGTGATGGTGACCGGGCCGAAGGGCAAGCCGGTCAAAGAGCGGAAGCGCGTGCGATCGAACGTGCTGATGCACACCGACGAGGCGCACAGCCTCGTCAAGTACATCACCGACCCGAAAAGCACAGTGGGCGAGACGCTGCGCGAAGCGTGGTCGGATCAAGCGATCGGTCAGAGCAACGCCGACGGCTCGCGGTATCGCTTCGTTCCTGCTGGCGCGTATCGGCTCGCGCTGATCGTCGGCTTTCACCTGTCGGTGCTCGCCGATCTGTTGACCGCTGAGCAGATTCTGCTCGGCACACCACAGCGGTTCATCAACCTGTGGTCGAAGCCCGACCCGAGGCAGGTGTCGCGCGAGCTGCTGGCTCAGATCGTCGACCCCGGCACGCTCGACGTCACGATCCCGTCGACAGGGCTGCGGCTGTGCGAGTCGCTGCGCGCCAAGATCGACGACGATCGGATCGCCGAGTGGCTGTGTGATGACGACGTTGAGAGTGAGCCCGACATCAGAAGCCAGCGCAACGCGATGACCGCTCGCGTCGCCGGTCTGCTCGCGATCCTCGACGGTCGCACCGACATCGACGAGCGGGGTCTGCTCGTGATCAACGACGACGACTGGACGCTGGCCGACGTGATGTTTGAGACGTCTTGCGCGATCGCTGATCTTGCTGTCACTGATCGTCGGCGACGGCAAGCTAAGGCGAAGCGTGACGAGCGTGCGCGCAGTCTCGCCGAGTCGATCGAAGACGACGAAGCGCGCACCACACCCGTCGGTCGCGTCGCAGCGCGCATTGTTGGCTATCTGACCGCGCTCGGTCCCGGCGAGCACAGGCTGTCGGGCACCAACGGTGTTCTTCGCAAGTTCAATCAGGCTGACGCCGAGCACATCGACGACGCGCTCGCACAGCTCACGGCTGAGGGCAAGCTGCGGCTGCGTGACGCGAGTCGGGGAGCGAAGTTCGCGCAGCTGATCGGATGAGCCCGCAGCTCGTTCGCGTAGCTACGACGATCATGCGACTTTGCCGGGCTGCGAAGCTACGACTCTACGACTCTACGACTGTCGGGAAGCTACGACTACGACTGCGACAAGCACCCATGTCGTCTGAAAGCTCCCTATTTGTTGTATTTATACTGTTCACAGAGTTGTGCGACGTTGTCGGGGAACTCAATTCGGACAATCTTCGCGCGTACCGATCGTCGTAGAGTCGTAGGTCGTAGCTTCGGACAGTCGTAGGGTCGCAGCTTCGCCGCGCAGCCGGATCGAAGCGCGTCGCGGAGCTGTGCGACAGGCGTAGTCGGCGTCACTCATGCGCTCGCGAAAGCCGACGTCGTCGTCGAAGTAGGAAGCAAGACAATCGAATACGACGCTGTCGCAGTAGTGTCGCCTCTGCACGGTTTTGAGGTAGACCGAGGTATGCCTCAAGTGATGTCACTCGCTGAGAGCCGTGCTCGCGCAGAGCAGGTGTTTGTCATGCGAGCTGTCGGTATGCAGTCGTGGTCGAAGATTCGCGACACTCTTGGCTTCAAGAGCGTCGGCGCGGTGCAGCAGGCGTACAAGCGGTACAACGAACGCAACCCGCTGCCTAACGGTGAGGCGGCGCGAGCTGAGATCATCGAGCGCAAGCGGATCACGGTCGGCGCGGCTCTCAGGTCGCTCGCCGAAGCGCAGAAGGCTGGCGACTATCAGACGGTCGGCAGGATGATCGACGTCATCACCCGAGCGGATGCAGAGCTGGCGCGTCTCTACGGGCTCAACGCGCCCGACAAGCTCGACATCAACGTCACGCAGACGCCGACGCAGATCATCGCCGAAGCACGCGAGCGTCTGCTGGCTGTGGTCGACGCCGAAGTCATCGAACCCAAGGAGATCGAGCAGTGAGCGCACCCGGCACGAGCAAGCGCGACGCGATCAACGCGGCGATGAGCGTCGCCGACGACGTCGCTCAGAACAAGCTCGACCCGTCATCGCTCGACGCCGCGCTCGCCGACGAGCTGCGCGAGTTGTTCGGCGACGTTGTCGGGCAAAACGATTCGCTGTGGCCGCTGCAGCTCGACGTCGCCCGTCGTGTCATCGCGCTCGGCGGCATCAGCCCCGACGAACTCAGCGAGTGGGCGGCAGCGTTGCGTCATCGCGAGCGGCAGCAGCACGCTGAGCCGTCAGATGAGCGCGACGCAGGCAATGCCTCGACCGAGCAGGTTTCGACCGGGAGCGACGCGCTCGGCCCGCAGGACGACGCGCTTCACGCGATAGCTGACGCTGACGCCGCATCGTCAGCTGACGTCGAGACCGAGGCGCAGCCCGACGACGCTGCCGCATCGAGCACCGAAGACGGCTGTGGCTGCAGCAGTCCGACGATGGTCACGCTGCTCGATGGCCGTCGCGTCCCGTCGCATCTGATCGCCGCACGCGGTCGCGATCTGCCGACCGTCTACTGAGCGCGCAGCGCGCACGAGAAAGCCGACACTGTCGGGCCGGCGATCTCGCTGCCGTCTATCTGGGCTACAGCCCAGCCGATCAGGCTGCGGCGCAGAGCCTCTCGTCTGAGTGAAGTTGGTTGAGGACTCCTAGACAGCCGTCTAATCTGCCCAAGACCTTAGTTAGACACCCGAAAGGATGAACCATGAACAACGGGCAATCAGTTGGCTACCAACGTGTCTCGACCGTCGAGCAGAACGCCGAGCGACAGCTAGACGGGATCGAGCTGGACAAGCTGTTCACCGATCACGCGAGCGGCAAAGACACTGATCGACCCAAGCTGCGAGCGTGCCTCGACTACGTGCGCGAAGGCGACGAGCTGATCGTTCACAGCATGGATCGGCTGTCGCGATCGCTGGTCGATCTGCGTCGCACCGTCGATGAGCTGACAGCGCGCGGTGTGCGCGTGCGCTTCGTGAAGGAAGGTCTGACGTTCTCGCGTGACGAGAGCGATCCGTGCGCGGTGCTGATGCTCAGCGTGATGGGCGCGGTCGCCGAGTTTGAGCGTTCGCTGCTGCTTGAGCGTCAGCGTGAAGGCATCGCGCTTGCGAAGCGTGCAGGCAAGTACAAAGGGCGCACGCCGTCGCTGTCGCCTGCGCAGCGGGTCGAAGTCGCTGCGCGTCTCGCCGAGCGCGAGTCGGCGTCTGCGCTCGCTCGCGAGTACGGCGTCAGTCGAGCGACGATCTACAACGCGCTGAGACTCGTTGAGGCGAGCTGAACCCGCTCGCTGCTGCGCTCGACACGCTGACCCCCGACCGTCAACAGTCGGGGGTCAGTCGTCTCTACCCCTAGTGTGTGACGACGTAACGCGAGCAGCCGAGACGTGCACCTAATTACCCGACGGCGTCGGGTTATCATGTTATCCCGCAACGGGATTCGCCGTCGCAGCTGCTTGTAGCTTGCACCCCTTAGTGACATCATGGCGTGCATGACAGCCTCAGCAGCCAACGACAGCACCAGCGACAGCCCAACGGCGACTGATCGGCGTGAGCCGCCGCGTCTGCGGTGGCGTGATCGCTCGATGCAGTCGTGGCGAGCCCGCAAGGCTGTGCTCGCGTCGCGCGGCGAAGTCGACGGCCCGCGCGTCGCAGAGTGCAGCGAAGCGTTGTCGTACTGGCGTATGCACGCGACGCTGCTCCGTGAGCTGCAGATTGACGCTGACGCGGCGCACAGCCTGCTGTCGGTGATCGAGCAGCATGACGCGGCGGTGTCGCGATGACGATCACCGCTCGCAACAACACACCCGCTGCTCGGGCCGCGCAGCTCGATCAGCCGCAGCGCGCGCCCGTCGACTACACGCAAGACGAACTGCGGCAGCGTCGTCGCGCCGGTCTGCTGCACCGCTACACACGCGCGTTCGATCTGACCGCCGAAGTCGTAGCGATCGTCTCGCCGCTCGCGGCGCGGGCGAGTTATCTGCCTCCGGGCGCGTGCTGGCGCGAAGCCGACGCGGTCGCTGCCGCCGTGCACGAGCTGACGCACGTCGTCGTCGGTCTCATCGCTGAGCGCGACGCTCGCCGCAAGACGGCGCATCTGCCGTACGAGAAACGCGCGTATGCCGTGCGCAGACTCGTCGACCTCGCTGAGCGGCCTGCGCTGCCCGAGATCGGCGACGACGCGCTCGCGTCGGGTGCCTGGGCCGCGACGCTGATCGCGCTGACCGAGCCGTACCGCGCGCAGCTCGCCGACGTGCTCGCCCATGCGCTGCCGCCCGGCGCAACACGCGGCGCGCGATCGGCGTCCGAGCGTCTTGAGGCTGCGCTGCGCGTCGTCGACACCGCCGCGCTGACGCTTGACCGTCTGCTCGATCGCGCTGAGCGCGGCCGCGAGCAGCGTCGTCAACAGGCACCGCCACCGACCGATACCGAGCGGGCGCGCGCTGAACTCGCGACGCTCGGCATCGACACCTGACCCGAGATCAACTGAGAGGCCAACGACGATGACAGCCCCGACCCCGACGACCTACACCGACATGCTGCCGGTGCGCTTCGGCGCGCCGCTGCTCAACCCCGCGCCTAACGGACTGTTCGCAGCGACGCAGTGGACCGACGAGAGCGGCCCGCTGCGGTGGCTCGACAGCGGCGTCGAGATCAGAGGCGCAAACTACGGCGGCGAAGACGCTTTCGGCGTCTGGGACGCTGACTGGTGCGCGCCGCCCGATCCGGCGACCGCAGCTCGCAAAGAGGGCGAGCGTCCCGGCTGGCTCGACCCGTTCGCGCCGATCACGGTCTGGGCTTACGACCAGTGCGACTTGACCGCTGCGAGCCGTGCCGAGGTTCGTCAGCGCGCGCAGCAGATTCTTCGGCTGAACGAGCAGAACGCTGTCGAGCGTGAGTTCGCCGCTCGGCTGCTGATCGAAGCTGCGGCGACACCGGGCGGCATCGAGACGGCTGCATCACTCAAGCTCGCGGTCGGCTACCTCGAAGGCGTTCTCGCCCAGACGAACACGGTCGGCGTCCTCCACATCGGCGCACAGTGGGTCGCGCAAGACGTCGAGCTGTTCAAGCGCAACGGTGCTGTGTTCTCGTCACCGGGCGGGCACACCGTCGTCATCGGCGGCGGCTATGTCGATGGGCTCGATGACACGATCGTCGCGACGTCGCAGCCCTACGGGTGGCGCGATCAGCCGTCGGTGCGCGAGGCGATCGAGGAGCGGCACAACATCTTCGCCGCGATCGCTGAGCGCAGTTTCGTCGTCGGCGTCGAAGCAGTCGTCGCAGCGGTGACGGTGACGCCATGACAGCCGATACCGCGGTCGAGTACGACACCGACGTCTACGTCGGCACCTGCTGGGAGTGCCAGGGACCGTGCGCCTTCTACAAAGGTGACGTTCACGGCTGGCGGTGTCGCGCCTGCATCGACCGCTATCTCGACGAAGCCCAAGCACGTTGGTTGTCGAAGTCGGATAAGGCGCGCGACAGGGTGGTCCGCAACTTGCGCAACCTGATTCACGAACACAACAGCGACGGCGGCACCGCTATGTCTCCGGGCAGTGCTGCAGACGATCGACGCCGGGGCGGTGGCATGGCTGCGGGCCTCGCTGCCTCGACGTCGATCGCTGAACCGAATCCCAGCTCACGCGAGCTGACCACGGAAGGAGTGTGGCGACAATGCCTCTGACATTGGCTGACCTGACTGACAAGCAACGTCGGCATCTTGAGACGTGCATCCACGAAGCGGGTCACGCCGTCACGGCTGTGACGCTGGGCGGCGTGATCCGCTCGACCGTCGTCGCCAGCGGTCGCGTGCTCGGCGTCCAAGGGCTCACGACCGTCGCTGAGATGCCCGAGGGCCGCAACCCCGAAGTGGCGTACAGCGGGCCGTGGGCGCAAGCGCGCTGGCTTGCGGGTCGACGCCCGACGATGCGCGAGGTCCACGCGGTTCTCACGTCGACCGGACATCGAGACGACCGAGTGCTGTGCGCCGCTGGCGGCACACACACCGGATACGACGTCGTGCCGCTGTTGACGCATTGCTGGCCCGCTGTCGTGCGTGTCGCTCAGCAGCTCTACAAGACCGGCGAAGCGACGCACGCCGATGTGCTCGCCGCGCTCAGCGTGGACGACGGCGGCGGGCTGGGCAGCTTCCAGCTCGCGAACATTCGCGCGCGGCTGCGCAGCGTGCCCCCGATCGAGCGGCGAAGCAAGCAAGCCGCCTGATCGACGTCACCGCCGCCCGAGCCTCGGCGGGCAGCGGTGACAACACCATTGACCGATCGACAACCCAATCACCCGACGACGACACCCGAGGACGAACCATGACTGTCAGCCCGACCACCATGACTGAGCCGACCGATGACGAGATCGACGCCGCGATCCTGCGCGAGATCGACGCCAGCCGCGACGAGTTCGTGCCGTGGGCACTGATCCGCGAGCGAGTGCCTGGCAGCTTCTGGCGCAAAGGCGAAGCCCTCGCGCGATTGTTCTGCGACGGTCGCGTCTACGCGATCAAGAATCGGGGGCGCAACTATGTCGCGCTCGGCGACGAGCACGACATCGAGATCGCGAAGCGGCGCAAGGCTGAGGGCCGCGTGCCGCGGGTGACGTGCCTGTGAACGCCGACGCAGTGACGACGCTCGTCGCTTCGCGCAGCCTGCGCGCCGCGCGAGCACAGCGGAGACCGGCCACACCCGCAGAGCTGGCGTGTCGACTCGATCCGAAGTTCGTTGTCACCCCGACGATTCGACTGCTGAGTGATCTCGCCGCGCGATCAGTCAGCGAGCCCGATCAGCGCGACATCGTGACGACACCGCCGCGCACCGGCAAGAGCCGCCTGCTCGCGATCTGGACTGTCGTCTGGGCGTTGATGCGCGATCCCGACATGCAGATCGTGCTCGTCAGCTACAGCGACGAACTCGCCCAAGCGCACAGCCGCGAAGCACGACAGCTGATCAACGAGCACACCGACTATCTGGGCTTCCGGCTGTCGCAAGACAAGACGGCAGTCGGTCGCTGGCGAGTCGACGGGCACGCGGGCGGGCTGCTCGCCACAGGCATCAACAGCGGCGTGACCGGCTTCGGCGCAGACATGATGATCATCGACGACCCAGTCAAGGACGCCGCCGAAGCCGACAGCGCGGCGCATCGCCGCCGCGTCATCAACGAGTACCGCAGCACTCTCGCGACGCGGCTGCATCCCGGTGGCAGCGTGCTGCTCGTCATGACGAGATGGGCCGAAACCGACTTGGCCGGTTATCTTCTCGACAGCGAGCCCGAAGTCTGGCGGCACACCAACATTCCCGCAGTAGCCGAGGCCGGCATCCCCGATGCGTTGGACCGCAGACCGGGTGTGGTGATGACCAGCGCGCTCGGCTACACCGCCGATCACTTCGCAGCTGCGCGGCGCACATCGGGCGAGCGCGCATGGTTCGCGCTCTACGAAGGTGTGCCCACCGCGCCCGAGGGCGGGCTGATCAAACGCGAATGGCTCGACAACTGGCGTCTGCCCGCTGCGCCGAGCGCGCCGAGCATGACCGTCGTCGGCGTCGATCCCAGCGACAGCGGCAGCGGTGACAGCTGCGGCATCGTCGCCGCGTCGCTCACCCGAGACGGCGTCGTCGCCGTGATCGCCGACGTCAGCGCGCCGATGACGAGCGATCAGTGGGCGCGCGCAGCTGTCGAGCTGGCAGTCGATGTCGGCGCATCGGAGATCGCCGTGGAGAGCTTCGCGGCGCGCGAGACGTATCAGCGTGTCGTCAAAGACGCTATGCGCCGCTACAAGCTCACTCACCCGGTGCGCGTCACTGCGTGGCCGCCGAAGGGCAGCGGTCGCGGCGGCGGTGACGCAATCGCGCGCAGCTCTGCGCTGCTGCAAGGGCTTGAGACGGGCACGACGCGCATGGCGGGGCATCTGCCCGAGCTTGAGCGGGCTGCGGTGCAATGGCAGCAAGGCCAGCATCAGCCCGACGCGCTCGCTGCGCTCGTCGTCGCACACGACGTCTTGAGTCATTCCCTCGGGCAGCAGTGGCACATCGTCAGCCCGCTCGACGTCGGGCGGCGAATCCGCGCAGGCGCGAACGTGGCTCGCCCTTTTGCGCCGAGCCCGCTCAGCCCCAACTCACCGCTGCGACGGCGCATCAACGGGCTGTAATCGCTCGCCCAGCGAGTGGCCGACGCTTGCCTGTGCTGCACACGCGCGACGAACGCGGCCAGACATCGTCGCGTCGCTTTACATGCCGCTGATGTCATGGCCCTTTGCTAGCCTCTGTCGACCAACACGACATGACCGATCAGGGCGGGGGAGCAACGATGACGAAGGCTGACGGTGAAACACGATTTTTGACCTGGAACATCCAGAGCGGAGGCGGCAGTCGGGTGCCGCAAATGATGCGAGAAGTGGACCTCTTGGCCCCCGAGATTCTCGCTTTCACCGAAGTGAAATCTAGTAATCTTGCGATGCTGACAAACGCTCTAGAAGCGAGTGGATTCGACCACATCGAAACGCCGTGCCCCGAGAAAGAAGTGAATAGTGTTCTGCTGGCATCGAAAATCCCCTTCGATGCCGTGAAAGAAGAGATAACGCACGACCAAGAGCGGTGGGCGTCCGTCTATATTCCAAGCCTCGATTTGCGCGTGTTATGTGTCCATATTCCGGGAGCACCGGATCACAAGTTCGACTCCGAGGGCCGCGGTATGTCTGGCCAGAAGCGTAAAGAACTGCTGTGGTACGAGGTCACACGATATGCCACGGCCCATAAGGACGAAAAGGTCGTGATTATGGGTGATCTCAACACGGGGCTGAATGAGATCGACAAGACTCCAAAGGGCACCCCGTTCAAGCTCTCAGAAAACATCCGCATATTGCGTATGGACGGCAAGTATATTGACACCTGGCGTCATCTGAACCCTAAGGCCAGAGATTACACATGGTTCACGACGCGCGATGGTAGAGACTTCAACGGTTTTCGCCTTGACTATATTTGGGTTTCATCTCCATTGCGGGAAAGCATCAGAAGCGCGCAGCACATTCACCATGTTCGTGGCAAGGTCTCCGACGGGAAGTTATCCGATCACGCGATAGTGGTCGCTGATCTAGCCCTATAAACCGGAAGTTGTGCGGGCAACCTACAGCGTGTCGAAGAAGTCCTCGTCCAGCCGGTAGAGAGTCACCGACTGCTCCGGCTGAACGCCGATGCCATACTGCACCAACAGCTCGGCCAGCCGTGCGCCGTCTATAAGTTCAATGCGGGCGTTGATCCGCTCGGCCTCTTCGCGGGCACCTTTCGTGAACCGCGATGTTGTGATGAACACCCCGCGGTCGCCCTGCTTGGAAAGCAAGGCCCCAGCGAAGCCGTGAATTTGTGGTCTATCGACCGGTGTGTCGGTGTACCGCTTGGCCTGAATGTAGATGCGGTCTAGCCCGAGCGGGTCCTGGCTGATGATGCCGTCGATGCCGCCATCACCGGATGGGGCGGTTCGGTGAGCTGACCCGCGCGCACGCCCGTAACCCATGCGATCGAGCAGCCGAACGACCAGTTCCTCGAAGCCGGTCGGCGACAGTTTGAGCGCAGCGGCCAATACTTCGCTTTCCACTGCTGCCCGGTTGATCCGCTCCGCGCGCTCGGCTAGATCGTTGGGCGTACTTGAGTCTTCCTCGGAGATCGACGGCTTCTCGGTTCCTTGGCCGTCGTCGGCGGGACGGTCTCGCTTGCGGTCACGGAACTCTAGATACGCCGGATACGCCTCCAGAGCCTTCATGTCGATCCGCTCGGGGTACTTGTCGAGCGCGGCGCGGCCCTCGTCGGAGATCGTCACCAGCCCGCGTCCAGGCCGCTCGATGAGTCCCGCCTGACTTAGATAGGACATCGCCCATCCGCCCCGGTTGTCGATCCGCTTTTGTCCGCTCGGCACTTTCTCGGCCCGCTCTTCGGGGGTAAGGCCGAACTGGTCGGCCATCGCCTCGATGACATCCCGCGAACGATGAACCTCGCCGTCGGCTAGGTGGGCAAGTACCGGACGCATCAGCGTCTGGAAGTCGGGGATCGTCACACAACTTCCTCCCGCTCTGATGGACGCTGATTGCTCCCGTTCGCGTCGGTCCGAACAACTTCGTAATGAACTCGACGGTGTCGGGGTGTCAGCCAAACACAATGTCACTGACAAATACCATTTATCGCCTCCTGAATCACAAGCAGTGCTCGGGTCTATGACTTCGCGACCCGTCTGATCGCGCCTGGTTCGTCCCTTTGCGAGCGCGTGAAGCCAAACAACTCATACCGCGCGCCGATCACCGCGCGCCGTGTTGCCCCGCTGTCGGTCGGCGGCGGCATACTCGCGCGCATGACAGACACGTGGACGACGCGCGATCTGCCCGTCCTCAAAGCCGCCGTCGAGTTGTACGACCAGACTGGTGAAGGCCCAAGTGCGGACGAGCTAGAGCGAGCCTGCGGCTTCGATGAGCAGACTGTCCAGCGCGCACTACGGGCTCTCTATCGACAGCCGTACTTCGACAAAGGGGTCGAAGCGTTCGGCGGCGACATCTTGATGGTCGGCGAGCCCACCGGGGATGCGTTTCGTGTCGCGGGGCTGTGGCCGTCGCCCGAGACTCAGCTCGAACGACTGATCGCCGCGCTTGAGGCTGCTGCCGATGACGACTCGCGCCAGGCGGATGAACGCAGCCGGATGAAACAGATCGCTCTGACGCTGCGCGGCGCGGCGTGGCAGGTCGCGCTCAACGCGCTCGGAGGCGCGGGCGGCAACTTGATGACGGGCTGACGAGCAGCGTTCACGAGCGTTCACACCGCTGCCGGGCCACCCCGCTGACGAAGTAATAGGTATGCGCCCGTCGCGCCCGCGCCGAGAGTGAGCACTAGGAGCACCCCAGCGATGATGCCGGTCACCTGTCGTTTGCCAGCGCACTTAGTGACCTCTTCGTTCGCCATGTTGCGCGCGACGACATCGAACGCCCCCGACGGCAACCCGAGGGAGTTCTCTGAGTATGCGCCTACGTCGTAAGCGGCGTCGCCCATCATGCCCATGTTGCGCTGATAGGCATCGTTATAGACGCTGTCGCTCGCCGCGAGGAAGCTGCCGCACGACGTCTTGTAGTCGCTCTTGACCGGCCACAACCCGGCGACAAGTGTGCCGACGAGCAGCACGACAGCCGCGATACAGACGATTATCCCGATCCGCTTGGACTTCACCTCAGAGCCTCCCTTTGAGATCGTCGCAGTTGAGCACCAACTTTATCGCCCGCTCGACGTTCGCTGACCACGCGGCTCTCTACTTCTTAGGCTGACCGGGTCACCTCACCGGGTCGTAGATGTCACGGAAGTTACTCGCTGTTGCCCGAAAGTTGCCCACTACCTGCCGAAACATGCGGTCAGATGGTGCCCCCGGCAGGATTCGAACCTGCGGCCTTCTGCTCCGGAGGCAGACGCTCTATCCCCTGAGCTACGGGGGCGCGTGCGGAAACACCGCGCCGTTGGGCGTGGCCTAGCGTAGCGCATGACGACGGCGGGAAACGGATTCGGGGCCTGAAGGGGCCAGACCATAGGATGAACCCCCGTGACCCCCGCCGATCTGGCCGAGCTGCTCAAGGCCACCGCTGCCGCGGTGCTGGCCGAGCACGGCCTCGACACCGCCGCACTGCCCGCCACCGTCACGGTTGAACGCCCGCGCAACCCCGACCACGGTGATTACGCCACCAACCTGGCGCTGCAGCTCGGCAAGAAGGTCGGCGCCAACCCCCGTGAACTGGCCGGCTGGCTGGCCGCCGCGCTGGCCGAGCAAGACGGCATCGCCGCCGCCGACGTCGCCGGTCCCGGCTTCGTGAACCTGCGTATCGAGGCGTCCGCGCAGAACGTCATCGTCACCGACGTGCTGACCGCCGGCGCCGACTACGGCCATTCGACCGTTCTGGGCGGCACCAAGGTCAACCTCGAGTTCGTCTCGGCCAACCCCACCGGCCCCATCCACATCGGCGGCACCCGCTGGGCCGCCGTCGGCGACGCACTGGGCCGGCTGCTCACCACCCAGGGTGCCGACGTCACCCGCGAGTACTACTTCAACGACCACGGCGCGCAGATCGATCGCTTCACCAACTCGCTGATCGCCGCCGCCAAGGGCGAGCCGACCCCCGAGGACGGATACGCGGGCACCTACATCGGCGACATCGCCGCCCAGGTGCTGGCCAAGGAGCCCGACGCGCTGAACCTGCCCGAGGACGAGATGCGCGAGACGTTCCGCGCGATCGGCGTCAACCTGATGTTCGACCACATCAAGGCGTCCCTGCACGAGTTCGGCACAGACTTCGACGTCTACACCCACGAAGACTCGATGCACACCTCCGGCCGCGTCGACCAGGCCATCGCGCAGCTGCGCGACAACGGCGCCATCTACGAGAAGGACGGCGCGGTCTGGCTGCGCACCACCGACCACGGCGACGACAAGGACCGCGTCGTCATCAAGAGCGACGGCCAGCCCGCCTACATCGCCGGTGACCTCGCGTACTTCCTGGACAAGCGCAAGCGCGGTTTCGATCTGTGCATCTACATGCTCGGCGCCGACCACCACGGCTACGTCGCTCGGCTCAAGGCGGCCGCGGCGGCGCTCGGTGACGACCCCGACACCGTCGAGGTGCTCATCGGCCAGATGGTCAACCTGGTCCGCGACGGCCAACCGGTGCGGATGAGCAAGCGCGCCGGCACCGTCATCACGCTCGACGACCTGGTCGAGGCCATCGGCGTCGACGCCTCCCGCTACTCGCTGATCCGCAGCTCGGTCGACACCCCGATCGACATCGACCTCGGGCTGTGGTCCTCGGCGTCCAACGAAAACCCCGTTTACTACGTGCAGTACGCCCACGCCCGGCTGTCGGCGCTGGCGCGCAACGCCGCCGACCTCGGCGTCGCACCCGACACCGCGCACCTGGACCTGCTGACCCACGACAAAGAGGGCACGCTGATCCGCAACATCGGCGAGTTCCCCCGGGTGCTCAAAACCGCTGCGGCCCTACGGGAACCGCACCGGGTCTCGCGCTACCTCGAAGACCTGGCCGGCGACTATCACCGCTTCTACGACTCCTGCCGGGTGCTGCCCCAGGGCGACGAACCTGCCGGGGAACTGCACGCGGCGCGGCTGGCCCTGTGCGTGGCCACCCGCCAGGTCATCGCCAACGGACTGAGCATCCTCGGCGTCAGCGCACCGGAGCGCATGTGATCGCGCATCCCGCCGGTCCCCGGCACGCCGAGGAAATCCACCACGCCGACACGCCCGACCGTCCCCGCGACATCACCGAGGTGCTGACGCTGGCGCCGAATGTGTGGCCACGCAACGCGGTTCGCGGCGACGACGGGGTGGTGCGCATCGCCGGCGTCGCGGTCACCGACATCGCCGCCGAGTTCGGCACACCGGTCTTCGTCGTCGACGAGGACGACTTCCGGTCACGCTGCCGAGAGATCGCCGCGGCGTTCGGTGGGGGAGAGCACGTGCACTACGCCGCAAAGGCGTTCCTGTGCACCGAGATCGCGCGCTGGGTCGACGAGGAAGGCCTGTGCCTGGACGTCGCCACCGGCGGTGAACTCGCCGTCGCGCTGCACGCCGGATTCCCGGCCGAACGAATCACCGTGCACGGCAACAACAAGTCGATCGCCGAGCTCACCGCAGCGGTCGACGCCGGCGTGGGCCACGTCGTGCTCGACTCCGAGATCGAAATCGAGCGCCTGGACCGGATCGCCGGTGAGGCCGGGGTCGTGCAGGACGTGCTGGTGCGCGTGACCGTCGGCGTCGAGGCGCACACCCACGAGTTCATCTCCACCGCACACGAAGACCAGAAGTTCGGGCTGTCGCTGGCCAGCGGCGCCGCGATGGACGCCGTACGCAAGGTCTTCGCGACCGACAATCTTCGGCTGGTCGGTCTGCACAGCCACATCGGCTCGCAGATCTTCGACGTCGCCGGTTTCGAGATCGCGGCCCGCCGCGTCATCGGACTGCTGCGCGACGTGGTCGCCGAGTTCGGCGTCGAGAAGACCGCCCAGATGTCGATCGTGGACCTCGGCGGTGGCTTGGGCATCTCGTATCTGCCCGACGACAACCCGCCCCCGATGGACGAGTTGGCCGACAAGCTGCGCGACATCGTGCGCAACGAGTCCGCGGCGGTCGGGCTCCCGACGCCCAAGCTGGTGGTCGAACCCGGCCGGGCGATCGCCGGCCCGGGCACCATCACGCTCTACGAGGTCGGCACCGTCAAGGACGTCGCCGTGGCCGCCGACCGGTACCGCCGCTACGTCAGCGTCGACGGCGGGATGAGCGACAACATCCGTACGTCGCTGTACGGCGCCGAGTACGACGTCCGGCTGCTGTCGCGCACCAGCGACGGGTCGCCGGCGCTGGCACGGGTGGTCGGCAAGCACTGCGAGAGCGGTGACATCGTGGTCCGCGATGCCTGGATCCCCGACGACATCACACCGGGTGACTTGGCCGGGGTCGCAGCGACCGGCGCATACTGCTACTCGATGTCGAGCCGATACAACCTGATCGGCCGACCGGCTGTCGTGGCCGTGCGCGACGGGCGGGCCCGCCTGATCCTGCGCCGCGAGACGGTCGATGATCTCCTGAGTCTGGAAGTGAGGTGAACCGGTGACCGAGTCCGTCAGCGAGATCGGCGTGGCTGTCCTGGGGCTGGGCAACGTGGGCAGTCAGGTGGTCCGCATCATCGACGAGAGTGCCGAGGACCTCGCCGCCCGGATCGGCGCGCCGCTGAAGGTGCGCGGCATCGGCGTGCGCCGGGTAGACACCGACCGCGGAGTCTCGCCGGACCTGCTGACCGACGACATCGACGCACTGGTCAACCGCGACGACGTCGACATCGTCGTGGAGCTCATGGGTCCCGTCGAACCGGCCCGCAAAGCCATCCTGGCCGCCCTCGAGCAGGGCAAGTCGGTCATCACGGCCAACAAGGCGCTGATGGCCGTCGCGGCCGGTGAACTCGCACAAGCCGCCGAAAACGCCCACGTCGACCTCTATTTCGAGGCCGCGGTGGCCGGCGCCATCCCCGTGATCCGCCCGCTGACCCAATCGCTGGCCGGGGACACGGTGCTGCGGGTCGCCGGCATCGTCAACGGCACCACCAACTACATCCTCTCCGAGATGGACAGCACCGGAGCCGACTACGCCACCGCACTGGCCGACGCCAGTGCGCTCGGATACGCCGAGGCCGACCCGACGGCCGACGTCGAGGGTCACGACGCCGCCGCCAAGGCGGCCATTCTCGCGTCCATCGCGTTCCACACCCGGGTGACCGCCGACGACGTCCACTGCGAGGGCATCACCAAGGTGACCCCCGCCGACTTCGCCTCGGCGCGTGCGCTGGGATGCACGATCAAGCTGCTCGCCACCTGCGAACGTCTCACCGGAGACGACGGGCAGCAGCGCGTGTCCGCGCGGGTCTACCCGGCGCTGGTGCCGCTGGACCATCCGCTGGCCTCGGTCAACGGTGCGTTCAACGCCGTGGTGGTGGAAGCCGAGGCCGCCGGACGGCTGATGTTCTACGGTCAGGGCGCCGGCGGGTCGCCCACCGCGTCCGCGGTTCTGGGCGATCTGGTGATGGCCGCGCGTAACCGGGTCCAGGGTGGCCGCGGCCCCCGGGAATCCAAGTACGCCAAGCTGCCGATCGCGCCGATCGGCGACATCGCCACGCGCTACTACGTCAACATGAACGTCGCCGACCGCCCCGGCGTGCTCTCGGCGGTCGCCGCCGAGTTCGCCACCCGCGAGGTCAGCATCGCCCAGGTCCGGCAGGAGAGCGTGGTCGACGAGGAGGGGCAGCGCAGCGGCGCCCGCATCGTCGTCGTGACCCACCAAGCCACCGACGCCGCACTGTCGAAAACGGTTGCCGCCCTTGCCGATCTGGAGGTCGTGCAGAGCATCAACAGTGTCCTTCGGATGGAGGGAACCGCCGAATGAGTACCACCTCAGCCGTCCACCAGCCCTGGCCGGGACTGATCGCGGCGTACCGCGACCGCCTGCCCGTCGAGGACAGCTGGACCCCGATCACCCTGCGGGAAGGCGGCACTCCGCTGCTCCCCGCGCCGCGGTTGTCCGAATACACCGGCTGCACAGTGCATCTGAAGGTCGAGGGCCTCAATCCGACGGGGTCGTTCAAGGACCGCGGGATGACGATGGCCGTCACCGAGGCCGTGGCGCGCGGTCAGCAGGCCGTGTTGTGCGCCTCGACCGGCAACACCTCGGCGTCGGCCGCCGCGTACGCGGCCCGTGCCGGGATCACCTGCGCGGTCCTGGTGCCCCAGGGCAAGATCGCCATGGGCAAGCTCGCCCAGGCGGTCATGCACGGCGCCAAGATCATCCAGATCGACGGCAACTTCGACGACTGCCTCGAACTGGCGCGCAAGCTGACCGCCGACTTCCCGACGGTGTCGCTGGTCAACTCGGTCAACCCGTTCCGTATCGAGGGGCAGAAGACCGCTGCCTTCGAGATCGTCGACGCGCTCGGCGACGCTCCCGACGTCCATGCGCTGCCGGTCGGCAACGCCGGCAACATCACCGCGTATTGGAAGGGTTACAGCGAGTACCGGCGTGACGGTATCGCCCAGCGGCTGCCGCGGATGCTCGGCACGCAGGCCGCCGGCGCGGCGCCGTTGGTCCTGGGGGAACCGGTCGCCGACCCCGAAACCATCGCCACGGCGATCCGTATCGGCTCACCCGCGTCGTGGAGTTCGGCAGTGGAAGCCCAGCAGCAATCCGACGGGCGGTTCCTGGCCGCCACCGACGAGGAGATCCTCGCCGCCTACCACCTGGTCGCCCGCACCGAAGGCGTGTTCGTCGAACCGGCGTCGGCGGCCAGCATCGCAGGTCTGCTGAAGTCGATCGAAGACGGTTGGGTGGCCAAGGGATCCACGGTCGTGTGCACCGTCACCGGCAACGGCCTCAAGGACCCCGACACCGCACTCAAGGGCATGCCGGCGGTCATCCCGGTGCCCGTCGACCCCGTCGCCGTGGTCGCCAAGCTGGGTCTGGTCTAGGAACGGTCGATGACGCGCACCCTGCCTCCCGGGCTGACCGCCAACGCCGTGGTCGCGGCGTCGAGCGCCAACCTCGGGCCCGGGTTCGACAGTCTCGGGCTGGCTCTGAGCATCTACGACGAGATCATCGTCGAGACAACGGAGTCCGGTCTCGTCGTGGACGTCGAAGGTGAAGGGCAGGGGCAGGTCCCGCTGGATTCCTCGCATCTGGTGGTGCGGGCGATCGAGCGCGGCCTCCGTGTCCTGGGTGTCACTGCGCCCGGTCTGATCGTCCGCTGCCGCAACGACATTCCGCATTCCCGTGGACTCGGGTCCTCGGCGGCCGCGGTGGTCGGCGGTCTGGCTGCGGCCAACGGGCTTGCCGCACAGATCGATTGCCCCCTGATGGACCAAGACGAACTGGTGCAGGTCTCCTCCGAGTTCGAGGGTCACCCCGACAACGCCGCCGCCGCGGTCTGTGGTGGCGCCGTGGTGTCCTGGACCGACGAAGACGGTGACCAACGGCGTTACGCGGCGGCGCCGATCCGGTTGCATCCCGACATCAACCTGTTCGTCGCGATCCCGCAGGTGCGTTCCTCCACAGCCGAGACCCGGGTGCTGCTGCCCGAACAGGTCAGCCACTGCGACGCGCGGTTCAACTTGAGCCGGGCGGCGCTGCTGGTCGTGGCGCTCTCCGAACGACCCGACCTGCTGCTGAGCGCCACCGAGGATGTTCTGCACCAGCCGCAGCGCGCTCCGGCCATGCCGGCCTCGGCGGAATTGTTCGAGGTACTCCGGCGTTGTGGGATCGCAGCAGTACTGTCAGGCGCCGGGCCTGCGGTACTGGCGTTGAGCACCCGGCAAGAACTTCCCGACGAAGCCGTGCGATGTGCTGCAGACAAGGGCTTCACCCTCGTGAAGACCACGGTCGGCCACGGCGTGCGGTGGACATCGGGAGTGGTCGTCGGTAGTTCGGAGACATGACGAAAAGCCAGGTGGGCGGCTAGCGCGCATGCCGCGACGGAAAACATGCCGACCACGGCTTTCTTGCTTCCGCCTCCGATGCGGGTTATTCTCGCAATCGTCCAGCAATCGCAGCGTCTGTACCTGCGTTGACACGAGGACGACCACTCTTCTTTCAGGTGTTCAATTTGTGGACTGACGGTTCGCCGTTTCCCGGCGAAGCCCGGCGATCATCGTTGCACTGGCAATGGTGTGACCTTCGCGATCAGCGGCTCGGCTGATCGCACCGAACCCCCGCGTGACCTGATCAGCGAGGGAAGAAAGGAAATCCGTGACCGATACGGACCTCATCACGGCTGGTGACAGCGCCGATTCCGGCCAGCTGCCCATCTCCGTGACCCCAGACGTTCCCGCTGCCGCGGACGACAGCGCGACGTCGGCACCGGCCGCCCCGCGCCGCGGTGGCGCCCTGACCAGCATGGTGCTGCCCGAACTGCGCGCCCTGGCGAAGGAACTCGGTATCGAGGGTGCTTCGGGCATGCGCAAGGGCGAGCTGGTTTCGGCCATCCGTGAGCGTCGCGAGGCGAGCAACGGCGCCTCGGCGTCGAGCGCACCCGCGGCGGATGCTCCTGCTTCCACCGCTCCCGAATCGGGTGCCGACCAGCCCGTGGCCGACACGTCCGCGCCGCCGCGCCGTGAGCGCCGCGGTGCGTCGCGTGACCAGGGCAAGCCGGCGGCCGCCCAGGAGAGTGCCGACAGCGCACCGGCTCAGGACGGCGACGACGCCGGACAGCGGGCGGAGTCCGGCAAGGACAACGAGAACCGGTCCGGGCGCGGCGGTCGCAACGCGCAGGACTCGAAGGCGGACAACTCCGGCGAACGCCAGGATTCGCGCCAGGAGTCCAAGGACAAGAGCGACAAGTCGGACGGCAACGACTCCGACAACGATCAGCAGGGCGGACAGAACCGCAACCGGTCGGACAACAACAACCGGTCGGACAACAACGATGACGACGGCGACGGACGCCAGGGTCGGCGGGGTCGCCGGTTCCGGGATCGTCGTCGTCGCGAGCGCGGCGGTGGTGACGGCGGCAACGCCGATGCGGAGCTGCGTGAGGACGACGTCGTGCAGCCGGTGGCCGGCATCCTCGACGTGCTGGACAACTACGCGTTCGTGCGCACATCGGGCTACCTCGCCGGCCCCAACGACGTCTACGTCTCGATGAACATGGTCCGCAAGAACGGTCTGCGGCGCGGTGATGCCGTGACCGGCGCGGTGCGCGTCCCCAAGGAGGGCGACAGCGGCGGCGGACAGAATTCGCGCCAGAAGTTCAACCCGCTGGTGCGCCTCGACAGCGTCAACGGCAAGCCGGTCGAAGAGGCCAAGAAGCGGCCTGAGTTCAACAAGCTCACCCCGCTCTACCCGAACCAGCGTCTGCGTCTGGAGACCTCCGGCGACAAGCTGACCACCCGCGTGATCGACCTGATCATGCCGATCGGCAAGGGTCAGCGTGCGCTGATCGTGTCTCCGCCCAAGGCCGGTAAGACCACGATCATGCAGGACATCGCCAACGCGATCACCCGCAACAACCCGGAATGCCACCTGATGGTCGTGCTCGTCGACGAGCGCCCCGAAGAGGTCACCGACATGCAGCGATCGGTCAAGGGTGAGGTGATCGCCTCGACCTTCGACCGGCCGCCGTCCGACCACACCCAGGCCGCCGAGCTCGCCATCGAACGCGCCAAGCGCCTGGTCGAGCAGGGCAAGGACGTCGTCGTGCTGCTCGACTCGATCACCCGTCTGGGCCGCGCCTACAACAATGCGTCCCCGGCGTCGGGCCGCATCCTGTCCGGTGGTGTCGACTCGACGGCGCTGTACCCGCCGAAGCGCTTCCTCGGTGCCGCGCGCAACATCGAAGAGGGCGGCTCGCTGACGATCATCGCCACGGCCATGGTCGAAACCGGCTCCACCGGCGACACCGTGATCTTCGAGGAGTTCAAGGGCACCGGCAACGCCGAGCTCAAGCTGGACCGCAAGATCGCCGAGCGGCGCGTCTTCCCGGCCGTCGACGTCAACCCGTCGGGCACCCGCAAGGACGAGCTGTTGCTCTCGCCCGACGAATTCGCGATCGTGCACAAGCTGCGCCGGGTGCTGTCCGGACTGGACCCGCACCAGGCCATCGACCTGTTGATGAGCCAGCTGCGCAAGACCAAGAACAACTACGAGTTCCTGGTCCAGGTCTCGAAGAACACGCCGGGCGGCGACAACGACTGACCGGTGTTGCCGGTCACGCGTAGGGGTCGGTGATCTCGCGCAAGGTGACCAGGGCGTCGCGTAGCGCGGTGAACGCGCGGTCGCCGAGGTGGTTGCGCCACTGTGCTTCCACGCGCCCGACCTCGGCGCCGGCCAGCCGGCACACCTGTGCACCCTTGTCGCTGAGTGTGACCTGTCGCGCCCGTGCGTCGGTCGGGTCGGGGCCACGTCGCACGTAACCGGCGCGCTCGAGCTGGTCGATCAGTGCCCCGGCCGTCTGCTTGGTCACGCGCGCCCGCTCGGCGAGGTCGGTCAGGCGCATGCCCGTCGGATCGAGCCGCTGCATCAGTCGGGACTGCGCGATCGTGATGTCGGTGAATCCCGCTGCGGCGATCGCCGTCATCACTCGACTCTCCACTTCGCGGTGCGCGATGAACATGAGGACGGCGACAGGCGGGTGCTCGGACACCCCTTGACTTTAGTCGCATTCCCTGACTAATTTAGTCAGGGAATTTGACTATGTCAGCGAGGTGGGCCATGGACGACGACACCGTATGGCGGCACATCGATCAGCAACGGGGTGAGCTCGCCGACCTCCTCGACGCCTTGGACACCGCCGCCTGGGACACACCGTCACTGTGCGACGGGTGGACAGTCCGTCATGTCGCTGCGCATGTGACCCACTCGACGGTGGGCGCGCCGAGGATGCTGTGGGAGGCCGCGCGCAATGGGTTCCGGATGAACGCGGTGATCGACCGGATGGCGCGCTCCGACGACAGCACCCCGTCGCAACTCACTTCCCGACTCCGCGCCATGGTCGGTCGCCGGCGGCACCCGCCGGGCACCGACGTCCGCGATCCGCTCACCGATGTACTGGTGCATACGCAGGACATCTGTCGTCCGTTGGGGATCGAGCGGTCTATGCCGATCGACGCCGCCGTGGAAGCGGCGATCCATGTCTGGGGGCGCGGCTTCCCTTTCCATGCGCGTCGGCGCTATGCCGATGCGCGGTTGATCGCCACGGACGCGGACTTCGCGGTGGGGGAGGGCGCGACCACGGTCGAGGCGCCGATCGGTGACCTGCTGCTGAAGCTGACGGGACGTCGTCAGCCGATGGCGTGAGGGTCGCACCGCAACGCCGCGACGATGTAGCGGCGTGCGTGCCGCAGCACCGACTCGTGGTCGTCGACGTCGCACTGTTCACCCGGCACCGTCGCCAGGCTCATCATCAGGCGGGCGATCCACTCGGCGGCCTCGGCGCAGTCGGTGTCCGGGTGGATCTCCCCGCTCGCCGCAGCCGCCTGCAGATACGGCACCCAGAAGGCGGCGATCTCGGGGATCAACCCGCGCACACCCAGGCCCACACATGCGGTGAATGCCTCCGGCTCCTCCTGACGCAGCTTGAGCACCAGAGCACCCGGCGTCTCGGACTCCTTCCGCGCCAGCGCCACACCGACCGCGATCTGCTGGTCCAGGCCCTGCACCGAGTCCAGGCGCGTCCGCGACTCCGTCCAGAAAGCGTCGTTGAGCCGCACGATGGCCGCGCCGAGAAGCTCGGACTTGTCGGGGAAGTGCCGGTACAGCCAACCTCTGCTGACACCGGCCTGCTCCGCCACCTCCGATACGGTGGTCGCGCGAATTCCCTTGGCGGTCAAGCATCGAACCGCCGCGTCGATCAGCCGGTCCCGGACCGGCCGCTTCGTCTCCGAAGCAGATGCCGGATTGACCACAGTGTCGACGCTCATCGGCCTATCTTCGCAAATGACCTGTTCCCGATGGGCCGATGTGGCCCAGCCGTGACCCGTCGAGTAGACAAGTATCAAATTCTGTACACAAGCGGAGGGTGGCGCCGGTGGCCGAGACGGTTCAGCAGTTGCTGCGGGAACGCCACGGCGACGACGGGATCGCCGTCACCTTCGAAGGGCAGACGTGGACGTGGCGCGAGCATCTCGACGCCGCGGCTGCCCAGGCGTCCGCTCTGATCGAGACTGCCGACCCCGCCCGTCCGCTGCACGTCGGGACGTTGCTGGGGAACACCCCGGATATGCTGACCGCGATGGCGGCCGCAGGTTTGGGGGGCTACGTCCTCTGCGGTATCAACAACACGCGTCGGGGGCCCGCGCTGGCGCGCGACATCGTGCACGCCGACTGCCAGATCGTGCTCACCGACGACGAGCACGCGCCCCTGCTCGACGGTCTGGACCTGCCCGGCGTGCGTGTGCTTCGGGTCGGTGGTGCCGAGTACAAGGAACTGCTCGCCGGCGCCGGTGAACTCGTCCCGCACCGAGAGTCCGGCGGCACCGACACCTTCATGCTGATCTTCACCTCGGGAACCAGCGGCGACCCGAAAGCCGTGCAGGTGATGCACGCGATGGTGCTGCTCGCGGGCGCGGCGCTGACCGACCGGTTCGGCCTGACCTCCGACGACGTCTGTTATCTGGCGATGCCGTTGTTCCACAGCAACGCGGTTCTGGCCGGCTGGTCGGTCGCATTGAACGCGGGCGCGGCGATGGCACCTGCGCACTTCTCGGCGTCGAACTTCCTGGCCGACATCCGCCGCTACGGAGCCACGTACCTCAACTACGTCGGGAAGCCGCTGGCCTATGTGCTGGCCACCCCGGAACGCCCCGACGATGCGGACAACCCGTTGCGGGTGGCATTCGGCAACGAGGCCACCGACCGGGACATCGCCGAGTTCGCGCGCCGCTTCGACTGCCAGGTCTGGGACGGCTTCGGGTCCACCGAGAACGCCGTCACCGTCACCCGCGACGACGGCTGCCCGCCCGGGTCGATCGGCAAGGGCTTTCCCGGTGTGGCCATCTACGACGCCGAGACCCTGACCGAGTGCGCCGTCGCGGAGTTCGACCGGCACGGCGCGCTGCTCAACCCCGACGACGCGATCGGCGAACTGGTGAACACCCAGGGAGCCGGAATGTTCGCCGGGTACTACAACGATCCCGGAGCCACCGACGAACGGATGCGGCACGGCATGTTCTGGTCGGGGGACCTCGCTTACCGGGACGCCGACGGTTGGATCTACCTCGCCGGCCGCACCGCCGACTGGATGCGGGTCGACGGCGAGAACATGACCGCCGCCCCGATCGAGCGAATCCTGATCCGGCTCCCCGCCATCAGCACCGTCGCGGTCTACCCGGTGCCCGACGAGCACGTCGGCGACCAGGTGATGGCTGCCGTCGTGCTGCAGGACGAGGCGACCCTGACCCCGGAGGAGTTCGCCGAGTTCCTGGCCGCCCAGCCCGACCTGTCGCCGAAAGCCTGGCCACGCCACGTCTGGGTCGCCGACGAACTGCCCACCACCGCGACGAACAAGATCCTCAAACGGGAACTCGTCGCGATGGGCGCCGAACCCGCCGGACGAGTGCTCTGGCGGCGAGAGGGCCGCGTCTACCGCCCGGAATAGTGCCGGTCGGCTGCGCGTTTAGGCTGCTGGCGGTCGCACTGGCATAATGGTCCGCCGACACCTCGGTTCCGGTTCACGCCGCAATCTCTCGAATATTCGGAGGCGACCCGGGGCCCACGATCGAAGAGGGAACATCCAATGAAATCAGGTATCCATCCTGACTACGTCGAGACCACCGTGCTGTGTGGCTGCGGCGCCAGCTTCACCACCCGCAGCACCAAGAAGAGCGGCCAGATCACCGTCGAGGTCTGCTCGCAGTGCCACCCGTTCTACACCGGCAAGCAGAAGATCCTCGACAGCGGCGGCCGCGTCGCCCGCTTCGAGAAGCGCTACGGCAAGCGCTCGGCGGGCCAGAACAAGTCCGCAGACGACAAGTAGCCATCCGATCGGCGCCCGGCCTGACGCATTCCGCGCAGGGCGGGCGCTGTTTCGTCGGTACGACAAGGAGGCGGGGTGACCGACACCGCATCGGGGATCGACGCCGTCCTCGCCGAACACGCTGACCTGCAGCAGCGCATGGCCGATCCGGAATTGCACGCCGATCCGGGCGCCGCTCGCAAGGTGGGTCGCCGATTCGCGCAGATCTCGCCGATCGTCGCCACGCACAGCAAGCTCGAGGCGGCCCGCGGCGACCTCGAAGCCGCGCGCGAACTCGCCGCCGCCGACTCGTCGTTCGCCGCCGAGGTCGAGGAGCTCACCGCCACCGTCGCCGAACTGGAGACGCAACTGGCCGACCTGCTCGCGCCGCGCGACCCGCACGACGCCGACGACATCGTGCTCGAGGTGAAATCGGGGGAGGGCGGCGAGGAGTCCGCCCTGTTCGCCGCGGACCTGGCCCGCATGTACATCCGCTACGCGGAGCGGCGGGGCTGGACCGTGACCATCCTCGACGAAACGAGCTCCGATCTCGGCGGCTACAAAGACGCCACCCTCTCCATCCGCAGCAAGGGCGACTCGGCCGACGGTGTGTGGTCGCGGATGAAGTTCGAAGGCGGTGTGCACCGCGTCCAGCGGGTGCCGGTCACCGAATCCCAGGGCCGGGTCCACACCTCGGCCGCCGGGGTGCTCGTCTACCCCGAGCCCGAAGAGATCGAGGCCGTCCAGATCGACGAATCCGACCTACGGGTCGACGTCTACCGCAGTTCAGGGAAGGGCGGTCAGGGAGTCAATACCACCGACTCCGCGGTGCGTATCACCCACCTGCCCACCGGCATCGTCGTCACCTGCCAGAACGAGCGCTCGCAGCTGCAGAACAAGGCCCGTGCGCTGCAGGTGCTCGCGGCGCGGCTACAGGCGCTCGCCGAGGAGCAGGCCCAGGCCGACGCCTCGGCCGACCGGGCCAGCCAGATCCGCACCGTCGACCGCAGCGAACGCATCCGGACGTACAACTTCCCCGAGAACCGGATCGCCGACCACCGCATCAACTTCAAGGCGCACAACCTCGACCAGGTCCTCGACGGAGAGCTCGACCCGCTGTTCGACGCGCTGGCCGCTGCCGACCGGCAGACGCGGCTGCAGAGAACGTGACCGTGGCCCAGCGGCCGGCGACCATGCGTGAGGTCATCGACGCCGCAACCCGCGAGCTGACCGCCGCGGGAGTGGCGTCGCCGCGGGTGGACGCCGAACTCCTGGCCGCGCACGTCGCCGGAGTTCCTCGCGGACGTCTCGCCCTGACCGAGCCGGACGCCGAGCACGTCGAGCGTTACCGCGAACTCGTTGCGCGGCGCGCCCAACGCGTTCCGCTGCAACATCTCCTCGGCAGCACCGCGTTCGGTCCGGTGACCGTCGAGGTCGGGCCGGGGGTGTTCACTCCGCGGCCAGAGACCGAGGTCCTGCTCGACTGGGCGATGAAGCTGCCGCTGCCGGACGCGCCGGTGATCGTGGACCTGTGCACCGGCTCCGGCGCGTTGGCGCTCGCGCTTTCCGTGGCCTACCCCGCGGCCCGGGTGATCGCCGTCGACGACTCCGACGACGCCCTGGCCTACGCCCGCCGCAACGCGGCCGGCGCCCGCGTCGAACTGCTGCACGCCGACGTGACGCGCCCCGGCCTGCTCGCGGACCTGGACGGCCGGGTGGACCTGCTGGTCGCCAATCCGCCCTACATTCCCGACGGCGCCAGGCTGGAACCCGAAGTGGCGCAGCATGATCCGCAGCGCGCCCTGTTCGGCGGCCCGGACGGGATGGCGGTCATCGGACCCATCGTCGGCCACTCGGCCCGACTGCTGACGCCGGGCGGATTCTGCGCGGTGGAGCACGACGACACCACGGCCGAGGCCACTGTCGACGTCTTCCGACGACAGGGGCGGTTCGAGGCGATCACCTCGCGACACGATTGGACCGGCCGGCCCCGATTCGTGACCGCCGTGCGTGAACGGTGAGAGATTGGTGACCCATGGCTGACACCTACGACTGCTCCGACCCGGAGCAACGCAAGACCGGCATCGCGGCAGCCATCAGCGCGCTCAAGGGTGGTCGACTGGTGGTCATGCCCACCGACACCGTCTACGGCATCGGTGCCGACGCCTTCGACGGCGAAGCCGTGGCCGCGCTGCTGGAGGCCAAGGGACGTGGCCGCAACATGCCGGTCCCGGTACTGGTCGGTTCCTGGCACACGATCCAGGGCCTGGTCTACTCGGTGCCGCCGTCGGTCAAAGAACTGATCCGCGCGTTCTGGCCCGGCGCGCTGAGCCTCGTGGTGCACCAGGCGCCATCCCTGCAATGGGACCTGGGCGACGCGGACGGCACGGTGATGCTGCGCATGCCCCTGCACCCGGTGGCCATCGAACTTCTCCGCGAAGTCGGGCCGATGGCGGTGTCGAGCGCCAACATCTCCGGACACCCGGCGGCGGTCACCGCCGCCGCGGCGCGTGATCAACTCGGCGACCGGGTCGCCGTCTACCTCGACGGTGGCCCTGCCCAAGCTCAGGCCGCCTCGACCATCGTCGACCTGACCGGCGAGACACCACGCATCCTGCGGGAGGGGCCGGTGACCGCCGAGGCCATCGCCGATGTGCTGCGCGTCGACCCTGCGACCCTGCTGCCGCAGCCCGACTGAGTGCCGGGCGCGTGGATTACGGTGGCGCGGTGATGTTCTCCAGCCCCGTATCGGAGAGCGTGCTCGCGCTGTCGGACCGCGGTGCCGGTGTACCGCTGCGAGAACTGGCACTGGTCGGGCTGACCGCGGCGATCATCACCTACCTGGCCACCGGACTGGTCCGCGTGCTGGCGATGCGTTGGGGTGCGGTCGCCTATCCGCGTGAACGTGACGTCCACCTGCAGCCCACCCCGCGGATGGGCGGGCTGGCGATGTACGTCGGCGTCGTGGCGGCGGTCCTGCTGGCCTCCCAGCTACCGGCACTGACCCGCGGTTTCGTCTACTCGTCGGGCATGCCCGCGGTGGTGGTGGCCGGCGGCCTCATCATGGTCGTCGGACTCATCGACGACCGCTGGGGTCTGGACGCCCTGACCAAGTTCGCCGGCCAGATCACCGCCGCCAGCGTGCTGGTCACGATGGGGGTGGCCTGGAGTGTGCTCTACATCCCGTTCGGCGGGGTCGGCACCATTGTGCTCGACCAGGTCGCATCGATCCTGCTGACGCTGGCCCTGACCGTGGCGATCGTCAACGCGATGAACTTCGTCGACGGACTGGACGGCTTGGCGGCGGGGCTCGGGCTGATCACCGCCCTGGCCATCTGTCTGTTCTCCGTCGGCCTGCTCCGCGACCACGGTGGCGACGTGCTGTTCTACCCGCCGGCGGTGATTTCGGTGGTGTTGGCCGGCGCGTGTCTGGGCTTCCTGCCGCACAACTTCCACAAGGCCAAGATCTTCATGGGGGACTCCGGGTCGATGCTGATCGGCCTGATGTTGGCGGCCGCGTCGACGACGGCCGCCGGGCCGATCTCGCAGACCGCGTACGGGGTGCGTGACGTCTTCGCGTTGCTGTCGCCGTTCCTTCTGGTGGTCGCCGTGATGTTCGTGCCCGCCCTGGACATGCTGCTGGCGATCATCCGGCGCACCCGTGCGGGCCGCAGCCCGTTCAGTCCCGACAAGATGCACCTGCATCATCGGCTCCTCGAGATCGGGCACTCGCACCGACGCGTCGTGCTGCTCATCTATCTGTGGGTCGGGATCGCGGCGCTGGGAGCGGCGAGCTCGATCTTCTTCGATCCCCGGCACACCGCCGCGGTGATGGGAGCGGCCGTCGTCGTAGCCCTCGTCGTGACGTTGATACCGCTGCTCGGCCGCCGCGACGATGCAGGCCGGGGGGTATACGACGAGAAGTAGTAGGCCCTCTTTTGTGCCCTGTTCCGTGTGTTAGGGTTCAATAAGAACCCCGACCGACCTCGCGGGTTTCCGTTCTCGGGCCATCGGCTCCGCCGAACCCGAACGGAACAAAGATAGACAGTTCGACCGATCACAGGGAGCTACCCCTTGGGTGATTCCAGTGCGCCTGCCGCCCTCCGCTACGCTACGGGCGCCACGCACCGAAACGCCGGGGCAGCTCTCACAACACATGACGACCGCGGGATCGAGGTGAAGCCGTGACGACGCCAGCGCACGACGCGCCGTTGGTGTTTCCGTCCGTCGCTTTCCGACCCGTCATGTTGTCTGCGGTGTGCGCCGCCATCGCGGGCGTCGCGTGTGTCGCCGCCGCCCTGTTGGGTCACCCGTTGTTCGGAGTGTTCTTCGCCATCGGTCTGGCGCTCGGCCTGACCAACGCCCTGCTCGTCCGCCGCAGCGTGCAGGCCATCACGGCCAGCGATCATCCGCTGAAGAGCAAGATGGCCCTGAACTCCGCGACCCGCCTCATGGTGATCACCGTGATCGGTCTCAGCATCGCCTTCTACTTCCGACCGCAGGGGTTGGGCGTGCTGTTCGGTTTGGCATTATTTCAGGTGATTCTCGTACTGAGCACGTCGTTACCGGTTCTGAAGAAGCTGCGGGCCGGCGACGACGAGGCATCAGCCGATCCCACGACACCCAGTTCCACGCACTCCGCAACGACTTTCAACGACGGTTAAGCATCGAAGGATCAATCCACAGATGAGTGAACAAATCCTGGCGCTCCAGGTCGGCCACCACACCGAGCAGGAGTGGTTCGGCATGACGGTCAACGTCGACACCGTCCTGTCGACGGCGATCGCAGCGGCCGTGGTGTTGGCCTTGGCGTTCTACCTCCGGGCGAAGGTCACCTCGACCGGTGTGCCCGGCGGTGTCCAGCTGTTCTTCGAGACTGTGACCATCCAGTTCCGCAACCAGGTCGAGAGCGCGATCGGCATGAGGGTCGCACCGTTCGTGCTCCCCCTGGCGGTGAGCCTCTTCGTGTTTATCCTGATCGCCAACTGGATCGCGGTGCTGCCGGTGCAGTACACGGGTAGCGACGGCATGGAGCACGAGCTCCTCAAACCGCCGGCAGCCGACGTGAACTTCGTCTTCGCGCTCGCCGCGTTCGTCTTCATCGCCTACCACGCGGCCGGCGTCTGGCGGCGCGGCATCCTGGGCCATCCGAAGCGTCTGCTCAAGGGCCACGTCGCGTTCCTGGCGCCGATCAACCTGGTCGAGGAGATCGCCAAGCCGATCTCGCTGTCCTTGCGACTCTTCGGCAACATCTTCGCCGGCAGCATCATGATCGGTCTGATCGCGATGTTCCCCGCCTGGATCCTGTGGGCCCCCAACGCCATCTGGAAGGCGTTCGACCTGTTCATCGGACTCATCCAGGCCTTCATCTTCTCGCTGCTGACCATCTTGTACTTCGGACAGTCGATGGAACTCGAGCATGAGGATGACCATCACTAGCGAGACCGCGGTCGCAACCGACCGCTGACCAACGACATCGGTTCGTAAGAAGCACGCAGACCCTGGTAGGCATCTCTGCCAGATATCAAGGAGGACAAGGAATGGATCCCACAATCGCTGCCGGCGCGCTCATTGGCGGCGGGCTCATCATGGCCGGTGGCGCCATCGGCGCCGGTATCGGTAACGGTGTGGCCGGTAACGCGCTCATCTCGGGCATCGCTCGCCAGCCGGAAGCACAGGGTCGGCTCTTCACGCCGTTCTTCATCACCGTCGGTCTGGTCGAGGCGGCGTACTTCATCAACCTGGCGTTCATGGCGCTGTTCGTCTTCGCCACCCCCGTCGGCTAATTCAGCGACATGGGTGAACTGACCGCAGCCGTCCTGGCAGCCCCGGCTGCCGACGAGAGCGAGGGGACCGGCAACTTCCTGCTGCCCAACGGCACCTTCTTCGTGGTGCTGTTGATCTTCCTCGTCGTTCTCGCCGTGATCGCCAAGTGGGTCGTGCCGCCGGTGAGCAAGGTCCTGGCCGAACGCGAGGCCATGCTCGCCAAGACCGCTGCCGACAACCGAGAGGCTGCCAAGCAACTCGACGCGGCCCAGGAGGACTACAACAAGGCGATGGCGGGTGCGCGCAGTGAAGCCGCCGCAATCCGTGACGAAGCTCGGGCCGAAGGTCGCCAGGTAGTGGACCAGGCCAGAGCCGAGGCGGGCGGAGAAGTCTCGAACCAATTGCAGTCCGCCAACGCGACTCTGGACCAGACCGCTGCGACCACCTCGACTCAACTCGAGTCGTCGGTCGACGATCTGTCCAAGACGTTGGCCAGCCGCATCCTTGGTGTCGATGTCAACGGCACCTCGAGCGAGAGGCGCTGATGTCGACGTTCATCGGGAACCTGGTCGGGTTCGCCATCATCGGTTTCTTGCTGTGGAAGTACGTCGTTCCGCTGGTGAAGCGAATGATGGAAACGCAGCAGGAGGCGGTTCGCGTGGCCCTCGAGGAGAGCAAGGCGGCCGCCGAGAAGCTGGCCAACGCCGACCAGATGCACCAGAAGGCACTCGAGGAAGCCAAATCCGAGGCCGCTCAGGTCAAGGAGGAGGCGCAGTCGGACTCGAAGCGCATCGTCGAGCAGCTGCGCTCGCAGGCCGCCGTCGAGGCGGAACGGATCAAGGCGCAGGGCCAGCAGCAGGTCGAACTGCTCCGGCAGCAGACCATCCGAGGACTCCGTCAGAACCTCGGCCTGCAGTCGGTCCAGAAGGCCGAGGACATCGTCCGCGACTACGTCTCGGATCCGGCCGCGCAGTCGTCGACCGTCGACCGCTTCCTCGATCAGCTCAACGAGATGGCGCCCTCCCCGGCGGTTCTCGAGTCGGGGGCCTCGCTCAATCTGCGTGCCGCCAGTCGCGAAGCCCTCGGCGAGGTCGTCAAGCAGTTCGAGTCCGACGCCGACGGCGCTGACGCCGCCACCCTGAGCACCGTCGCCGACGACCTCACCGGGATCGCGAAGGTTCTGCTCAAGGAATCGGCGCTCAACAAGCACCTCGCGGAGCCGGCAGACGAGTCGTCGGCCAAGGTGCGCCTGGTCGAGCGTCTGTTCGACGGCAAGGTCGACGCCAAGAGCCTGGAACTGCTGAAGACGGCTGTGGCCCAGCGTTGGTCGGTCACGGAAAACCTGGTCGATGCGCTCGAGCACGTGGCGCGGTTGGCCCTGCTGGTCCGCGCCGAGCGCGACAACCAAGCAGAGGAAGTCGAAGAGCAGCTGTTCCGGTTCGGCCGGGTGCTCGACAACGAATCCCGGCTCAGCCGGCTGCTGTCGGACACCACCGTCGACGCCGAGCAGCGGATCGGCCTGCTGGACAAGGTGCTCCAGAGCGGCGGTGGTGTCAACGAGACCACGTCGGCGCTGCTGAAGCAGACCGTCGAGCTGCTGCGCGGCCAGAACGCCGACGCGGCGGTCAACGATCTGGCCGAGTTGGCGGTGGCGCGGCGCGGTGAAGCCGTCGCACAGGTCACCGCGGCAGCCGAACTGTCCGACGAACAACGCACGCGGCTGACCGAGGTGCTCAGCCGTATCTACGGGACCGACGTGTCGGTCCAGCTCGACGTCGATCCCGATCTGCTCGGCGGCCTCCTCATCACCGTCGGCGACGAGGTCATCGACGGATCCATTTCCTCCCGGTTGGCCGCAGCCCGCGCAGGGCTGCCGGACTGAACACGCCGGACTCCGAGAACCAAGCAACGAGAAACACACAGGCAGGAAGACGAAAAGCCATGGCAGAGTTGACAATCTCGGCTTCTGACATCGAAGGGGCGATCGAGGACTACGTCTCCTCCTTCTCCGCGGAGTCCGACCGAGAAGAAATTGGTGTCGTCGTCGACGCCGGCGACGGTATCGCCCACATCGAGGGCCTGCCCTCGGTCATGACCCAGGAACTGCTCGAGTTCCCGGGCGGCGTCCTCGGTGTCGCGCTGAACCTCGACGAACACGAGGTCGGTGCGGTCATCCTGGGCGACTTCGAGAAGATCGAAGAAGGCCAGCAGGTCAAGCGCACCGGTGAGGTGCTCTCGGTCCCGGTCGGCGACGCGTTCCTCGGGCGCGTCGTCAACCCCCTCGGCCAGCCGATCGACGGCCAGGGCGACATCGAGACCGACACCCGTCGCGCACTGGAGCTCCAGGCACCGTCGGTGGTTCAGCGCCAAGGCGTTTCGGAGCCGCTGCAGACCGGCATCAAGGCGATCGACAGCCAGACCCCGATCGGGCGCGGTCAGCGCCAGCTGATCATCGGCGACCGCAAGACCGGCAAGACCGCCGTCGCCGTGGACACCATCCTCAACCAGCGTCAGGCATGGGAGACGGGTGACCCCAAGCAGCAGGTGCGCTGCGTCTACGTCGCGATCGGCCAGAAGGGCACCACGATCGCGTCGGTGAAGCGGGCTCTCGAAGAGGGCGGCGCGATGGAGTACACCACCATCGTCGCGGCTCCGGCCTCCGACGCCGCCGGCTTCAAGTGGCTGGCCCCGTACACCGGTTCGGCCATCGGTCAGCACTGGATGTACGACGGCAAGCACGTGCTGATCGTGTTCGACGACCTGACCAAGCAGGCCGACGCCTACCGCGCCATCTCGCTGCTGCTGCGCCGCCCGCCGGGCCGCGAGGCGTTCCCGGGTGACGTGTTCTACCTGCACTCGCGTCTGCTGGAGCGTTGCGCGAAGCTTTCCGACGAGCTCGGTGGCGGTTCGATGACGGGCCTGCCGATCATCGAGACCAAGGCCAACGACATCTCGGCGTTCATCCCGACCAACGTCATCTCGATCACCGACGGCCAGTGCTTCCTGGAGTCCGACCTGTTCAACCAGGGTGTGCGCCCGGCCATCAACGTCGGTGTGTCGGTGTCGCGCGTCGGTGGCGCCGCTCAGATCAAGGCCATGAAAGAGGTCGCCGGGTCGCTGCGTCTGGAACTGTCGCAGTACCGCGAGCTCGAGTCGTTCGCGGCGTTCGCCTCGGACCTCGATGCCGCTTCGAAGGCGCAGCTGGACCGTGGTGCACGCCTGGTCGAGCTGCTCAAGCAGCCGCAGTACACCCCGTTCCCGGTCGAGGAGCAGGTTGTGTCGATCTTCCTCGGCACCGGCGGTCATCTCGATTCGGTTCCGGTGGAGGATGTCTCGCGCTTCGAGGCGGACCTGCTCGAGCACATCCGCGGCTCGCACGGCGAGATCCTGCAGGACATCCGCGAGTCCAAGAAGTTCTCTGAGGAGAACGAGGAGAAGCTCGTGAAGGTCATCAACGACTTCAAGAAGGGCTTCTCGGCGTCTGACGGCAGCTCCGTTGCGGTCGATCCCAAGGCTGAGGCCATGGACGAAGAGGACGTCGAGAAGGAGTCCGTCAAGGTTCGCAAGCCGGCGGCGAAGTAGTCGGACGGAACAGGTACTGGAGGGCTGGAGAGCTAGATGGCTGCAACACTGCGCGAGCTTCGCGGGCGCATCCGTTCCGCCGGGTCGATCAAGAAGATCACCAAGGCGCAAGAACTGATCGCGACCTCGCGAATCTCGAAGGCGCAGGCCAGGGTCGAGGCGGCTCGGCCTTACAGCACCGAGATCACCAACATGCTCACCGAGCTCGCCAGCGCGAGCGCGCTGGATCACCCGTTGCTCGTGGAGCGGGAGAACCGGAAGCGGGCCGGTGTGTTGGTGGTGTCGTCGGACCGTGGGCTCTGTGGCGCCTACAACGCCAACGTGTTGCGGCAGTCCGAGGAGCTCTTCTCGCTGCTGCGCGAAGAGGGCAAGGAACCGGTTCTCTACGTCGTCGGCCGGAAAGCGTTGGGTTACTTCAGCTTCCGTCAGCGCGAGGTCGTCGAGTCGTGGACCGGTTTCTCCGAGCGTCCCAGCTACGAGAACGCGCGGGAGATCGCCGACACCTTGGTGACGGCGTTCATGTCCGGAGCCGACGACGAGGGCGATGACGCCGGAGCCGACGGCATCCTCGGTGTCGACGAACTGCACATCGTCTTCACCGAGTTCCGGTCGATGCTCTCGCAGGTGGTGGCCGCCCGGCGGATCGCGCCGATGGTCGTCGAGTACGTCGAGGACGAGACGCCGGCCGACGGCCCGCAGACGTTGTTCTCGTTCGAGCCCGACGCCGAGACGCTGTTCGGCGAACTGCTTCCCCGCTACGTCGCCACCCGCGTGTACGCCGCGCTGCTCGAGGCCGCTGCCTCGGAGTCCGCGTCGCGACGCCGGGCCATGAAGTCGGCCACCGACAACGCCGACGAACTGATCAAGTCCCTGACGCTCGCGGCCAACCGCGAACGCCAGGCCCAGATCACCCAGGAAATCAGCGAGATCGTCGGCGGCGCCAACGCGCTCGCCGACGCCAAGTGACCTTCAGCAGTACGCCCCGTTAGGAAGCGAAGAAACAATCATGAGTGCACCAGCAGAAGCCAAGGAGACCACCGGCCGCGTGGTCCGTATCACCGGCCCGGTCGTCGACGTCGAGTTCCCGCGTGGCTCCGTCCCGGAGCTGTTCAACGCGCTGCACGCCGACATCTCCTACAAGGAGCTGTCCAAGACCCTGACGCTGGAGGTGGCTCAGCACCTCGGGGACAACCTGGTCCGGACCATCTCGATGCAGCCCACCGACGGTCTGGTGCGCGGCGTCGAGGTCACCGACACCGGCCGGTCGATCTCGGTGCCCGTCGGCGACGGCGTCAAGGGTCACGTGTTCAACGCCCTCGGCGACTGCCTCGACGAGCCCGGCTACGGCAAGGACTTCGAGCACTGGTCGATCCACCGCAAGCCGCCGGCCTTCTCCGACCTCGAGCCCCGTACCGAGATGCTGGAGACCGGTCTGAAGGTCGTCGACCTGCTGACCCCGTACGTGCGCGGCGGCAAGATCGCCCTGTTCGGCGGCGCCGGCGTGGGCAAGACGGTGCTCATCCAGGAGATGATCAACCGTATCGCCCGTAACTTCGGTGGTACCTCGGTGTTCGCCGGCGTCGGTGAGCGCACCCGTGAGGGCAACGACCTGTGGGTCGAACTCGAGGACGCCAACGTGCTCAAGGACACCGCCCTGGTGTTCGGTCAGATGGACGAGCCGCCGGGCACCCGTATGCGCGTCGCCCTGTCGGCGCTGACGATGGCGGAGTACTTCCGCGACGAGCAGGGCCAGGACGTGCTGCTGTTCATCGACAACATCTTCCGCTTCACGCAGGCCGGCTCGGAGGTCTCGACGCTGCTCGGTCGTATGCCGTCCGCGGTGGGCTACCAGCCCACCCTGGCCGACGAGATGGGTGAGCTCCAGGAGCGCATCACCTCGACCCGCGGTAAGTCGATCACCTCGATGCAGGCCGTGTACGTGCCCGCCGACGACTACACCGACCCGGCTCCGGCGACCACGTTCGCCCACCTCGACGCGACCACCGAGCTCTCTCGTTCGGTGTTCTCGAAGGGCATCTTCCCCGCGGTGGACCCGCTGGCGTCGAGCTCGACGATCCTCGACCCGGCCGTGGTCGGCGACGAGCACTACCGCGTCGCGCAGGAAGTCATCCGGATTCTGCAGCGTTACAAGGACCTCCAGGACATCATCGCCATCCTCGGTATCGACGAGCTCGCCGAAGAGGACAAGCAGTTGGTGAACCGGGCGCGCCGCATCGAGCGCTTCCTGAGCCAGAACATGATGGCCGCCGAGCAGTTCACCGGCCAGCCCGGCTCCACGGTGCCGCTTAAGGAGACCATCGAGGCGTTCGACAAGCTCACCAAGGGCGAGTTCGACCACCTGCCCGAGCAGGCATTCTTCCTCATCGGTGGGCTCGACGACCTCGCCAAGAAGGCTGAAAGCCTCGGCGCGAAGCTGTGATCGACGAGGTTAATTTCGCGCCGGCGATGAGCGCTTGCGCGAAGAGCATCGGGTTGAGAGAGGTGGTGTGACATGGCGGAGATGAACGTCGAGATCGTCGCCGTGGAACGTGAGCTGTGGCAGGGCGAAGCCACGTTCGTGTTCACCCGCACCACGGCCGGCGAGATCGGGATCCTGCCGCGGCACATCCCGCTCGTCGCGCAGCTGGTCGACGACGCGATGGTGCGCGTCGAGCGGGAAGGCGAGGACGACCTGCGCATCGCAGTCGACGGGGGATTCCTGTCGGTCACCGAGGATGCGGTCCGCATCCTCGTGGAGAACGCGCAGTTCGAGAACGAGATCAACGCCGACGAGGCCAAGCAGGACGCGGAGTCCGACGACGAGCGGACCGCGGCGTGGGGTCGCGCGCGCCTGCGCGCCCTGGGGCAACTGGACTGACCCGCGATGAGCGCGTCCATGCAACTCATGGTCGCGCTCGTCGCCGTCCTCGCACTGTTGGTCGCGGTGCTCGGCTATCGGCTGTGGAAGCTGCGTCAGGTCGGGGGCACCGCGGCGATTTTGCGGGACTATCCGGCGGTCGGCGGTCAGGGCTGGCGCCACGGGGTCATGCGGTACCGCGGCGGCGAAGCCGAGTTCTATCGACTCTCCAGCCTGCGCTGGTGGCCTGATCGGACCTTGAGCCGCCGCGGCCTCGAGATCGTGTCGCGTCGGTCGCCCCGCGGCGACGAGTTCGACATCATGACCGACGAGATCGTGATCCTCGAACTCCGGGACACCGGTCCGGAACGCGGCCGGGGCTATGAGATCGCGCTCGATCGCGGTGCCTTGACCGCCTTCACCTCGTGGCTGGAGTCGCGGCCGTCACCACGGGCGCGTCGGCGAAGTTACTGAGCGCCGCCCCCCGGCTTCCAGAGCACGTCCCCGTCGGGATTGGCGACCCGCGACAAGATGAACAACAGGTCCGAGAGCCTGTTCAGGTATCTCGCGGGCAGGACGCTGACGGTCTCACCGTGGGTCTGCACCGCGGACCAGGCCGAACGTTCGGCTCTCCGAGCGACGGTCCGAGCGACATGCAGCAGGGCCGACAGCGTCGTCCCGCCGGGCAACACGAACGAGTTGAGGGCCGGCAGCCCCTCGTTGAATTCGTCGCACCAGCGTTCCAGCCGGTCGATGTAGCTCTGCTGGATGCGCAGTGGGGGATGTTCGGGGTTCTCCACCACCGGTGTCGACAGATCGGCACCCGCGTCGAACAGGTCGTTCTGGATCTGCCGAAGCACCTCGGTGAGGCGATCGTCGGCGTTGCCGAGCGCGAGTGCGACACCGATGGCGGCGTTCGTTTCGTCACAGTCGGCGTAGGCCGTCAACCGCGCATCGTTCTTGGAAACCCGGCTGAAATCGCTGAGTCCCGTGGACCCATCGTCGCCGGTCCGGGTATATATCCGAGTCAGGTGCACAGCCATGCCCAAACCGTACGGGACGTAGTCTGAGAGTCGCGGCTCGGGAGACTGACATGGGCAGGGCCGCTGTTTACACTGACCGACGTGAGCGAGCATTTCGTGGTGACCGGCGGTTGCCGGTTATCGGGCGAAGTTGCTGTCGGCGGCGCCAAGAACAGTGTGCTGAAGCTGATGGCGGCGGCGCTGCTCGCTGAGGGAACCAGCACGATCACCAACTGCCCCGACATCCTCGATGTTCCGCTGATGGCCGAGGTGTTGCGAGGACTCGGGGCGACCGTCGAACTCGACGGCGACGTCGTCCGGATCACCTCGCCCGACGAACCGAAGTACGACGCCGACTTCGCTGCGGTGCGCCAGTTCCGCGCATCGGTCTGCGTCCTCGGGCCGTTGGTCGGCCGGTGCAAGAGGGCCAAGGTCGCGTTGCCCGGTGGCGATGCCATCGGGTCGCGTCCCCTGGACATGCATCAGGCGGGACTGCGGCAGTTGGGTGCGCGCTGCACGATCGAGCACGGCTGCGTGGTGGCCGAGGCCGATCACCTGCGCGGCGCGGAAATCCAGCTGGAGTTCCCGTCGGTCGGGGCCACAGAGAACATCCTGATGGCCGCGGTGCTCGCCGAAGGCGTCACGACCATCCACAACGCGGCGCGGGAACCCGACGTCGTCGACCTCTGCACGATGCTCAACCAAATGGGTGCACAGGTCACCGGGGCCGGCTCGTCGACCCTGACGATCACCGGAGTCGACCGGCTGTATCCGACCGAGCACCGGGTGATCGGCGACCGGATCGTCGCAGCCACGTGGGGCATCGCTGCGGCGATGACCCGCGGGGACGTCTCCGTAACCGGGGTCGATCCGGCCCACCTGCAGTTGGTGTTGCACAAACTGCATGACGCCGGCGCCACCGTCACCCAGAGTGACGACGGTTTCCGGGTGGTCCAGTACGAGCGGCCCAAGGCGGTCAACGTCGCGACCCTGCCGTTCCCCGGATTCCCGACCGACCTGCAGCCGATGGCCATCGGCCTGGCGGCCGTCGCGGACGGTACGTCGATGATCACCGAGAACGTTTTCGAGGCGCGTTTCCGCTTCGTCGAAGAGATGATCCGACTCGGCGCCGACGCTCGGACCGATGGCCACCATGCGGTGGTTCGGGGCATCCCGCAGCTGTCGAGTGCACCTGTGTGGTCGTCGGACATCCGCGCGGGTGCCGGCCTGGTGTTGGCGGGCCTCGTCGCCGACGGGGAGACCGAGGTGCACGACGTGTTCCACATCGACCGCGGCTACCCGAAGTTCGTCGAGAATCTCGTCAGTTTGGGTGCGGAAGTCGAGCGAGTCACGTAGACTTGAAGGTCCGAAACCGGCTGTGACCAGGGAATTTGGGCTTACTGCGGATTCGTGCGTAGTATCTTCCAACAGAAGCCCACGGCCCCGGTCGAGAGATTCGGCGGACGAGGTTTGACCTCCCTGGCCACATGAAGTACAGTGGCAGGGTTGCCTGAAACCGGGTGTGTTGTTTGAGAACTCAATAGTGTGTTTGGTGGTTTTTGTTTGTTGTTTTGTTGCCGCGCCTCTTTTTCCCGTTTAGGGGTGTGGTTTTTTTGATGCCAGTTTTGGTGTCTTTTGTTTGGTCAAATTTGT